>NZ_JAYKZY010000003.1 GCF_035818615.1 Sphingobium sp. CR2-8 | reverse complement strand
CCACAGGAAGAATTGCTGCTTCTGCGCGGCGGCATCCCTCCCATACACGGAGACAAAATCCGCTACTATGCCAATAGGCTGTTCCGCACTCGCGTTTTGGCAGCGCCAGAAGTCGCGAATATCCCGCGCATTGTCCATGACGACGAAGATCTACCGGGCTGCGTCGAACCCACATTTGATCAGCTTACCGACCCTGACCCGATGGAGTTCGCGATGGACTGCATTGTCATCCAGGATCTGCCCGACATGCTTATCGACGTGGCGGCCGAGCAGCGCGGAAACGAACGTGTAGGTGTGATCGAACAGGAGCGATAACATGGTGGACCGGACCGATAATATCGAGGCCGAAGGCGATCGGCGCAGGCGGTACATGGAAATCCCCGCTGATCTGGAAAGCCGCTTCCTGCGCGTCGGTGATAAACTCTATCGCAGCGCGCATGATAAGGAGCCGGTTGCGACCATTACCGCCGATCGCATCAAGGCCAAGGATCAAGCAGCCCTTCCCGACCTCATCAGGCTCGCCAAGGAGAACGGTTGGACATCGCTCAAGATCAGCGGTGACGAAGAGTTCAAGCGGGCGGCATTTCTCGCCGCATCCGCGCAGGGTCTAAAAATCGATGGCTATCTGCCCAATTCAAAAACGCAAGCTGCCGCTGATCGTGAACTGGCGCGCCAGGCAGGCAAGCCAGTCATCAGTGAGCAGGCCATTCGCACAGCCAATCAGGCACGTGATACCAAGGAGCAACCCGGACCGCGCAACGATCTTGCGGAGCGGTTTCGCAGGCAGACCGATGTGCAGAACGCCAAAGACCCTGAATTACGAAAAGCCCAAAGCCATGTTGCTCTGGCTATGGCTATTGCGACCGACCGCTTCCCCAACGAGCCGGGGCGGCAGCGCGAGTTTATTGCGGAGCGCAAGGAAGATGTCGCGGCTCGGATCGGACGTGGCGAGACGATCTCTGGCGTCGAGGTCAAGGTCCATCAGGATCAGCGGGTGCGGGAGATGGCCCAGGACCAGATATTGCAGAAGTCCCGCTCGATTGGAGGGCGCTGAATATATTATGTGGGTGTGCCACATGGCACACCCTAGTTAGGCGACTGTCGACCAGATCCGGTTATTCAGTGTCACTTCTTTGGATGTCCGTTACTCGCGTAACCCGTCGTTCGTTTATGGCCGACGCCATCGCGGTTTATTGCGGATACTCCCTTTAACTTTTCGAGCAAATAAGCCCGGAATTGGTTGCGACCATCTACCTCCGATGCGATACGCGGTCTGGGTGTTCGTTTTCTATTCATAGGTACGGGCAGGCTTTTACGCTGGTCGGGCCGCTAGCGGCCTTAAGCCGTGTCTGGAAGACTGTACCATGTACCACCCCCATGCGCACCCAAGCGCGATCCGCAGATTTCTCGAAGCTCAGTCGTCCGCAGGATTGGTGCTCATGGGCGCTGCGGTCGCAGCGCTGCTGATCGCCAACTCGCCGCTGGCAACAGACTACGACGCGATACTCCACACCAAGTTTGGACCGCTCTCGTTGGGGCACTGGATCAACGATGGTCTGATGGCCGTGTTCTTCTTGTTGGTAGGTCTGGAGATCAAGCGCGAGGTGCTGGATGGCCAGCTCTCAACATGGCCGCGACGCATTCTCCCAGGCATCGCCGCGCTCGGCGGGATGATCGTCCCTGCGCTGATCTACCTCGTTTTCAATCGAGGACCGACTGTGATCGGATGGGCGATCCCTGCGGCAACCGACATCGCCTTCGCGCTGGGCGTGATCGCGCTTCTTGGAAAGCGCGTGCCCGGCTCGTTGCGGGTCTTTCTGGCCGCGCTGGCGATCATCGACGACCTGGGTGCGGTAATCATCATTGCTGCCTTCTATACCGCAGGCCTATCGCTGACCTATGTCGCAGGCGCCGCCTTCACCCTTGCTGTGCTGATCGCGTTCAATCACTTGGGCGTGCGACGCCTTGAGCCGTACCTCCTGGTCGGACTTGTCTTGTGGGTGCTTCTGCTGCTGTCCGGCATCCACGCTACGCTTGCCGGCGTAATGCTGGCCTTCACTATTCCAATGGAGCGCACCCCTAGCCGTTCCGACGCCGACAGTATCAGCCCGCTCCACCGGCTCGAGCGAGCCCTGCACAAGCCGGTCGGCTTTGTCGTCGTTCCGATCTTCGGGCTCGCAAACGCCGGCGTTCCGGTTCTCGGACTGCCGCCTGGTGCCTTCATGGCCCCCGTCACGCTCGGCGCGGCGGCCGGACTGGTGCTCGGCAAGGTCATCGGCGTATTTGGATGTGCGACCCTCGCTGTCCGGCTCGGTCTGGCGGACCTTCCCGCGCATGCGAGCCGCATTCAGATGCTTGGCGTTGCGCTGCTCTGCGGCATAGGTTTCACGATGAGCATCTTCATCACGCTTCTCGCGTTTCCCAGCAGTCCTTTGCTGCAGGCCGAGGCCAAGATCGGCATTTTGGCGGGATCGTTTCTCTCAGGGCTGATCGGCTTTGCGGTGTTGCATCGAGCTGGCAGCGCGGCATCGAGCGTATTGGAGAAGACGGCGGAGTGAGCATGGAAGGGTTATCCGAACGCGCACAGGGCGCAGGCAGGCGTATCAACGCGGGACTGGCCCAGCTTGCCCTCTATCGCTGGTGGCGTCGAAATGTCGTCGGTCCAATCGACCATGAGGCTGTAGTCGCCCGCATCGTCGATGAAAGCGGGTGGTCTCCCCGCTACGCTTTCATGATCATGATGTCGGCGGGCATCGCCGTGCTTGGCCTGTTGCTGTCGTCTCCTGCGGTGGTCATTGGTGCGATGCTGATCTCACCATTAATGAGTCCGATCCTGGGCTTCGGTTTTAGTCTCGCGCTGTTCGATTTCGCCGAGATGCGGCGATCGCTAATGGCACTTGCCATCGGTTCGTTCGCCGCCGTTGCCTTCACCGCGCTGATCGTCACCGTGTCGCCGTTACAGGCTCCCACGGCAGAGATCGTCGCGCGAACACGTCCTAACCTTTTCGACTTGGGCGTTGCACTCTTCGCCGCTCTCGCCGGCAGCTTCGCGATTATCCGCGGTCGCGGTGAGACGATCGTCGGGGTCGCCATCGCGACCGCGCTGATGCCGCCGCTCGCCGTCGTTGGCTATGGTTTAGCGACCTGGAACATGCCAGTACTGGGCGGAGCTTTTGCACTTTTCGTCACGAACTTCATCACGATCGCGCTCTCCGCGACGGCGATGGCACGTTACTACGGCTTCGGCCATCACCTTTCCAGTCGCCAAAGCTGGACCCAGACCGGCTTACTGCTGCTGGTCTTCGCGGTCATGGCGGTGCCGTTGGGGCTATCTCTCAACCGCATCGCGCGCGAGGCGCTTACGGTTTCCGAAGTCCGCTCGCTGCTAAACAGACGCTTCGGAAGCGACGCCCGCGTGACGCAACTGGAGGTCGCTTTCGACCGCGATCCTATCGTCGTCCGGGCCGTCGTCATCACGCCACGCAGCAAGACCAAGCCGACAGTTGTGCTGCAACAGGCAATCGAGGAAGCTCTGGGCCGACCAGTTCGGCTCGATGTCGATCAGATCCTGCTTGAGCCGGGCGCCGGCGCGCTTGATGCCCAGCGCGAGGAGTTGCGACAGGCCGGCGATCAGACAAATCTTGAATCTCAGCGCATGACCGCGCTGGCGCGGACGATCGCGCTGATCACAGGAGTGGCGGCCGACGATGTGACCCTTGATCGTGACCACCGCCGGGCAACCGCAGCCGCGTTGCCACTTCCGGGTGCGACCATCGCGACCTATCGAACGCTGGAGGCCCGTGCCGCTGCCGAGACGGATGGCTGGAGCGTCGCGATCGTGCCGCCGCAAGGGCCGCTGCCGGAAATCGTTTTCGCCGATAACGTCGATACGCTTGATTCATCGGCGCGCGCCGCGGTCCTCAGTTCGGCCTGGGCAGCGCGGCGCTGGAATGTGCCCATATTGGCCGTGCCAGGGCTGCCGAATGGCAGCACGCCCGCGCGGCCTAACCTGACCCAGCGGCGCGCACTGGCAGTGGCCGCCGCGCTGGCGACGCAGGGGATCGGCTCCGCGCCGGCACCGAGCGGCGGGCAACGGTTCAGTCTTTCGATCGAGGTTGGCCAGTGATCGGCGGCTTGGCGCTCACGCCCTTTGATGCGGCGGCGATCCTGATCGTCCTCGCGGCCGCGCTCGGCTATTTCAACTACCGCTTCCTGAAGCTGCCATCCTCGATCGGGCTGACGGTGATGGGCGCGATCTCCTCGCTGCTGGTCGTTGCCATAGACCGGCTCCTGCCGGGCGCTGACTTCGCGCGCGACATCGTGCAGTTCATCGCCGGTATCGATTTTCACACCACACTGATGGACGGGATGCTGTCGTTCCTGCTGTTCGCAGGCGCACTGCACGTCGATTGGAGCGAGATGCAGCGCGGGCGCTGGCCAATCATTGTGCTGAGCACCATCGGCGTTGCCCTCTCCACTGCCCTCGTCGGGGGCGGCTTCCTGCTGCTCTCGCACGCAATCGGGTTCGCGCTGCCGGGAATCTGGTGCTTCGTCTTCGGCGCGCTCATCAGCCCGACCGATCCGGTGTCGGTGATGGGGGTGCTCAAGCGCGCGAACGTGTCGCCCGCGCTCGAGGCGACGGTCGCCGGCGAAAGCCTGTTCAATGATGGTGTGGGCGTCGTAATCTTCACCATCCTCTTGGCATCTGCGCTGTCCGGCGAGGTCTTTTCTGTTGCGCATGCCGCCGAGCTGTTCGCGGTCGAGGCCGGCGGTGGCGTCCTCCTTGGTTTGGCGATCGGATGGATCGCGTTCCGGATGATGCGCTCGATCGACGACTATAAGGTCGAGGTTCTGATCAGCCTGGCCGTCGTGATGGGCGGCTATGCCATTGCCCGGCCCTTGCACGCCAGCGGCCCGGTCGCGATGGCGGTGGCAGGGCTGATCATCGGCAACGCCGGCGTTGCGCACGCGATGAGCGAGACTACGCGCGATTACCTCCATAAGTTTTGGGATCTGATCGACGATATCCTCAACACCGTCCTCTTCCTGCTGATCGGTCTTGAGGTGGTGACGATCCCCAATGATCTCCGGCTTGTCGTCCTCGGTCTTGCCGCGATCCCGCTGGCGCTGGCGGCGCGCTCGCTTTCGGTCCTGTTGCCACTTCGCGCGATCCGGCCGAGCCATCGGTACGGTCTCGTAGCCCCGGTCACGCTCATATGGGGAGGCCTGCGCGGCGGTATTTCGATCGCTCTGGCCTTGGGATTACCGGACGGGCCGGCGCGTTCGGTGATCCTCGCAGCGACCTACGTCGTCGTCCTGTTTTCCGTCATTGTGCAAGGCGGCACGATCAAACGAGTGCTCGAAAGGCTTACCGAAAAAGATGGGAGGAGGGAGGCATGAGAGCGCGCCTGCTGCGATGGTCTAACGACCTGCGCGAAAGCTACTGGTTCGTGCCCACGGTCATGGCGCTGGCCGCGCTGCTGCTGGCGCTTGCGATGGTCTATATCGACAGCCACGCCGGTTCGACCTGGATGGACGGGCTGCCGTGGCTCTACGCGGCGCGCCCCGACGGCGCGCGCAGCCTGCTGTCCTCAATCGGTGGGTCGATGATCGGCGTGGCCGGCACCACCTTCTCGGTGACGATCGCCGCCGTCGTTTACGCCTCGGGCCAGTACGGTCCGCGCCTGCTGAGCAACTTTATGTCGGACCGCGGCAATCAGGTCACGCTCGGTACGTTCATAGCGACCTTCGTCTATTCGCTGGTCGTACTACGCACGATCCGCTCGGCCGGGGAGAGCGGCGCGAGCACGCCCGCCTTCGTGCCGCAGCTCGCGCTGCTGGTGGCGCTGATCCTCGTCCTTTGTTCGATCGCGGTGCTGATCTTCTTCATCCACCACGTGCCGATGCGAATCCACATCAACAACGTGATCGAGCGGATCGGTGACCAGCTGATCGCGGAGATCGACGCCCGCTTCCCGGTGTTCGTCGGCCAGCCCCTCACCGAAGCTGCCGACGATCCCCGCATCCCACGCGCCTTTCGCGAAGACGCAACCCCTGCCGATGTCGAGCGCCGGGCACCCGTCCGGTCAAAGGATATTGGCTACATCCAGCTTATCGACGAAAGCACGCTGCTGGATGCTGCGCGCAATTATGATCTGGTGATCCGCCTCCAATATCAGTCGGGCGACTTTGCGCATAAGGGCAGCGTGCTGCTGGAAGCATGGCCTGCCGAGGAATGCGACGAAGACGCATCCAAGGCGCTTCGTGAGGCGTTCGCGGTCGGTGCGCGCCGCACCGCACTCCAGGACCTGCGCTTTCTGATCGACGAGCTGGTCGAGATCGCGGCCCGCGCGCTGTCGCCGGGGGTAAACGACCCGTTCACTGCCAATAGCTGCCTCGACTGGCTCGGCGCCGCGATGGCGGACCTTGCGCGGCGCGACCTGCCGTCGCGTCTGCGCGCCGATAACGAGGGCACGCTGCGGGTCATCGCCCATCCGGTTACATTCGGCAGTTTCATCCATCGGGCGTTTGGCGCGCTCGCTCAATATGCCAGCGCCGACATGATTGCGGGCAATCGGTTCCTCGAAGCGTTGGGTGACGTGGCCCTCAGCTGCGACGATCCAAGCCGCATTGCCATCTTGGCGGAACAGACCCGGGCATTCCGGGCACTGGCAGACAAAGCGCTGGACGGTGCGTGCCGCGACACGGTGCTCGGCCGGGCCGATGACTTGCTTCGGGCCCTCGCCGAGCCTGACTACAAACGCCGTCTGCGAGATGGCAACGCCTGGCTGGGAGGAACAGCATGATCGTCGCTATTGCCCTGATCGTCGCGATCGTCGTCACGATCGCGCTGACCGTGGGAAAGTTCGCAAGGAGCGACGGGTGGCGAGCCACCGTCACCCCGCTCGCCTCGATTATCGGCTCCGGCTTCCTGATCTGCGGGCCGCTGCTGGCGAAGGAGTTTGGTAGCGCGGCGTTCGGCGCGATGGCCGCGTTGCTGGCCATCGCCTATGCGGCCGGTGCGGTGATCCGCTTCAACATCGTTCATGTCGAGGCGCATCTCGCCGCTGCCCGATTCAACGATCCGGTCGCCTGGCTCGCACGGATCACCCAGGGCGTGCTGGCGCTCGCCTATGCGGTATCGGTTGCCTACTATCTTAAGCTGCTCGCCGAATTTTCGCTAAAGCCGGTGCCGATCGACCCGGCGTCGCAGCCGCTCGCGGCCAATGTCATTGTCACGGTGCTGATCGGCCTGATGACCCTGCTCGCGCTGGGTGGCAGCCTACGCAGGGTCGAGCACCTTGCGCACGGCACTGTCTCGATAAAGATCGGGATCATCGCTGGCCTGCTCGCTGCCCTTGCTATTTCGTGGGTGATAAACGGCGCCGGTGACCCGCTGCCGCCCGCGAAGGTGTCGTTCGCCAGCGTGCCGATGCTGCTTGGGCTTCTCATCACCGTCCAGGGCTTCGAGACATCGCGCTATCTCGGCCACGCCTATCCGGCCAAGTTGCGGTTTCGCACGATGCGCCACGCTCAGTGGATCTCATCGGCCATCTATCTCGCCTTCATCGCGCTGCTGACGCCGTTTCTGTCTCGTGCAGCCGCCACCGAGGGGGTTGCCGGCATTCTCGACATCATGGAGCTGATCGCGCCTGCGCTGGGGATCTTCGTGCTCGTCGGGGCCGTGTCTAGCCAGTTAAGCGCGGCGGTCGCGGATTCGATCGGCTCGGGCGGACTCGTCAACGAGGTGTCACGGCGGAGGATCAGCGTACCGCTCGCCTTCGCTTTTGCGAGCGGGCTCGCGATCCTGATCGTCTGGCTCACCGATCCGTTCGAGGTCGTTGCCCTCTCTTCACGCGCATTCGCATTGTTCTACGCCCTGCAATGCGCCTTGGCCCTGATCGTATCGGTCAAGGACTGCAAGGGCACGGTGGCACAGCGGATCGGCTTCGTGGCGGTCGGACTGGTTTGCCTGGTCGCCGCTGCAGTCGGCGCTCCGGCGGAGGGCTGATCGTGAGACTTCCTGACCAAGCACGCGACCTGCTTCGCGAACACGGACCTACCGCACCGGTATGGCGCCGACGGGTAGCGATCCTCGGCGGCGCGGTGACGATCGGGCTGGTGGCGCTCCTGTTCGCACATCTCGCTGATTGGGCGGGCGAGCGCTTTGCGGTCATCGCCACGCGCTGGTGGTGGGCGCCGCTGATCATCACGCCGCTGGGCTATGCCGCGATTGCCGGCATCACCGCGCGGTTCGTGCCTGCGGCGCGCGGCTCGGGTATTCCGCAGGTGATGGCGGCGACGCGCGATCCCGATCACGCGATGTCCGCGCTCGTGTCGGCGCGGATCGTCGTCACCAAGCTCGCGTTGACGATCGGCACGTTGCTCGTCGGCGCCTCGACGGGGCGCGAGGGGCCGACCGTGCAGATCGCGGCATCGATCATGGGCTACGCGCACCGGATTATGGCTATTCCGCTGCGCGCGTCGGTGTTCATCGCCGGCGGCGCGGCCGGCGTGGCAGGCGCATTCAATACACCGCTCGCCGGCGTTGCCTTCGCGATCGAGGAACTCGCCGCCGCGTACGAACAGCGCATGACGTTGCTGGTCATGGCTGCGGTGCTCATCGCGGGAATGACCAGCCTCGGCCTCTCCGGCGACTATATCTATTTCGGCGTGATGCGGCAGACCCTCTCAGTTCACGAGACGATGCTGGCAGCACCGGTCGCCGGCGTGCTGGGCGGACTATTGGGCGCCTTCTTTTCGCGGGCGGTGTTGGCGACGGGGCGCACCCGCTGGGCGCCGGTCATTCGGCTGCGAACGCGGCCGATTCTGTTCGCCGGCCTCCTCGGCGTGATCGTCGCGGTCATCGGCGTCACAACCGGGCTGACATGGGGCACCGGCTACGGCGCGGCGCGCGCGATCATCACCGGTGCCGATGCCCCGCACTGGTATGGGTTGGCCAAGCTGGCGACGACGCTCGCGACGGCCGTTTCGGGCATGCCCGGTGGCATATTCGCACCGTCGCTCTCGGTTGGCGCCGGGGTGGGCGACATGCTCCGCTGGCTCTTTCCCGCCTATCCCGGCGGTGCCATTGTGCTACTCGGCATGGTCGCCTACTTCACCGGCGTCGTGAGGGCACCGCTGACCGCAGTAATCATCATATCGGAGACGACCGCCAGTCGTGGCTTGATGATGCCCCTGCTCGCCTCTGCGCTTGTCGCTGACTTCGTCGCGCAAGCTGTTTCGAAGGAACGCCTTTACCACGCTCTGTCGCTCTCGTTCCTGCCGCCGCAGGCCGAGACAGATCAAGCCGCCGGATCTTCCCAAACAGCGAAAGATACCAACACGCCCTGGTCGGATCATCCGAACCAATGATCAGCGCCCCACAGCCACATGCCATCGGCGCGATGCTGCTAACGGTCGCAATGTTCTATGGCTTCGTATCCGGACGCGCACGGGTCGAGATTATCTCGCTGTTGACGATCAGCGCGATAGCCTTGGGCCTCTACTGGTTTCCCCTTCCCGGACAGTCCCCGACCGACGGGCTCAAGCTGGCATTTGAAGGCTTCGGCCACTACGCGCTCATCACTATTTGCGCGTTGATGGTGCTGGGGCGGGGTCTGGTAACCACCGGCGCACTCGAACCAGCGTCGCGGCTGCTGACGCGGGTCTGGCGCTACAATCGCCAGGTCGGGCTTCTCGTCACGCTGTTGCTCGCATTCGGCATGAGCATGATGGTCAATGATACGCCGGTACTCGTCCTGATGCTGCCGGTCATGACGGCGATTGCGGCGAACGGCGGCATGCCCGCTTCGCGAACGTTGATCCCGGTCAACAGCGCGGTGCTGATTGGCGGCATGTCGACCACGATCGGCACCTCGACCAATCTCTTAGTCGTGTCGATCGCCAGCGACCTCGGCATGCCGCCGATATCCGTCTTCCATTTCACGCCGATCGTCCTCTTGGCCGCTTTGGTGGCGCTGCCGTTCATCTGGCTCGTCATGCCACGCCTTCTGCCCGACAATTCCGTTGCAGCGGGACACGAGGCGCGCCGGTTCACCGCCATGTTGCGGCTTGGCGATAACTCCTTTGCCCACGGTTTGTCGCGCGATCTGATCGCGGCGAGGCTGCCGGCAGATGTCGAACTGCTCGGCGAGGCGCATGGAGGTGCCCGGATGCTCGTGCGCGCAACGCATGCAGCCCTGGAAGAGACGATGCGCATCCTTGGGGCTACCGCCGCGCCGGCATGGCTGATGGACCGGCTGCGCGGCGGCTACGCACAAACCGGCGAGGATCTTACCGTCGCGGAACTGGCCGTGACCAAAGATTCCGGCGTCGTTGGCAAGGGTGTGGCTACCGCCAACGTTGCAGAACTGTATAATGTCGCGATTCTCGGCCTTCATCGCGCGCAGCGGCCTCGGCTCGCGCAGCCGCTGGTCGACCTCACGACCGACAGCCCATTTGGCGAAGGCGATATCCTACTGGTGGCCGGCGCTTTGGGCAGCATCGAGCGCATGTCACTGGCCGAGAACATGTTGGTTCTCGAAGGTGCCAAGGAACTGCCCCGCACATCCAAGGCGCCGCTCGCTTTGGCGATCATGGCGAGCGCGGTGGTGCCGGCGAGCATCGGGTTAGTGCCGATCGCGATCTCCGCGCTCGGTGGCGCAATCGCGATGCTGGTCACCGGCTGTGTGCGCTTTGATCGGATCGGCCGCGCGCTCTCGGCGAAGGTGGTGGTTTTGGTCGCGGCCAGCATCGCGATCGGCCGCATCGTTCTCGAAAGCGGGGCCGCAGCTTGGCTGAGCGAGCTGATCGCGCTGGGATTGCAGTTCTTGCCGGCGGCGGGAGTGCTCGCAGCTGTGATGCTGTTCGTGACGGTGCTCACCAACTTCGCATCCAACACGACTGCGGCCGCCGTCGGAACGCCTATCGCCTTCAGCTTGGGGCAACAGCTGGGCATACCGGTCGAGCCTCTGGTGCTCGCCGTCCTGTTCGGCTGCAACCTGTGCTACGCCACGCCGGTCGCATACCAGACCAACATGCTGATCATGTCGGCAGGCGATTATCGGTTTGCGGACTACACGCGCACCGGGTTGCCACTCGTAGCGATCATGGTGGTAACCCTCTCGGGATTGCTCGTTCTGCGATACGGCCTCTACTAGTATAGCGCGACGGCGATACGGGCAGGCTGCAATGTCAGCTGTCGCCGGAAGCTGCCGCTCGGTTACTCGATTTTGAACGGCGGCAAAGTCCCAGCTGCCGCTGTAACCTTATCGTTGCCTCGACCGCGGCGGCTCTGTGCCACGTGGCACACCCGGATCAGGGCTGGTCTGCCCCCTCCCGCGCTCTTGTTCAGCCCGGACACGGCGCTCCGCATGCCGCAAAACCTTGTCCGGCACCGTCTCTATTTCCGCGCGGTCGCGAAGGAACTGCCGCACCTCGCGAGCGAGCACGCGATCCTCGTCCTTCCCGCTCTGGTCTAGCCTATCCGCTGCGGCGCTATAGCGAGATTTAATGGTTTCCCACCGCGCGCGCGACTTACCAACAAACGCAGGCTGCTCCGCTTTGCCAAGCGCGATCAACATCGCTTCTCGGGCTTGCCGCATATCCGATTCGGTTGGCTGCCGGGAGACTCCGTTGCGAATGCGATCCCGGAGCTGGGTGAGTGCCATGCTGGTGCCCGCCCTTCCCTGCCCGCGCGTATAGCGGGGCGTTGCTTCCGCCTCGACACCACGGCTGCGCAACGCCTCGGCAAACCCCTCCCGGAAACGAAACAGGTCTTCCCGGCGAGGATCGAACCGCTTGCGGTTAAGACCTTCTGCCTGAACCGTCAGATGGACATGGGGACGCGGCGTATCAGTATGCAATGCCATGAGATAATCATGATTGTCGCCAATGAGCCGTTCCGCAGTTTCGCGCACGGCTTGCTTGACCGTCTCCGGGTCAGTCCCTGCGGGCATCGAAAAGACCATCGATACGGCCGACACGGTTGCACCGCGACGCCAAGCCAATGCCTCCGACCATTCTTCAGCGATCTGTTTCGCTTCTCCCTTGCTCGAAATCATTTCGCCATCGCGTGTTTCGAGCGGGATTTCCCCTTTACGACCGATATAGTCGAGGTGAGCCGCAAGGTGCTCGGCGGCCTTCTTACGGCCCGTGACCTTGACCAGCACTTCCGGCGTGCGGCGCACGACGCGCGCAAGTGTAGCCCTTGCCGAACGGTCGATCGCGCGCAGTGCGGCGGGGATGGCGGCAACGCCGGTTCCCCTGACTAAATTCCGCGCATAACGGGCATTCGGGTCACTTACGAGACGAGGGCGGAAGCGGGGCTTCATCGCCTCCCAAAGTTCTTCCTCATGCTCACCGAAGGGCATCAGTCTGCGACCTTCCAGAAACTGAGGTCGCCGCGCAGGGCATCGCCTAGCAACGCCACCTGGTCATTGATGTCCTCGCGCATGTCAGAAATCCGGCGCAGCTCGCGGTCGATCTGAAGTCCGCTGTCCGCCATCATGGCAGCATTGCCCGCCTTCATGGCCTGGTTGAGATTGCGCCCAATGCGCTGAAGCTGCATTCGAACCGGGGCGACTGCATCACGCAGACCGTCATCGACCGCACCTTTCAATCCCACATGGCGGCGAACCAGCGCCTTGATCCAACCAGCGCGATCTACCCCCCTCTCCGCCGCGCGCTGATCCACAACCGCAGCCTCAGCATCGGTAAGTGTTATCGACACGCGGTTGCCGGCGCTTTGCGCACGCGGCGAAATCTGGGGAGCATCGGCGAGCTGCTTCATCGCCTGCTGCATCAGATTACGCAGGAGAGCACTGCGCCCTCCCCTGCCCTCGGCGACGGCATCGAACGCTGCCAGCAACTCACGATCAATTCGCATCGTGAGCATCGCAGTATCCTTGGTGGGGGATGAATGCTGCGGCATCGAGGACATGACACGGAGGGTAATGTAATACGTTGAACGCAGCAAGACCTATCCTGCCATTAAACATCTCCCACCTAAAACAGCCTTCACGTGTGCCACGTGGCACACCATCAAGCTTCAAAATCGGAATTTCGCGGAAAGGAAAAAATGAGCTTCGGTCAGGCGCGAAAGCCCGCCAAAAGCGGTAGCGCTTACCGCCAGCTCACAATACGGGGGGCGTCTTCACCGTCGAAATGCAGCAACGCCTCAACGACGATCGCGCGATGTCCCTCGATCTCGATGGTAGGGCGCTCCACTCGCTGCTTTGCTGGCTTCGACTTGCCGGAACGTATCGGAGCCGCGGAGGGGGCAGGGGCTTCTACTGTCAGGGGAGGCGCGCTCTCGATCGCGCGCTCGACTTCGGCGGTACGGATCTCGTCCGTCGAAAGAGGGTGTTCGCCCTTCGAAACGTCGGCGGTACCGCGCTCGGTCTCAGCGGGTTCCAACTCGACATTGCCCAAATCAGGTTCGACCAGCTCGGTTGCAGGAGCAGCCGTCTTCTTCGCGCCAATATCGCGCGCAAATCGCTCGCACGCCAGCACGGTCATATCTTCGACCGCCGTGTTCGCGACGAAGGCACGAGCCGCCGTATCATCCTTCTTCGCGGCTTGGGCCAGAGCGACCGCACTCCGCATCGAGATGTCCGAGAACAGCGCGCTGATATAATCCGGCGCTTTCGCCAGACCCTGATACCGCGTCAGCAGGGTGCGGTTTCGTCCGGTCAGTCGCGCGAGTTCCGACAGGTTCCGACCTTCGGCGACCTGACCTGTCACAAACGCGATCATGTCGGCGGTCGATAGATCCTCGCGCTGGTCGTTTTCGATGAACTGGTCGATGCGAACCTGCGATAGATCGTCGCTCTTGCTGACGATCGCGCGCACCTTGATTCCCAGCTTCTGGCAAGCTCGCCAGCGGCGCTCACCAAACAGAATGCGATACCGACCTTCTTCGTCCTTGGGGGCGAGGGTGATCGGCTGAAGCTGACCGCGTTCGCTGATCGTCAAGGCCATCTCGTCGATGGTGGTCTGATCGATCTCGCGACGCACATTGTTGGGATCGGGATAAATTTGATCCGGCTCGATCAGCAGGACGCGATCAGCATCCGCGACCGCAGCTTTTTCCCCAAAGACGTCGAAATTGTCGAAATCCATTATCCCTCGCTCCCGATCCGGGTCATGGCTTCTTCAAGGAAAGCACGCATAGGCGGCAACGAACTGCGCACATCCTTGCCGAACCGCCATACCGGAACATGCTCCTGAATAGCCTGGCTGTAATGCGCGCGCTCGGGCAGATAGTTGGTGAAGAGGTTCTTCCCGACTTTGCTCTTGAGCGCTTCAAGCATCTTCATTTGATGGCTGTCATTCGGCCGCACCCGGTTCGGAACCAGGCCAGCAACATGAATGGGCTTGGTGCGCCGCTGGTTCACTGTTGCGATCGAATCCGACACCTGCTTCGTCGCCGCAGGGCCGAAAGGTCCAAGTTCGACCGGAACAATCAGATGGTCGCAGATCAGCAGCGCGGCGAAGTTGATCCATGACCACGACGGCGGCGTGTCGATGATGCAGAAATCAAAGTGCGGATTGAGTACCGGAAAATTCTTCCGCACGTTGCCAAGTGCCGTCGGATAGGAGGCATCATATTCGCCCCCCATCCGATTGGAGTAAATCGCGAGCCGAGGCAGCTCGACAGGAGCGGCATAGTCCGCTTCAAACAGCGGCTTGCACGAACCCAAGCTTTCGAAATCGCTGAGCGCATCGGTGGCATTGCACTGGCGATCGAGGTCGAGCACAAGAACGCGATGTCCGGCGTCAGCCAGAAGCCAAGCCAGATGGCAGGCGATCGTGGTTTTACCGGCGCCGCCCTTCTCTACGTTAATAGCAATGGTCCGCACGCGTTAGAGGCCCCGATCCGAACGGTTATTATTCCAATGGTCATAGCCACGATAATTGGAATCCGTGCGCGTATTGCGTCGGCCCTCCTCATCGGGGGTGTCACCGCTCCAGGTACGAGCGCCGCGATATTTGCTATCGCTGGAGAGGATAGCCCACGCAATCAGGACAAATAGCCCGATCGTCAGTAGATTGTCCCACATCACTCGTCTCCGTCACACCTTGATAAAAGGCAATCGCTCTAATATACGATACCGCTAATACGGTCAATATGCGGTATCGGTAATTAGGGCATTGGATGACGTCTAGCAAGATCCGATCTGTCGGTCGCCCTCCAATGGAGGATAAGACGATCGCGCGTTTTCCCAAGGGCACACTTGATCGTATCAAGACCATACTGCGCGAGGGTGAAAGCCAGGCCGACTTCATGCGTGAGGCGGTCGAACTGGAGCTGCGCCGTAGGGAAGGGCCGCCAGTAGGCGGCCCTGATCGCACTTAACTTCTCTCGTCGGAACATTTTGCCAGGACTGCGAAACCGTCGGCGATAACCTCCACCGTGTAGCGCCGGCCCTCCGGCGTCTCATAGGAGTTCTGGCGAAGGCGACCGGCGATATGCACCAAGTCGCCTTTTTGTGCTTTGGTGCCGCGCTCGATCATCTTGCCGAATAGCGAAACCTCATTCCAGTGCGTGTCCGTCACCCACTCGCCATTTTCCTGCCGATTGTAGTTGGAGGCGATGCTGATCTTCGTCACCTTGTCATATTCGGTGATCTTGCCAACCCGCCCGATGATCCGAAACTCCGCGATGTTCTGCATGGTCTTGTCCTTCCAATCGATCAGGCTCGTTCCTGATGGGAATTGAAAGGGCGCGCAGCCGCCGCGATCCAGTGAAAAAACGGAGGCTCCGCGTGGCGGAAACCGTAGCGCAGCGGTTATTCACTTGATCGTATGAGGCGGTCAGCGCCCATATGCCCATCAGCTCAGGAACAGCCGAGCGAACCTGGGACCAGAGTGCCATTTCTCGCGGACGATGTAAGTCTAGCGGGTAGGCCCGATGCCATGGGTCGATAGATCGAGGAATGCAGCAATGCACTATTCGTCAAAACAGGCGCTGTGGCTCGACTGAGCACCGATTTTGACGTTTCGCCAAGCACAGCATCGCCGTTCTGGCGCTGCCCAAGCCGCCTGCTCCCGCTGGGAGCATTCGCGACGGCGTAGCTGGCGCGTCCTGAACGTGCGTTACGTGGGACGTTATCGGTGGGGTGTGACCTTTCGGCATGGTCGCCGTCAGGCGTTAGAGCGTTGGCCGACTAGGCCAACTCTTTTGAGCCTATTTAAATATGAATCAGTTAGCGGTTCAGGATCAATTTGAGACTCACGCTCTCGACTATCTATGGCTGCTCCCAGCTTCGCCAGGATCTTGCGCAACGGGCCATCAACGACCGTTTCCGCGAGATCGCGGCACGACAATGATTTAAGCATGAGCTGGGTATCTTCCTGATGGTCAATTCGGCGTTGGATTTCATCCTCTGGCACAGGTGCCGGGCGCAACCAGCGTGGAAGATATGCGAGCACCTTTTCTGGCAACAGCGGCCGATAGGCGTTAGATGTCTGCTCATAACGCGGCCCAGCCCCTTCATTCGCTACGCGATTGAAACGACGCTGCCTGACAACAAAGCCGATTGTCTCTAGGATCGTCAGTGCTCTCGCGACGGTCGCGCGTCCAAGGCCCGTCGCGGCCGATAGATGATCGTAGCTGGGATAGACCCGCCCCTTATTGAGCCGCGCCAACGTTAGGATTTCCTCATAGACACGTACAGCGCTTGCTGTGAGGCGGGATATGAGGCGTTCTGCTGCGGTCAGCTCTCTGGCTCCGCTGCGCGCATCGCGGCGCAAGCGGCGTCCTGCATCCAGCGTTTTGCGGGCCACATGAAGGAGGCGATCTGTCTCCCCCTTTGCGGGAACAGCAAAGAATGTCTCTTCAAACGTGCCCGCTTCGGCGCTGTCACGCCGAACGGGCGCGCCGGTTCGATGCTGCGCGCCCGACCGTGCGGGCTTGTGCGTCGACACCATGCCGCCCAACGCTGACAAGGCAGCGTCGCCTAGTGATAGAGCCATATTCCACCTCCAAATGGAGGCTGGACCAGGCAAAACTCATCCGTGGCGCGAAGCACGCTCCCTTGAACCAAAGCTCAGGAACAGGTATGAGAAGGATGTCTTACGTCCCGATCGATGCCTGCAAGCATCGCTCATCACGTTCCAGGGTGCCCGGCCTTCGTGCCGGGCATTCGTTTTAGGTGGTCACAGCCGATCCCCGCTTCGCCGACGCACAGTGCAATCAGCGCAGCAATATTTGTGGCCGAATAGGGAGCGCGGTTAAACCGTTAGGATTCGTGCTTTCAGTGACCAATCGGCACTAAAATTCGTGCTTTCGATGACCGTTTGCGTCGCCATTCGTGTTTTCGACGACCAGCATTCGTGCTTTCGATGACCATGCTTCGTGCTTTCGGCGACCATTCCGGCGCAGAATTTGAGTCATGATTCGCGGGAGGCAGAAAGGGGCTGGGTTAGGCGCTCTGAAGCAGTAGCTTCGGCGTAATCTTTACGCTGGCCGCCCCAGCGTTCTTACGCGAGCGAGTAGCGCCAGCAGTTTCGGCGCGATCCACCAAGTCGAATAGAAACCCGGGAATGCTGCTCTCGTCAGCTATGCGCTTCAGCTCATAGCGGAAATGCTTGAGCGAGCTTTGATAGCCGGTCTGCAACCGAAGTTCTTCCAGTTCCACTTCGATCGGCCCATGTCCACAAGCGGAGCGAGCCACTTCATATAGGCGTCGTTCGATCGGGCCGAGCTGGAAATAGGTCGGATCATAATCGAGCACGCGCCGATCGCGCAGGATTGCCCGATACAACCAATCGCAGAGGCGGACCTTGATGGCCTTGAGCCGTTTGTCGCCTTTCGAGGTTTTGGTATAGTGAAGCTGGGCATCCGATAGCCACGAGAAGAACCCCGCCTGGCCTTCGCCGCCCGCCTCGATGTTCGTCTTGATCTGAGTACCTTGCAGACGTTCCAACGCATCTGAAAGGCGCGTGTAAGAGCGCGAAGATCCGCTGACGCCCGTTACCCTGAAAAGATCGTGCGCGGTGAAGTAGAAATCTTGGGATACTTGCTCACCAGCATCCAGCTTCGCGACCATGAGGCTCGCGATATATAGCAGAACTTCTTTGTCGTAGATCGTGGCGACGCCCTTGGGCGTGCAGACGATCTCGATCGACACCGCTTCTGTTTTGTATTCGAGCGGCTTCGTCCATTTTGTCTTGCTGAGCGCAAAGAACGGAAACGCCATAAGCGAACGCTCACCGCGCACCTCGGTCAGCAGCGGGCTATCAAAAGCGAACAGGTCGCCTTGAATGGAGGCCTCCTGGCTCATGCGATCGGTTCCAGCACCGATCGGTCGCCAAAAACACGAAGAATAGGGGGGATGGCTTCCGTCTTGCGGCAATCACGGCCCCGTTCGGGGTCAAACTTCGTGCTTTCGATGACCGTTTGCCACATTCCGTCGACAGCGTTCGTGTTTTCGGCGACCGTAGCCCGGAACGACCCATCGGCCTGTCTCGCAAACGATCGTTTTTGAAGCGCCATCATGTGAGAACGTGTAGCAGCCGATAAGCGCGTCTCAAAACACTTTCGCAAAATAAGAGTCTCGTGCTAGGCGTCGCAGATGAGTTTTGAGAGCGAACCATGCTGATTGGCTATGCCCGGGTTTCTACTCCAGAGCAGGATCTCGCACCGCAGCTCGCCGCGTTGTCTGAAGCCGGGTGTGAAAAGGTCTTTTCCGACAAGGCCAGTGGCGCAAAGGCGAACCGGGAGGGTTTGACAGATGCACTTTCCCACGCGCGCATGGGGGACGTCCTTGTCGTATGGAAACTTGATCGTCTTGGCCGGACGATGAAAGGACTCGTCGATCTTGCCGCCGACCTGGCCGAACGCAAAATCGGCCTGCGATCCCTCACGGATGGGATCGATACTGCCGGTACAGCCGGCAAGCTGGTCTTTCATATCATGGCGGCCATGGCCGAAATGGAGCGCGATCTAGTGCGTGAGCGCACGACGGCCGCGCTCATAGTGGCGAAGCGCGAGGGCAGGGTAGGGGGGCGTAAAACGGTGATGACACCAAAGCGCATCGACGCCGCGCGCAAACTACTAGCTTCTGGCATGACGGCACGCGAGATTGCCCCCACCATCGGTGTGTCGGTAGCGACTTTATATAGGCATCTACCTGCGCCAGAGCAGGATGCAATCAACGCAGGGGATGCCAAATGATCAAAATTCTAAAGATAGAATTCGATATATCACCCATACATTCCGCGGTCAGGTGGCTTGCCTACCGCGCGATACCTGCCAGCCCGATCTTAGGCATTAGTCTTTGAAGTGCGCTGATAAATCTGAACAACAAAGCTGGAGCTATCTTGGCCGCTCAACTCGACCTCGCTATGCTGCACAACGATCACTCCTGCGGCTTTCGTCATTGCCAAAGCGAGCGAGGGAAAGGGCCCGGGGGACGGTTACTGCTGATGGTTGGAATACAATGGCACTCGTTCCCTCAAATGGCATTGCCGTGCCCCGCGACATGACAGATCCTATCAAGAAGCATGTTTGGGCTGACATCGTGAATGCGCCCGCACTGCCTGGGGTGTACGCTTGGTACTATAGCCCCGAAATTACGGACTACGACCTTGAGCAAACGATCGTTCGCCTCAAGGAATGTCGTGAGCTCGACCGCTCAGCCGCCGAAGCCCTTGTCAGGGAAACGCTCGATAACCGAGTGTTCCGACATTTCCGGGAAGATCCATATCACGCAGTGATAGAGGGCCCCCTCAAGCCAACATATACCGGAACGCTGGAACATAACTTTCGTGTTTCAGGCGGGCTAGTGCAGCGCATCGTTGATGATCCCGATCGCTTGCGGACGATCAGAAACGTTTTAGACATGTCCGCGCCTATGTTTGCCAGTCCTCTCTATATGGGCATGGCGACCCAACTCCGGACCCGCCTAGCTACCCACAAGTCGCTTATCGAAAGGTATCGACGCCTACATCGACAGGAGGCTGAGCCGGCCCGAAACACTGATGCCGGCTTTGCTTGGCAAATTGCGAAACGGAAAATTCCCCCTGACCGATTAATTGTATTCACATGCACGACTGCCGCTGATGACAAGACAGCAGTTGACATTGAGAACATTCTTAACCGGATATATTACCCCATCTTAGGAAGAAATTGAAATGGCCCTGGGTCTAAGCGTTACATCCGCTCTTAATCTTACGCTTGAAGGGTCAGTCGGTAGCTTCAGCGTCGGCGCCGGTAGCGACACGCAGAAGTCGGTGGAAGTGAAATACTTTCTCACTCATGTTGGACTCGATTTCGAGAATGGCTCAAATGAAGAGGTTCTGAAACACCTCGCCCCCGTTCGAGAAATCTTCCCGACTGTGGATCTCGAATTTGATGAAATCATGCAGCGCGACATCGACGATGCACGCGTTTCATCTGAACTGGTTCCGTATTTGCTCGACCATAAGTCGCGCGATCTCGTGAAGCTCTTTCCGCCGATCATTGTCGTAGTTCTTCCAGTCAAAGCATACGAAAACAAGCCTGCCGATCTCTACCCGACTGTCTCCACCGAGGTAGAAATGATGCCGGAGGGGCATGAAGCCCAAATCATCCGCTCCGGCGCGAAGGGACAGGAGGTTTTCGAGTTTGTGCAACCCCTTCAGAACGGCAAGTTGTACGAGCATGATCTGGTTCGCTTGCGACTGAACACCAACAAGTCTCGCCTTGTAATCGTAGATGGTCAGCATCGGGCCATGGCCCTGCTGGCAGTCTATCGGAACCTAAAGCAAGATTGGAATGACGCCATGAAGGCGCCATATAAAGACTACTATGAGGAGTGGACTACAAATTATATCAGGAAGTTTGAACTGAAAAATATCAGTCTTCCTGTGATGTTTTGTACTTTCCCGCAACTCGATGAGAGTTTCAATGGCGAATACAACGTCAAGATGGCTGCGCGATCAATCTTCTTGACCCTAAATAAAACTGCAAGGCAAGTTTCAGCCTCACGCAATCGGCTGCTCGACGATAATGATCTAATCGCGCTTTTCCTCCGGGACACACTCTCCACGATCAAAAAGGGAGACCTTCATTCGGGTTCAACGCTGGAAATCAGCAATATCGAACTCGATCAAGCTCACGATCGTGTAAAGATCGAAAGTCCAATCGCGATTTCTGGCGTCAACCATATCTACTACCTCATTGAGCACATTGTTCTGAACAAGCTTGAGGATGTGAACGGCGCTAAGCCCCGCGCGGGTAATTATTATCTGCGTACCGATCTGGAGCCTGCGGCCTTTCGTCGTCTAAATGGACGAAACCTCCTTGGTGCAGATCTTGCGGATGCCACTTCGCGTCAGTTCTACACGTCGGCAGCAGGCGACATCCTTACGAAAGAGTTCCGTGAGCGGTTCGGAAACTACGTCGTGTCAGCCTTCCAACAATTTGCGCCATACGCGGCGCATTCGGGTGCGGTGTATTGGCTTAGCGAGCAATTGCGATCTCAGGCTAACACCCGCGTCCGTCCTATCCTTTTCGAAGGGCAGGGGATTGGCCGCACCTTCGCAGCTCACACGGCAAACCTAGCAGCAAAAATTGATTCCCAAGAATTTGGCGCCGATGCGCCAAAGCTCCGGGAAATTCTCGATCGTTTGAACGGCACGCAAAAGCTAGTTGATGAATTGATAAGCAAACTCAAATTTGAGCGAGCTGAACGCTTTTTATCTAAAGTATCGGACAAGAAAGTACTTAAGACCGAAGAGGGCATTATTCACCCTCGCGTTGTCGATTTCGTGAACAAGCTTTATGATAATATTCTGACCACAGTGGCTTTTCAGACGGCTATGATTGCTGGGTTCTTCAGCGAACTTGAACGCGCCAATCTGGAGCGATCCAAGCAGGGCCTTGATGGCGTCGATACGCAAACCGCGTTCGACGGTTTCATCGCAGACATCAACGGGTTTTTCTCTCCCAGCAGCTCGCGCGAGTTCAAGCGCCTAGTCGAGGTGTTCCAAGACGCGCTGGAAGGTGAAATCCGCGAGTGGAAAATCACACCGTCCAATTCAACATTCCGACGTGTTGTCTACCGGGGCGAAATGCAGCCTGCGCAATGGCCGAAATATAAATATCTCATCCTCGAAATCTGGCGTGCTACTGGTACTGAGCTCGAAAGCTCACTGACTGCAGAACGGGAAAAAAGCCGTCGTCAAATATTTGCATCACTTGAACATGAGTATCAAAAAGATTTCTTGACGCGCAATCTTAAGCGCGAAGAGAATTTAACTTCGTCTGATCGAAGTGAAATCACGAACGCCGCCTATGAGGCGTTCAAAAAGTTCCTTCGCAACGTGGGATGGTTGGCTGCCGACGTTCCTAGCAAACGCGCATTGGAAGAAGCACCCGTGGTTGAAGATGCCGCCGAAGCCCCCGTGGTGGAGGACGAAAACGAAACCTGGGAGGCTTCCGAAGAAGCTGACTTTGAACCGGACGAGGGCAAGTAGGGTAAGACGTGGACGAGCCGGCCTATTTTGACGGTTTTGCAACCACCCCCCTCGCCCCAGAGGCACGGGATGCGATGGTGCTTGCTTCATCGCGTCCTGGTAACGCCGGCTCGCCGCATCTGTCTGGCGCCAGAGCCAGTGCCGTCCTCGAAAAGGCAAGGCAGGAGGTGGCATCTCTAATCGGAGCAGATGCAAGTGAACTCGTCTTCACCTCGGGCGCGACGGAATTGGACAACCTTGCCATTCGAGGCGTAGCCTTTAGGGCACTGCAATCTGGCAACCCCCGCCGCAAGATTGTTGTGTCTTCAATCGAGCATAAGGCGGTGCTGGAGGCAGCGGATAGCTTAAGCAACCTTGGCTTCAATATCGTGCGTGCCCCTGTCACATCCGACGGGGTCATCGACCTTGAGGCGGCTCAAAGGGTGATCAATTCTGATACCCTGCTAGTCTCAGCTATGCTGGCAAACAATGAAACAGGCGCAATCCAACCTGTGGCGCGGATTGCCGCGATGGCCAGGGTGCAGGGTGCCTTGATGCATTGCGATGCCGCCCAAGCGGTGGGAAAGATCCCTGTGGACGTGGACGCGCTCGACGTGAATTACATGTCTTTGTCATCACATAAGATGTACGGTCCCATGGGAGTGGGAGCCCTCTATGTCGCGAACGGTGCGCCAAAGCCAAGCCCTGTCCAATTTGGCGGTGGCCAAGAACGGGCGATGCGGCCAGGCACCGAACCAGTATACCTAATTGCTGGTTTTGGCGCTGCCGCAACGCTAGCTTGGCAGCGCCTAGAGAATGACATGGCGCACGGCCACACACTGGCCACCGTTTTCAAATCGGAGCTTAGCGCCCAAGGTATAGGTTTTCGCATAGGTACTGGTAATGCACAAACCCTGCCGGGATCTCTAAGTATTTCAATATCAGGCTGCGCAGCGGATGAAATAGTCTCACGGCTCGCGCCTTATGCGAGTGTATCAACAGGTTCCGCATGTACCTCCGGGCAGGTTATGCCCTCGCATGTTTTGCTGGCAATGGGTAATACGCCCCGCGACGCTGGATCAGTTATCAGGATTTTCTTTGGTAGATATAATACTCCGTATGAAATAGAGAAATTTTTACCCCACTTCATTGCTGCTGTGACTCATTAGCCCGCCCACTGGACGAACTCGCCAGTAGGATGTAATCGGATGGAATGAAGCATGCGCTGTCCGATTCAGACGTCCGTGGCCAATTCGCCGGCCACGAGACATTTCCCCTTCGCCTTCTGTGGCTTAAGAAGGCGTATGATGCCGTTCGGCAGGGTGCACCCTCTGGAACATTCCAGGAACAATCAGCTATCGCACGCTTTGGCGTTGGTCGCAACATGGCTGTGTCCATGCGCTATTGGGGTTTGGCCACTGCATTTTTAGCGGAAGAAGATCGCATTATCCGCCCCAGTAGGCTTGGTGATGCCGTTCTGGCCGACGACGGGTTTGACCCCTATCTTGAAAGGCCCGCAACAGTCTGGCTAGCTCATTGGAACGTGGCGAGTAATCCGGAGTGGACCACTACCGCTTATTTTGCATTCAATGTCCTGTCAGCGATTGAATTTGACACCGGCAACCTGATTGATGAGCTGCTGGCTCTTGTTAAAGCCAGAGGCTGGAGGGCTACTGCCAACACGCTCAAGCGGGACGTTGAGGTTTTCCTGCGCAGTTATGTGCGCCGCGGTGGCGTCGCTGGTGATGATGCTGCTGAACCCCTACTGGCTGAGTTGGGTCTGATCCGCGAGGCTCGGGTCGGGGGCTGGCACGAGTTCGTGCGTGGACCGAAACCGACGTTGCCCGATGGCATATTTGCCTATGCGCTTGCAGAATTCTGGGAAGCTAAAGGCGGCTCGACCGCGATCACCGCTGAGCAGGTTTGTTATGCGCCGGGATCGCCGGGCCGCGTTTTCAAACTCGACGAAGATAGCGTCATCACACGGCTTATGGGAATCGATGACGTGACGGGAGGCGCTTGGCGCTGGACGGATACCGCCGGTCTTCGCCAAATCCAGCGGCTTGATGATGTCGAACCTATGAACCTTATCGCCCATGCTTATGGGTACATGTCTAATGAGCAGATTGCCGCATGAAGCTCCTTTCCCAAACGGTAGAAATCAATCGGCGGTTCGCCAGATCCGCACGCCTAGATGCAGATTTGCAGGGCACGCCGCCATTGGTGGGCTATGTCATGCAAGCGAGTGTCACAAAGGCCCTCGAAACACTGACGGCAAGCCAAATTGACAGTCAGCAAGGGGCTTTCACATGGACGGGGCCATACGGCGGAGGAAAATCAAGCGCTGCGTTGCTTGTCGCCAATCTTGTTGCTGGGCATCCCGAAAACAGGGCAATCGCTAGGGACATTGCCGGCCCCGATCTAACTGCAGAATTTGCCAAGGCGTTTCCCGAAGCGAATGGGCCTTGGGCTATCGTCGCAGTTACCGGCAGCCGCATGGGCTTGCGGCAGACCATTGCGGATGCGGCCTCAGCCGCTCTTCGATGGAGCAAGGCTGTCTATAGCCGAGCTGTATCGAGCGATGCCGCTCTGATTGAAGCCCTAATGACGGCAGCAAGCGCAAAGCGCAGCGGCATTTTCCTAATCCTCGACGAGCTCGGAAAGCTGCTCGAACATGAGGCGTCTGCCGGAGGAGACATCCACCTTCTGCAAGACTTGGCAGAGCTGAGTGCGCGTTCCCAAGGCAGGCTCGTCGTCATTGGAATTCTACACCAAGCCTTCGACCAATATGTCGCGCGGGCAAGCCGCGACGCCCGCCAGGAATGGGCGAAGGTGCAAGGCAGATATCAGGATATTCCCTTTCTGGCCGGCGCTGACGAAACCGTGACGCTGCTGGGCAATGCGATCACCAGCACCCATCGACCGAAATCCGCTAATGAGCAGGCAAATCTTGTTGCCACAGCGATCGCACACCGGAAGCCGACTGACGTAGCGATATTGTCGGCGGCTCTTGCAGCGACGTGGCCCCTAAACCCAGTGACATCACTGCTTTTAGGGCCGGTTTCCCGACAACGCTTCGCGCAGAATGAGCGCAGCGTCTTTGGTTTTCTTAGCTCCGCTGAGCCCCACGGATTTCAAAACTTCTTAGAAACGACGAGCAGCCTCGACGAAACCTATGATCCAGATAGTCTATGGGACTATCTCGCCTCTAATTTCGGGATGGCTCTATCGAATGGAAGTGACGGCAATCGCTTTAGCCTAGCGTTTGAAGCAATAGAGCGAGCTGCCGCTAAAGGTAATTCTCTTCACGTTCGCCTTACAAAAGCGGCGGCAGTTATTGAGTTTTTCCGTAACGGATCAGGTCTCGCGCTTGCCGACGACGTTTTTTCAGCGGCCATACCAAACATAAGTGCAGCTGAACGCGCTGAGGCAATCAGCGATCTAGTTGAATGGGCCGTCTTGATTAGGCAGCCCCGGCTTGGCGGCTATGCTCTGTTTGCGGGCAGCGACTTCGATCTCGAAGACGCTATCGCCCGCGCAACTGCCCCGCTGGATTCAGAGGAGCTTGCGTTGATCCCTGAGCGGGTCGGACTTGGCTTCGCAACAGCGAAGCGGCACTATTTCAAAACTGGTGCCCTCAGAACATTTGAGGTTGTCGTCTATCTTCTCGGCCGCGAACATGCGGCTGTTGACCTGGCGGCACGTTTGACAGCTCGCCGGAGCCGAGGGAGCGGAATGCTCATTCTCGCCCTTAATGACGGCTCGCTGGAGGCTTCCGATGTTGATAGTCGCTGCAAAGCGATCGCGAAGCAGCTTCACAAAGCTGGTGTTGTCGCGGCAATCGCCGGGGCAGCGAATAGCCACACCCTTCGATCGAGCGCATCGGACCTGTTCGCCGTTGAGCGGGTGTTTAGGGACCATCCCCAGCTTGAAGGGGACAGGATTGCCCGGCGTGAAATCGCGGCTCGACGGGCGGGCAGCGTTGACGTTCTGCACCGTGAGTTGGAAGCAGCCTTAAACCGGGCTCGGTGGTGGCTTGCATCTGCTCCCCCGAAATCGCTGCGAGAGCCAGTTTCCATCATTGCTACCGCTCTGGCTGATACGGCGTACTCCCAAGCTCCCGTACTCCATAGTGAGCTTCTTCAGCGCGACCGTCCGTCCTCAAGTGCGATGGCGGCGTTGCGGGAACTTGGCTACGCAATGGTTCGGAACCCTCATGAGCCAAACCTTGGCTTTGAGGGCTTCCCAGCAGAGATGGGCCTGTACCTGACTGTGCTGAAGCCCTTCGGCATCCATTGCGCTGACAAGAAGGGTCACTTTGACTTCCGTGAGCCACAGGCGGATTCGGACGGACCAACGCTCAAGGCAGCCTGGTCCATCCTAGCGGATGCTTCAGAAATCTCTCTGGCTGAAGCCTATGCGGTGTGGGCGCGCCCTCCTTTCGGAATGAAAGCTGGGATCATGCCGGTTCTGGCTCTAGCGATTTTGCTGGCCAACCGAGATCATCTCGCCGTCTATCTGGATGGCGTATTTCAGACCGAATTCGATGACGTTTTTGTAGATAAGCTGCTTCAGAAGCCTGCTGAGATCCGCATAAAGCGGGTTGATCGGTCCACCAAAGAGGCGGCATTCCTGAGCGATTTAGCACGTCACTTTGGCCTTGAAGGAGGCAGCTCGTCCCTCCCCGTGGCACAGGCACTCTTTCAAAGGTTCAAAGGGCTTACCGTCTACGCTCAGCGAACTGACACGGTATCTGCCGACGCAAAGAAGGTGCGTAGCGTGGTGCTGAAAGCCCGTGATCCGGAAGCTCTATTGTTTGAGGCGCTGCCCCAAGCTCTAGGAGAACGCCTCACGTCTCAACTAGTGATAGATGCCCTTGAAGAGGCGGCTCAGGCTTATCCAACGCTCCTAGCACATCTACGGACCACCTTAGCAAAAGCTCTGGCCGTCGATCCTGTCACCTTCCTCGGAGCACAAGAACGGGCCGCGTCGATCAAAGACCTCACAAATGATTATGCATTTGAAGGGTTTGCGATGCGGGCAGCAGCGTTCGAAGGCGGGGAGGGTGACATTGAAGGGGTGGCAAGCGTGCTCGTCCACAAGCCTGCCCACGGGTGGTCTGACCGCGATCGAGAGCAGGCATTGCTGCAGATGGCCCGTTTCGGTCGCCAGTTCCGGGAGTTGGAGGCCCTAGCCGTGGTTCGGGATCGGCGTTCCAATACCGAAGCGCTCGCTTTGGTTGTGGGGGTAGATCCTCGCACGCCCCCCCTTCTTCAGTCTTTCGTTTTGACCGAAGCGGAGAAGGCAGATGCCGCGCTTCTGGCAGAGATCGTTCTGAAGACGCTGCGCAAAAAGGATGGTCTTGATCGGGTACGAATGGCCGCGCTGGCCCGCGCCGTCGCTACGTTGGCGGCCGATCAGGATATGGAGGCTGCATGACGCAAGAACGCCATATCTTGGGTATCTCTGGCGGGCGAGATAGCGCCGCCCTGGCAGTCTACATGCGTCAGCATCGCCCTGATTTGCCCATTGAGTATTTCTTCACGGACACGGGAAAGGAGCTGCCCGAGGTATATTCCTTCCTTGATCGGCTTGAAGGCTTCTTGGGTAAGCCGATCAAGCGGCTCAACCCAGACCGTGACTTTGATTTCTGGCTTGATGAATATGGAAACTTTCTGCCTTCGCCGCGTACAAGGTGGTGCACAAGGCAGCTAAAACTGCGCCCATTGGAGCACTGGATCAGGCCGGCACTGGAGGCCGGGACGACGATTCACTCCTATGTAGCAATCCGTGCAGATGAGCCGTCCCGCGAAGGCTATCAGGCGACACATGAGAACATGCTTGTGCATCTACCACTTCGCGATGCCGGGATTGACCGCGCTGGCGTGATTGAGCTGCTCGAGAACGCTGACGTAGGGGAACCGGAATATTATAGCTGGCGGTCCCGATCGGGATGCACTTTTTGCTTCTTTCAGCAGAAAATTGAATGGGTTAGGCTAGCTAAGCATCATCCAGGCGAGTTTCAAAAAGCTGTTGCTTATGAAAAGACGGCGCTTGAAGGTGGGTCGCCGTTTACTTGGAGCCAGGGCGAAAGTCTTACTGAGCTGATCGAACCGAAAAGGGTCGATGCGATAGAAAAAGATTACGAAAAGCGCCTCGAACGGTTGCGGAAACGGCGTCCGATCAACCCGTTAGCGGGTCCAATGAGTGACACGATTGACGATGTCTATGGGGTCGATGAGGCAGCAAGTGGCTGCGTAATCTGCCACAAGTAGTTGCGGTAGGGGTCAGCCTATAGGCTGGCGCTGATTGATGCCCATCGTTAAGCTCACGGCCTAGGGAGACCAAGGCCGCGTTCTCCCGTGCCAGGAGAGCCTGCGTTGCCGATGAACATCACTCAAATTTTCAACGCAGAATCTCAGAGTGTGTACGATTTTCTGACCATTGAGGGACAAGGATGTTTTGTCCCATCTTATCAACGTGGATATGCCTGGGACAGCGGACATGTCGGCCGACTGCTTGAGGATGCAACACTTGGGCTTGAGCGCCTCGTCGAGGACGCCAGCTCAATCAGGTTCCTCGGTTCAATTATCATTGTTGAAGGCAACACGCTGGTCGCGGCACCTCCACCCTTGGACCGCGAACTACCACGACGTGTAGTCACAATCATCGACGGGCAGCAGCGCCTCTGTACGGTCATCATTCTTAACATCATCTTTCATGAGCGTTTAAGCCAACTCGTCGCCGAAATGGACGGTTCTGACGATCCTGCGGTTCTCGCGATCAAGGACGATGCAGCTGATTTTCTCGATGATCTTGCAAAAACGTTCCAGTTCGAAGGGCGCCGATCCAACGAGCTTAACCGCCTCTACCCCCGCATGGTCCGCGCTATTGAAGACCGATGGTCCAGATATGCCCATAATGCAAAATACAGCTCGCCTATCGCTCAGCTAATCTGGACTTACATACAACACGACCAAAACGCCCAACGTGCAGACGAGGAATACGAGGGCTTTGTCTACGACGGTACCGACGCAGACGGATCAGCAATTGACGGACACGAAGCACTGGTCAACGCGATGACAAATCTGGCCGAGCAGGTCGAGCAGCTCGCCTCCGCTGATCACCCGACACTGTCCGTGCCTACTATCACGCAAATAGTAGACGGCCCACAAACGGTCTTTGCAGAATTGTGGCCCCATCTCCCCGCGCCTCTTGTGAGCGCTTTTTTACTGTATGACGAAGAAAAAGAGTACTATAGTGAGGCCGCAAGCACTATTCGTCTACTTGCTTTGGCAAGATATGTGAATTTTCGTATGGCGGCCACAGTTATCGATGCTAGTAATGAAGATTACGCATTTGATATGTTCGAGTCATTGAACACTACAGGCCAACCATTGACAGCATTTGAAACCTTTAAACCAAAGGTCGTTGAGTTTGAGACATCAGCGAGGTATCTTACTTCTGCATCGAGATCTTCTATTGATAAAGTTCATATTTTTCTTGATCAATTCAAAAACGCCGAACAGCGTTTGGCAGCAACAAGTTCGCTGCTTATACCCTTTGCTTTAGCTGAAAATGGCCATCGTTTAGAAAAGCATTTGAGCCATCAGCGCCGATACCTCAGAGATCAATATGCTGCAGCGCGTACTCGCCCAGCAAAGCTAGCCTTCGTCAAGCATCTCGCTGCCACGGCTGATTTCATCGGTGCCGCGTGGAGGCCCCGACCGCGTCGAAATCCGCAACTACTGTCAGACCCAGCTCGCCGAGACCCGGTAGCCGAGTTTTGCTTTGAAGCGTTACGCACAATCCGACACGATATTGTCCTCGCGCCTCTGTCTCGCTTCCACGCGGCCTTTGAGACTGCTGGCGCAGCTCAAAAGGACGCAGCTGCCAGCGACTTTTTCGCCGCGATTAAGGCAGTTGCCGCCTTCTCCATGCTCTGGCGTGCCGCCAAAGGAGGCACGGCAAACATCGATAGCGTCTATCGTGAACTGATGTCTCGCGGGATTGGTGGGGGCGCCGCATTAGGTCGACAAACAGGGGGGGCCGTTTCGATCCTAAATCTTCGAATGGCGTTGCAAGCTAAGCTGGATGCCGAAGGACTGGACCGTGATACTTGGGTTCGAGACACCAGTGTTACAGCCATTTACAAGACTGGCCAATCGGTAACGCGATTTCTTCTGTTCGCTGCCTCGCATGACGCGGCGCCGGATGATGATGCTCCAGGGTTGATCGCGAAGGCACGCCGCGGGACCAATAATTTACTGACGCGGGATCAATGGGATGACGACGATACTCTGACCGTTGAGCATGTGGCTCCAGACTCGGCTAACAGCCCGGGATGGCCTGTTGATGTTTACGCAGAGCGCCGTACCGTTCAGCGCCTTGGAAATTTTGTCCTGATTCCCTCGGTCGAAAACGACATCTTGGCCAATCGCGGATGGGATCAGAAACGCATTCTCTATCGTATGTTTGGTGCCAATACGGCTGCCAAAGCTAGACGGGCGATCTCCGACGGTCAGGCAATTGGTTTTAATCCCGGGAAAAGAGCGGCCGAGTTGGTAGAAAATCCTCATATCTGCCTATGTGCCAATCAATCAGCGGTTTTACAGGCCCGTGGGATGAAGCGTTCATAGCCACTCGCTCGATACGGCTAGCGGAATTGGCTTGGGACACCATCCACCCGTGGCTAGTTCCCCACGAGCACCAGCTCGTCGCCGCAGGGGATAGGGAGCCAATTAAGTCAGGGGAGGGCAAACTTCCCACCCTCCAGCCCTTGGATTACTGGCTCCGAGCAGACTTCTCATCAGGATAATGGGTCCGCCCGAAATCAAACATTTTCACCTTTTGTTCCATTTCGCGCTATAATAGACGCGAAGGGAATCATACATGCTGCCGACGATGCAGCCGGTCCCGCTTGCCGCTGTGCCGAAGGGAACCGTCCTTCGCATTGTTGGAGCGGCAGGAGCCGGCTTTCCAAGCCCCGCCCAAGACTGGGAGGATGACGCGATAAGCCTGATCGAGCTGCTTCGGCTCGATCGGGCCGCGAGTTTCGTGTTCCGTATCAGCGGCAGCAGCATGATCGACGCCGGCATCAACGATAATGATGTCGTGGTCGTCGATCGGGACACTCGCCCCGTTGAGGGGCATATCGTGATCGCGATCGTCGATGGTGGATTTGTCTGCCGCCAGCTTACTTCCCGCCGCGGCACCATGCTCCTTGAAGCCCGCAATAGCCTGCAATGCTATGAGCCGACGCCAGCAGATGGTGTTGAAATATGGGGTGTCGTGCGAACCGGCGTCCGCGACTACCGGCGATAGGCGCATGTCTTGGGCCATCGTCGATATATCCAACTTCTACGTGAGCGCGGAGCGGCTGTTCGATCCGACGCTACGCGGCGTGCCAGTCATCGTCCTGTCGAACAATGACGGATGTGCCATCGCGCGTAGCGAGGAGGCCAAGGCGCTTCACGTCCGCATGGGCGATCCAGTCTTCAAAATGCGCGACCGGATCAAGCGCCACGGCATCCAGATCCGGTCGAGCAATTACGAACTATATGCAGATCTGAATCGGCGCTTCAACGCAGTGATCGCCGACCATGCTGACGTGATGGAAATCTATTCAATCGACGAAAGCTTTTTCCGCTTGCCTGCACTGCCGAACGGCTTGGGGAACGTGAAGATGGCACACCTGGTTCGTGACGACATCGCCCGTTCCGTAGGCCTCCCAACCCGGATCGGCCTCGGCCCGACGCGCACGCTCTCGAAGGTCGCCAACGCACTCGCGAAGGCTAGCGAAAAAATATGGGGCGGGGTTGTAGACCTTCATGATGTCGAACTACGCAGACGCCTGTTCGAGAACTGGCCAGTCGGGGAAGTATGGGGCGTCGGAGGGGCACTGGAAGCGCGTTTGCGCACGCTGGGTGTTAGAACGACCGCTGACCTGGCCGCGTTGCCACCGGCTGTTGCTCGCGATGTCGGTACGGTGGTGCTGGAACGTCTCGTCCGCGAGCTGGGCGGCGTCGAGTGCGACGATTTCAAGATCGCGCCAGAGCCACTGAAGGCAACGGCCGTCACACGCCAATTCGGCGAACCCATCACCGATCCGGCAGAACTGCGTGAGGCGATGGCGCGCCGCGCCGCCCGCGCCGCCGAAAAGATACGAGCGCAGGGTCTGGCTGCGGGGCGCTTGATCGCCTTTGCGCATGGTTCACGCTATCGGCCTAACCCGCCGTCGGCCTCGCGAACAACTCGCCTCTCACCGCCGACTAACGATCCGCGCGTGATCGTCGGGATCGCGGGGAAGATGATGGATGCGATGTTTCAGCCTGGAGGGGTCTATAACAAGTGCGGCGTGTTGCTTGAGGATCTGACGCCGGAAGGAAAGGGACAGACAGACCTTTTCGCCGTGCCCGACCCCAAGGCTCCCGGACTGTTGGCCGCGATGGATGGGATCAACGCGCGTTTCGGCCGCAACACCATAGTCCTGGCGGCTCAGGGAAGTGGTGCCCGTTCCTTCGATACTAAACGCTCGCAGAAAAGTCCGGCTTGGACGACGAAAATCAAGGAAATCCCGGTCGCTCGATAGCAGGCGAGAAATCAAATCGCTGACATGTCTTGCATCTCAAAACGGACGAACAGAAGAAGAGGTGTGAAGAAAAATCTCAACTCGCCCCAAATCGCTGCATGTCTCGCCGCAGGCGCTGTCGGCGGTGTCTTCGTGCCGATGCTGCTGCCCATAACTGCGATATGGGGTCGGCTTGCCACTATCACTGCCGGCGAATGGCTTCAGGCCGGCGCTGCTGTCATCGGCGTCGCATTGACGGTGTGGGCAACGCTGTGGCTAGAGGACCAAAAACGCAAGCGTGAACAGCAAGAGGAGCAGCGCCTAATTAGAGAAGCCCTGGCACTGCTGAAGAGTGTTTTGCCAGGCGCATCCCAAGCCGTGAACGCCGAATGGGACCTATCCAAGCGTATCCTCATGACTTAAGCCCATTACGAAATGGTGCGTACAGGACTGGAATCTGTGTCTTACGCACGACAAAGCTACCGCATCCGCAGCTATAATCTGTGGAACGCGCTGACTGCGATCGACATCGTACATGCTCCTGCGCGCGCGCGGCTCATCAGCGAGGAAAACATCGTCCGTGGAAATCATGTAACCGACGCTGTTTTGGCAATATGCCGGGAAAAGATAGAGGAGTTCGCAACAGAGCTGACCGCCCCCGTCAATGCTGCTGTGGAGGCACTGGCTCAAGAGCGCGTCTGACGGCGCTTCACCACGCATGGCTCGCACCGACTACCCTACCTCACAGAAAGATACCCCGATGTACTTTGGCGCCAAACCGATGACGACGTTCGCCAGTATATGTATGATCGTACTTCGAGAATTTAGAATTGCTAGCGGTTGCAGCCTTGAATCTCTGTCAGACCGATTGAATATCAAGCCTGAAGATTGGTCTAGCATGGAGACGGGCGGACGCGCCTTACAGTTTGAAGCTTTTGTTAGAGCCTGTCATCAGCTCAACACCAAGCCTGCCCAAGTTATTTATCTCAGCGAACGCTACGCCGGAATATTAGAGGCTCTAGGCTGGGATATTCTTTACAATCGGATCGCAAAACCGGGGAACGACAACCTGTTGGAGAGCGCCAAAAGCTATTGGGCGAGCGCTGGGGGAGAGGCTTCTTACGAGACGTGCCGATATGGCAAGAACCAACGCTCGATTTCAACGGGACTTGGCTGGTTGCCCCCGTTTTCCGCTATGCTTTGTATCCTTGGTACAAAGATTCACAGGACAATCCGCCACCTTTGCACCTTAATCTCACGCCTCTCAGGCTGCCTGACGACCAAACCGATACAGATGCGAACAGCGCAGATTGATCGGACTGCAATGCCGCGCGAAATGCGCTCTCGACGTAATCGCACGAGTCAGCGGCTGCGATCCTTGGTGGTTAGGGCTGGCGAGTGTGCCTCGCCAAGCAGTGTATCCATTGCGCTGCCCGTTCTGATCCGGTCGGCAACGAGCTGGCGGGTGGATTCCCCGATGGAAACGACCATACGTGCGCTTTCTCCGCGCTCGCGGGCAGTCTGCATGGCAGCATCGACGATGCCTTGTGCCGCTGCCAACCGGCTGTCGGCCATATTGCTTTCGGGTGAATTCTTCAGGAACGCGGCGGCAAGCCGTTCCTGCCCGGGCGCGTGGCCGGGGGCAGGATCGGTCGCTCCAGGGCGCGAACCGCACGCTGAAGCTGCACCGGCTGCTGGCCGTTGATCTGTACGCCCAAGGCCGCCCCGATCTCCCGCACGCGCTCCAACGGTGTTTGCTCGGCCGAAATGACCGCATCGACCTGTCGCACCCCCAGATAGGTCAGGAGATGGGATTGATAGACCGGCCCCTTGGCATGCCGGACATAGGCCAGTTCGGTGCGCGCGGCGGCAATCTTCTCTGACGGCGCATCCTGGTCGATTAGCGTTCTCAGACGCTCACCAGCCTGCTGGCGAGCGGGCGGAAGATACCGCTCCAATTCCTCGCGCACCTTGTTCATGGTGATGCGGTAACGCTGGGCTGTCGGGGGCGCGCGCTGGGGGAGCAAGGCGATCCCATGCGCGCCGATGCGCGCTTCCGGCGCGGCGTCGCGCTGAACCGCAGCGGCAGCGAGCACAGACGCCATCGCGCGATGATCTCCCGTCAGAAAGCCATGCCGCGACGCATCCATCCAGAGTGTTTTGTCGATCGAGGCGATACGGATGGGATGGCCTGCCTCACGCGCGACATGGGCGGCATGGTGGCGCATGGTGCGCCCATTGCCTTCGCGGAAAGGGTGAATGGCGTTGAGTTCGTTGATGTGGTTGCCAAGCCGGTCGAAAAACTCGTCGCGCGCGATGCCGCGAAAGCCATTTTTCGCCGCCATGTCGGCGAACAGCTTTTCGAGTTCGCGAGCGATATAGAGGGGGGCGGCAAAGCTCGATCCACCCTTCGCGATGTTGACGCTGCGATCCTCGCCTGCCCAATCATAGAGGTCTTGGAACAGGTGCTTGTGCAGCGTTCGATAGCCATCGGCCGAACTGAGGAACGTCTGGCGGGCGGCCTGTGCGCCGCGCGCCATCGTCAGCCGCCGCTCGGCTTCATTGAGCGTGGCATCGTCGGTAAGTCCAAGCCGGTTCCGCAGGATGTCGGTGCCGGGATAGGTGTAGGGATCGTCGGCCAATGTCAGCCTGCAACAGAGTGCATTCCCGGCTCGTAGAGGCCGAGAATGATCGAGGCCATCAGCGAGGGCGGGACGCCCTCGTCGAGCATTATGGCGAACAAGGCATCATCGTCATCGCTGGGCGTCATGTCTTCGATGACCAGATTGGCGCGCGCATCGGCAACGTCTTCTCGCCAGAATGCGACCTGCTCGGGCGTGCCGCGCTCGAAGTCCATGCCTCGAACGCGCTCGCGAAATGCCTCAAGATCCATCTGCGCCATCCCCAATCATCCTTCCCCGTTAACCCTACTCTGCCTATCGTGATTCCTCAACAAATCACTTGGTTGAGCGGTTGCGCAGCCGGGAAGAAATGTCAGTCCCCCGGCTGCCGATCTGGACGGATAAGTTTCAGTATTCATTCGATAACATGATCGTCAGCACGCGCTTGGTGCGCTGCTCGTCCCACGGTGCATCACTGCCAAAGTCCAGATTTGGCGCATAATAGTCGATCTTCCAAAATACGGTCATCGCAATCGCCTCGTCATCATCGGGCCGATCCTGCGTCCACGCACCCGATGCGAGGCGAAAAATCGCCCCGAAATCATGCTCACCATAAGGGTCATTGTTGTCGTCGAATTTCGAGAACCGCGCGATCAACGCCAATGCGGCGGAACGGTCGGGATCGGAGAGAGTTTGAAACCCGATCGTGACATTGGCGATGGACGTAATGCCGGGATTAGCGCGCGCCGCATCGTTCAAGCGGCGGATGGCATCGGTTTGCTCGGGGGTTTGCATCACTCGTTCCTTTCATCTGGCATGGGCTGCAAGGCCACGGGCCGGGCAACCCTGCCGTTCCGGCGAGGAACGGGATGGGGAGGGAGGGCGAGAATCTGCCGCTGGCGCGGGCGGGCCGTCATAGCGCGGCCGAAATCCCGCAGGGCTTCGGGTGCCGCGCTTGGCGGATTACACGGGCGGCCGATTGTCGTTCGGGAACGAAAGGGCAGCGCCCTTGGCGTTCCCCGCGACACGCCGATATGGGCGTGTCGCCTAGCGCATATCCTCGTAGCGCAGGCGCTTCCTCACCAACGGGATGTCCTGCAAATTCTTGACCACCCGATTGTTGCCGCCCAGCGCACGCCATTTCTTCTCGCGGGCGCGCGCAGCGACCAGCGAAAACTCCATGATATGGGCCACGGCCATCGCCGACTTGCCCATATCGAACAGCCGGTAACAGATTTCGACGCCGCGCGGGGTCAGGCAGCCGCTATGGTGGCGGTTGTCTGGCCAACGCGGGTCGAACATGCCGACCAGTTCGCTGTCCTCAAGCGATAGTTCGGAATTAACCGCTGCAATCGCATCGATCCGCTTGCGAACGAGTTTGCGGATACGGCGGTCGAGGCGCTTCAGATCGTCGCGCAGCGCGCGCTCGGTTGCCTCAAACAACAAGCCACGCATGCTTATCACGCCGACATAATGTTTGGCGATCTTCCGCTGCTCCAGCAGCAGCCGCATGGCCTTGAGGCGGTCCAGCGCCTCATAGTCGTATTGCTGCCGATCCGGCATGAAGGCGAGATGATCGCGAACCCAGGAATCCGGATTGAGATCGGCCGTCACCTGATCCAGATGGTGAGCGATGCTGTTTCGCCGGCCGATCAGTTTGACCATTTCGCGGCGTTCATCGGCCGTCAGCACGCCTTCCTTGACCAGGTAGTCGAAGGCCCGCTGCACTTTCTTGCGCTCGGGTACTTCCGGCGCAGGTTCGGTCGCCTCGTCATCATTGCGCGAGAGCTTCCAGCGCTTTTGCGTATCAACGGTTTCAACGACGCTGCGCTTCAATTCCTCGGCGTGATAGATGACCAAGATCATTTCCAAAGCGCGGTGGCGGATCATGCAGCGCTCCAGTTCCGGCAACCGACCGCGATATGGGTCGGTGAAATGGCGCTTCCGGCCCTCCCATTGCGGTGTTTCAGTATTCTTCATGGTTCAACCATGCGGCAAAACTGGATGTGCGGCGAGCGCGGCCATTCCGATAAAACTACAAACGTATCTCGCCATTGCGGGCGCAGGAATCCATCGGCAATTTGCGATACGTATTGACCACTTAAAACCCATCGGTTATTTGCGTTGTATGGAAACCGACTCTTCTCTCGCGATATTGGCAGCCCTGGGGCACCCCACTCGTCTCGATGCCTTTCGTCTGCTCGTTCGACATGAACCTGACGGGCTATCGACGGGCCAGCTCGTGGAAGCGTCGGGGCTGACACAAAGCACGTTCTCGACACATCTCGCTGTGCTTGTGAAAGCCGGTCTGGTCCTGCCTGAGAAACGCGGGCGCCAACAAATCCAGCGCGCGAACATCAAGGCCCTGAAGGATCTCATGCTGTTTCTGGCGAAGGACTGCTGCCAGGGCCGTCCCGAGCTTTGCGAACCGCTGGTTGCCGAACTCACCTGCTGCTGAAGGATTTACCGTGACTGATAAGGTCTACAATGTGCTGTTCCTGTGCACCGGGAACAGCGCCCGCTCGATCCTGGGCGAAGCCCTCATGAACAAGCTCGGAGAAGGGCGTTTCCAGGCCTACAGCGCCGGGAGCCAGCCCAGGGGCGATGTGCATCCCATGGCGCTGTCGGTGCTGACCGGCCTCGGCTTCGACACTGCGGGGATGCGGTCGAAAAGTTGGGACGAATTTTCCGCACCCGACGCCCCGAAATTCGATTTCATCTTTACCGTGTGCGACAACGCCACCGGTGAAACTTGCCCGGTCTGGATCGGGCATCCGCTTACCGCGCATTGGGGCATCGAAGACCCGGCCGCCGTAGAGGGCGAAGGCCAGCGCGAGGCATTCCTACAGGCGCTGCGCTTCCTTCAGAACCGGATTTCGCTGTTTCTCGCCCTGCCGATCGCCAGCCTCGACGAGATCGCGATGCGCAGCCAACTCAAGGAAATCGGGCAGGCCGAAGGGGCCAGCGCCAAAGCGGGAGCCATCAAGTGACCACCGACATCATCATCTATCACAACCCCGAATGCGGCACGTCGCGCAATGCGCTCGCCATGATCCGCAACGCTGGCACCGAACCGCACGTGATCGAATACCTCAAGACGCCGCCAACACGCGCTTTGCTGGTCGAACTGATCGACCGCGCCGGCATGGCACCGCGCGATCTCTTGCGCGAGAAGGGCACCCCCTATGCAGAGCTGGGCCTGACCGTTTGCGGCCTTGCACACCTTCACTTGGAAGTCGTGATCGTCGGTGAGGGTGAGCGCGCGGGCCGCTTCAAGGGTCAACTGGTCCTTGGCGATCAGGTCGATGAGCACCGGGGCCAACGCGGAAAGGCGCAGCATCTTATAGACGAAGCTGACAGCCTGACCGAACCGGGCCGCGATTTCCTCGGCGTCCATGCCGGTATCGCGCAGGGCTGCGAAGGCGCGGATGCTGTCCGCAGGGTGCATGTCCTCGCGCTGGAAGTTCTCTGCCAGCGACAGTTCGATAGCCTCTTCCTTGCTGCGCACCTCGACGGGGAAAAGATCGCTGTTCCTGACCTTCTTGCGCTTCACCAGTTCCTTGAGGCCGCGATAGCGCCGCCCGCCCGCGAACACCCACAACAGCCCGTCTTCCTCATAGGCGACAAGGTTCTGCAACAGGCCGTGCGCCTGAATGTCGTCGGCCATGGACTCCATTGCCGATGGCTTGACGCGGCGCTGGTTGAGCGGGGAGAGACGAAGCTGCGACAGCTTGGCGGTGATGATAGCCATGATGATTGCTCCTGATCTGTGATGTTGATGATGGGGGGAGGTCAGCCTTCGAGGGCTGCGAGTTCGTCAAATTCGGCGGAAGCGCGCGCAGCGGCATCGCCTGCGTAGGTCGCCCCGGTGCGCGGATAGAAGAACACGCGCTCGCCCTTGCGGTAGGGGCTGCCGTCCGCGCTGGTCCCGTCCACCTTGGCCCGCTTCCAGTAGGGATCGCCCTTGTATCGTGTGTAAGCCATTGTCCTTGTTCTCCTTCCTTCGGGGCTGAAAGCCGCTTGCTCTGCGGCATGCGGCTCTGCCTCTCCGGCGAGGAGCGGGATGGGGAGGGAGGAGGAAAATCGATGGCCTGGCGCGGGCAGGCCGCCCTAGCGCGGCCGACGCCCATCGGGGCGTCGGGTGCCGCGCTTGGCGGACCACACGGGGCTGTCGATTTTGCTTCGGGAACGAAAGGGCAGCAGCCCTTGGTGTTCCCCTCAAGCGTGCGGGCCTCCGGGGGAGGGCCGTGAGCGTCCTACGAAGGCAACACCGCGCCGTAGCGCGGCAATAAGGGGTGTGCCATGTGGCACACCCCCCGCGCGAGGATCGTCACCCGAATGGGCTGAGACGCCGGCACGGTGGCTTAGTCGGCGCTCGCGCCGATAGAGCCGTGCCCGGCAGGGTCGCGCCCGAAACTGTGGTCTTCAAAAAACCACCGACCAGGGCATCGGATCATGCTCGTCCCGGCGCACCTGACGACAGGGCATCGATCACCTTGCATTCTGCAATCGTGGTCGCTTCGCAGCCACCACCCCATCGCACAACCTCACGGCGCAAGGCTGTAAGGTCAGCAAGTTTCCGGTCGATCTCCTCGATATGGAGAGCGACGATGTCGTCCACACCCTCGCACGACCCGCGAGGATCATCAGCCAATCGGAGCAAATCGCGCACCTGATCCAGAGTGAGCCCCAGATCGCGTGATCGTTTGATGAAAGACAGTCGATCAAGCTGGGATCGGTCATATACGCGATAATTGCCATCGCTGCGGGCAGGGGCAGCAATCAGCCCTTCCGCCTCGTAGAAGCGAATGGTTTCGATCTTCAGCCCGGTTTGCCTGGCAATGACACCGATCTTCATCTGCGGTCCTTGACCCTCTAGTAGGATGAGGGTTCATATAGGGTACTCGACACGCGAATCGAGGTATCAAATGGCGGACGACTGCTGTTCCAAAAAGAGCGACACGATCGCTGAACTGGGCCGCAAAGCCGACCAACGCCGTGTTCTCATAACGGTCATGGCTATCAACTTCGTCATGTTCGTCGCCGAGTTCAGCGGGGGCGTTTTCGCGCGCTCGTCGGCGCTGATGGCGGACTCTGTCGATATGCTCGGCGACGCCTTCGTATATGCGCTGAGCCTTTATGCCTTGAGCCGAGGGCCACGATGGGAAGCAGGCGCAGCGCTAGCCAAGGGCGGCATCATCCTCGTCTTCGGCATCGCGGTCGTGGTTGAGATTGCGGACAAGCTGGTGAACGGCGTGCCGCCTTCATCGACCCTGATGCTCGCCTTCGGCAGCATTGCGCTCATCGCCAACCTCCTATGCCTTTCGCTGCTTTGGCAGTTTCGATCGCAGAACGTGAATATGTCGAGTACATTCGAATGCTCGCGCAACGATGTCTTCGCCAATATCGGCGTGCTGATCGCGGCAGTGCTGGTAGGCGCGACCGGATCGGCTTGGCCGGATATTCTGGTCGGCGGCGTGATCGCCCTCATTTTTCTACGCTCGGCCTGGCGTGTGCTGCGCGAGGCGACCCGCGCATGGCGCGCCGCCAAGCCGTTGTCTGCGAACTAATACGATGACACTCGGCGGCATCTCGACTAGATCACCCGGCATGCTGCGCAAGCTCTGCTCACTGCTGCTGGTCATGATCGCGTCGTCGCTGGTGCTGACGGCGACGGTTCATGCGCGCGAAGTTTCCGGGCAGCTCATGGTGGATTGCGCCGGCGTCGTGCATGAAGATGGCGATGCCGATCAATCGCAGGGCGACAGCGACAAGGCCGTGCCGCATCATCACAGCACCTGTCATGGTCCAACGCTGAACATTGCGGACGTGAGCGATCTTTATTCGGTGGGCCCAGCAAGTGGCCTGCACCCGTTTCCTGTGCCGCAAAGCGCACTTGCGTCCTATCGGGCTGGCCCTGCATTGAGGCCTCCCGCCCTCTGACAAGGCCGCCGGTCAGCCTCGCTGACCAGACGTATTTTGTCAGGATCACCAGAAAATGAAAAAGATGTTCGTGGCCTTCATGGCCGCGGCGTCCTGCGCATCAATGGCGCAGGCGCAGCAAGCGCCGATGGCGGGAGCGGCACAGCCGCTTCCCGTTTATACCCTCGATCAGGCTGTTTTAGCCGCAGGTGGAACGGCACCGGCTGCCGATGCCGCAACCGCTGCAATCGAGGCGGCCAGGGCTGGTCGCACAGTGGCGGGCTTACGGCCTAATCCCGTCGTCCAGGGGCAGGTCGAGAACGTGGCCGGCTCTGGTCCCTACAAGGGGCTGCAAAGCGCCGAGACGACCTTCGGTGTCGCAATCCCGATCGAGCTTGGTGGCAAGCGCGGCGCCCGCGTTGCAGTTGCCAGCGCACAGCTATCACGTGCCGAACTGCAGGCGGCTGTCGCCGCAAGCGACATTCGCCTGCAAGTCACGCAGCTTTACGTCGAGGCCATCGCGGCTGAACGCAGGCTCGTGACGGCGCGCGATCAGGCACGGATCGCCGCCGAAGTGCTTCGCGGCGCCGGGGTACGGGTCCAGGCGGGCCGTGCCTCGCCGCTCGAACAACAGCGCGCCGATGTCACCAGGATCAATGCCGATGCCAATGTCGAAAGGCTGGCGCGGCTTGCGGACGCCGCGCGGGCCAATCTGGCGCGCCGGATCGGCCGACCGATCGATGGCACACTCGACGCCGGGCTGCTCGATCGACTGCCAGCATCGACCTTTGGCCCGTTGCCACCACCGCAGACCGAAGGGACATTGGCGCTAGCGGCAGCGGACGCCGATCTTGCCATTGCCGATGCCGGCATACGGCTTGCGCGTGCCAATCGGGTGCCAGATCTCAATGTCGGGCCTGCCTTGCGACGGCTAGAAGCCACCAACGATACCGCTGCGGTATTCGCCATTTCCATTCCGATACCGCTGTTCAACAATGGCCGCGCCGCCATCGCGCAGGCGAGCGCGGAGCGCACGCAGGCCGAAGCAATGCGGCGCGTCACCGCGCTCGATGTCGAGCAGGCGATCACCGATGCGCAGGCAGAGGCCGCAAATGCAGCGACCACCGCACGCGCGGCCGCGGGGCCAGCGCTGGCGGCGGCACAGGAAGCCGCCAGAATCGCAAGGATCGGCTACCGCGAAGGCAAGTTCGGCCAGCTCGATCTCCTCGATGCCGAACGCACCCTTGCCGAAACGCGCGTCGCCGCGATCGACGCGCTCGCCAACTATCAAAACGCCCGTGCGCGATTGGAGCGGCTGACAGCCGCCGCGCCGACGACAATGATTCAGGGGGACACCAACCGATGAAGACCATTCTTATGGGCGGCGCACTGCCGCTCGCCGTTGCCCTGTCCCTTTCCGCCTGTGGCGGCAGCGCGGAGCGCGGCGATGCCGCCACGGCCAACGAAGCTGGCGCCGAAGCGCAAGGTGCTGGAAAGAAAGACGCACACGCCGATGAAGGCGCGATTACGCTTTCAGCCGAACAGATCACCGCTGCTGGCGTTCAGATCGGTCGCGCGATGACGGGCGGAGCTGGCACGATCGAATTGCCTGCGACAATCGAGGGCGACCCGCAAGGAACACAGGTCGTCTCGGCCGCGATCGGCGGCCGTGTCGTCGCATTGACCCGCAACCTGGGGCAGTCGGTCGGCAGGGGAGAGACCGTTGCGGTGATCGAAAGCCGCGAGGCAGCCCAGCTCAAGGGCGAAGTCGAGGCGTCGCGTGCCCGTCTCGCGCTGGCCAATTCCAACCTCGCGCGTGAACAGCGGCTGTTCGCGCAGCGGGTCTCGCCCGAACAGGATCTGATTGCCGCGCGCACGGCGGCAACCGAAGCGCGTATCGCTTACGCGCAGGCGCAAAGCCAGGTTTCGGCCGCTGGCGGCGGCGGGGGCGGGGGTGGACTAAACCGTCTTGGCATTACCGCCCCGATCGCTGGGCAGATCATCGCGCGTCCGGTGGTGCTGGGACAGACCGTTACAGCCGATGCCGAACTCTACCGCATCGCCAATCTTAGCCGGGTGTCGCTTGCGCTCAACCTCAAGCCCGAAGACGCGGGCAGGGTGAAGCCTGGCAATGTCGTCACAGTGAAGGCGCCGGGTCGACAAGGCACCGCCCGCATCAGCTTTGTGTCGCCTGCGCTCGATCCGCAGACGCGGCAGGTTCCGGTGATCGCGACACTCGACAATGGGGCCAGCCAATGGCGCGTCGGCGAGCCGGTCACGGCCGCCGTGCAGCTTAGTGGCAGCGGTGGCAGCAATGCAATCCGCGTACCAACCACGGCCGTCCAGACTGTCGAAGGAAAGTCGGTCGTGTTCGTCCGCACCCCCAAGGGGTTCCAGGCGACCCCTGTGACGCTGGGTGACGCTGCCGGCGATACCGTCATCGTCCGCTCTGGTCTTACGGGTCGCGAACAGATCGCCACCACTGGCAGCTTCACGCTCAAAGCCGAACTCGGCAAGGGCGAAGCGGCGCACGAGGATTGATGTCATGATCGCACCCATAGTCACTTGGGCTGTCGAGAAACGCTGGCTCGTCCTGCTGCTCACCGCCGTTGCCACCATCATCGGTGCCTTTTCGCTCTATCGGCTTCCGATCGACGCGGTGCCCGACATCACCAACAACCAGGTCCAGATCAACGTTCGCGCGCCTGCGCTCTCGCCCGAGCTGGTCGAGAAGCAGGTATCGTTCCCGATCGAAACCGCGCTCGCCGGGATTCCCGGTCTTGAAAATACGCGCTCGCTCAGCCGCAACGGTTTCGCGCAGATAACGGCGGTCTTCGACGAGTCCACCGACATCTATTTCGCCCGCCAACAGGTCGGCGAACGCTTGCAAGGCGTCGGCGAAAACCTGCCTGCGGGCGTGAACCCGGAAATGGGACCGATCGCGACAGGCCTGGGCGAAGTCTATATGTGGACCGTTCGCCTCGATCATCGCCAGGATGACAAGCACCGGCCCGGCGAACCCGGACAGCAGCCCGATGGCAGCTACATCACGCCGGAAGGCGAGCGGCTGACCAGCGAGCAAGACAAAGCGACCTATCTTCGTACCGCTCAGGACTGGATCGTTACCCCACTCCTGAAAAACACCCCCGGGCTTGCCGGCGTCGATTCCATCGGCGGCTATGCAAAGCAGTATCTGGTCATCCCCGATGTCCAGAAGCTGGCATCGCTCAAGATCACGTTGACCGAACTTGGCACTGCGCTTGAGAAGAACAACACCAGCGTAGGTGGCGGCTTTGTCGATCGCAACGGCGAGGGCCTGGCCGTGCGCTCCGACGCACTGGTGCGGAATGCCACCGAACTGTCGCGTACCGTAATCGCCACGCGCGAAGGCGTGCCGATCACGCTCGATCAGGTGGCGACTGTGCGCAATGGTCAGGCGATCCGCATGGGGTCGGCTTCCGAGAACGGGACGGAAGTGGTCGTCGGCACCGCAGTGATGCGGATCGGCGAAAATAGCCGCAATGTCGCGACTGCGGTTGCCGACCGACTGAAGGAGATCAATGCCTCGCTGCCGCCAGATGTGGTGGTGCAGCCGGTGCTGGACCGTACCGCGCTGGTCAACTCGACGATCAAGACGGTGGCGAAAAATCTTGGCGAAGGGGCCTTGCTCGTCATCGTGGTGCTGTTTTTGCTGCTCGGCAACTTTCGCGCCGCGCTGATCGCCGCTGCCGTGATCCCGGTGACGATGATGCTGACGGGCTTTGGCATGCTGCGCCTGGGCGTCTCGGCAAATCTGATGAGCCTTGGGGCACTCGACTTCGGCCTGATCGTCGATGGCGCCGTCATCATCGTCGAGAACGCATTGCGCCGTCTTGCCGAGCAACAGCATCATGAAGGCCGACTGCTGAGTGTAAAGGAGCGTTTGGAGGCGGTTGCGACTGCTGCGCGCGAGATGATCCGGCCCTCGGTCTATGGGCAGGCGATCATCATCCTCGTTTATGTCCCACTGCTCACCCTGACCGGCGTAGAGGGCAAAACCTTCGTCCCGATGGCGCTGACCGTGATCATCGCGCTGCTGTTCGCCTTTGCCTTGTCGCTGACGTTCGTTCCTGCCGCCATTGCCATCTGGCTTTCCAGGCGTGTCGAAGAGAAGGATGGCCGCATCATCTCATGGCTGAAAGCCCGGTACGAACCGGGTCTTGAGAAGGCCATGAAGCGCCCATCTCTCACGATCGGCGCCAGCGTGGTCAGCCTCGTTGTGGCGGCCCTGGCCTTCACCACACTGGGCCAGGTCTTCCTTCCCCAGCTCGACGAAGGCGATCTGCTCATCCAGGCCCTGCGCATCCCGGCGACCTCCGTGCAACAGAGCCAGGCCATGCAGGTGCCGCTCGAAAAGCTCGTGGCGAAGCAGCCCGAAGTGCGCTTCGTCTTTTCCAAGACAGGTACGGCCGAACTGGCGTCGGACCCGATGCCACCCAACGCGACGGATATGTTCGTCATTCTCAAGCCGCGTGATCAATGGCCTGATCCGAAGCTTCCCAAGGCGGAACTGGTCGAGCGTCTGGAAGGCCAGCTCGGCAAGATTCCCGGCAATGCCTATGAGATCACGCAGCCAATCCAGATGCGGTTCAATGAACTGATTGCCGGTGTGCGCGGCGACATCGCGGTCAAAGTGTTCGGTGACGACTTCACGAGCATGAACCGCACCGCCGAACAGATCGCCACCGCTCTGCGCAAGACACAAGGCGCGGCCGACGTGAAGGTCGAGCAGACGACCGGGCTTCCCATGCTGGACATCAGAGTCAATCGCGATGCGATGGCGCGGGTCGGCGTGACTGCCCAGGACGTGCAGGACACGATCACCGCGACGATCGGCGGCCGCGAGGCTGGGATGATCTTCGAGGGTGATCGTCGCTTCCCGGTGGTGATACGCTTGTCGGACGCGCAGCGCGCTGACCTGCGCCAACTCGAACAGGTACAGGTGCCGGTCGCCGGAGGCGGCTATGTGCCACTATCCAGCGTCGCGAGCATCGGCGTTGTGGACGGGCCGAACCAGATCAGCCGGGAGAATGGCAAACGCCGGGTCGTCGTCCAAGCCAATGTGCGGGGACGCGATGTCGGCAGCGTGGTTGCCGATGCGCAGGCGGCTGTAGCCAATGGCGTGCGCCTGCCTGCCGGCAGCTATCTGGAATGGGGCGGCCAGTTTGAAAATCTGGAGTCCGCCAGCCAGCGGCTTCAGCTTGTCATCCCAGCGTGCTTCGTGCTCATCATGCTGCTGCTTTACGGGGCGCTCGGCTCGGCCCGCGACGCGGCGATTGTGTTCACCGGCGTTCCCTTCGCACTGGTCGGCGGCGTCCTGCTGCTGTTCGTCCGGGGCATGGATTTCTCCATCTCGGCGGCGGTGGGCTTCATCGCACTCTCGGGGATCGCGGTCCTCAATGGTCTCGTCATGGTCAGCTCGGTGCAGGATCTAATCCGCTCCGGCATGGACCGGGCAGAAGCGGCGAGGACGGGGGCGATCCAACGGCTTCGTCCTGTGGTGATGACGGCATTGGTTGCAAGCCTTGGCTTCGTCCCGATGGCGTTCGCGACGGGCGCAGGGGCAGAGGTGCAAAAGCCGCTGGCAACGGTCGTCATTGGCGGGCTGATCTCGGCGACCCTCCTGACCCTGTTTGTACTGCCGACGCTCTATGCGCGGTTCGGACAGCGTCTCGTCACCACGAACCAGAACGCCGAAACGGAACCGACTGTTGGCAACGCGCGCTAGGAGAGAAGATATGCAGGGACTTCAGATACCAGCGCTGTTGCCGCTCGGGGGCACAGCGTTTGCTTCACAGGGAGCCGACCAATGAGTGCGGGCCATGCACACGGGGCCGAAGGCCATAGTCATGACCATACCGCAGGCGCCAACGCGAAGATGCTGGGTTGGGCGCTGGCGCTGACAGCGACCTACCTCGTTGCGGAAGTGATCGGTGGGTTTGTGTTCAACAGCCTGGCGCTGCTATCGGACGCTGCGCACATGATGACCGATGTCGCGGCGCTGGTGATCGCGCTCATGGCGATCAAGGTCGGAAGCAAGTCGGCCGACGACAAGCGGACGTTCGGCTATCGGCGTTTCGAGATCCTGGCGGCGGCATTCAATGCGGTGCTGCTGTTCGCGATTGCCATCTATGTGCTGGTCGAGGCGATCAAGCGGTTCAATTCGCCCCAGGAGGTTCAATCCTGGGGCATGATGATCGTCGCCGCGATCGGCCTAGCGGTGAACCTTCTTTCGATGCGTCTGCTGACTGCCGGCAAGGACGCCAGCTTCAATGTGAAGGGCGCCTATCTGGAGGTATGGGCTGACATGATCGGCTCGGTCGGCGTCATTCTGGGCGCCGTCGTGATCCGGTTTACGGGTTGGACGTGGATAGATCCGATCGTTGCGGTCGCGATCGGCTTATGGGTTCTGCCCCGAACATGGGTGCTGCTTAAGGACACCACCAATGTCCTGCTCGAAGGCGTTCCTGGTGGGCTGAAACTCGGCGAACTGCGCATGGCGATCGCCAAAGTTCCAGGAGTGGCCGACCTCCATGATCTTCACGTCTGGTCGATGAGCAACGATGACGTGAGCTGCACTGTGCATGTGGTTCTGGAGGATGGTGCAGATGTCGATGGGACGCGCAGTGCGGTTCAAGCGGTCTTGCGCACCAAATATGAGATCGAACACAGCACGATCCAGACCGAAGGACCGCAGCAGCAATGCGAGGCCGACGAGCACCTTCACCCCTGAATCCGTCATAACCTTGGAAGGTGTGCCATATGCCACACCTCCTTCCCTTGAGGCTCGTCATCCTGTTTGCGCCGCCCGGTCGCTTGCGGGTGGGCGGCGCAAGATTTTCGGGCGCGCCCCGGCCCTGACGGGCCGGGACTGTTTCAGCCGTCAGGCCACCTCCTCAAGAGGTGCACTGCTTTCCGCTCCCATGTGGCGGAGCAGCCAGTCGGCCGCATCCTGTGCTTGGCGCGCAGCGGTGAAGATGCACCGCTTATCGTTGCGAAGGGCAGACAGCCAGTTTGCCAGATAGGCTGCATGATCCTCGCGGTCGTGGAGTTTGATGCCGATCGCGCCGCTGACGAACGCGGCCCCCAGCTCGGCCACCAGTTCTTCACGCGCATAGTCTTCGCGCTTCGTGGAAATGAGGGTGGGCCGGGCAAGCCGATCCACATGGCCGCTGGCGTGACAAAGTTCGTGCGCAAGGGTCGAATAATAATCGTCGCTGGTATGGAAGTCGGCGAATGCTGGCATGACGACATGATCGCCGGTCGGCTGATAATAGGGCTGCGAACCATGATGGCGAATGGTGACGGGCACCCGGCCAAAGAACGTATCAAGCTCCGCGTCCCGGTCATGGGGATTGGTGGCGGTGATGATCGGTTCGGGCATGGGATACTGCGTTTCGATGCCGTCGATCTGCTCCGAATTGAAAACCGTGTAGCGTTTCAGGAACGCGACCTGCCGCCTGCCGTCCTCGCCCTGTTCGCTGCTCACTTCGCGGCCTTTGCCGTCGCCCACCACGATCTTGTTGGCATAGACCACGGTTGATCCCTTTTCGCCCTTGCGGACACAACCGCCCAGCGCGAGCGCCTGTTTGAAGGTCAACCAATGGGGGGAGGCATAGCCCTTGGTCATTGAGGCCACCCACAAGGTCAGGACGTTGATGCCGCGATACGGAACCCCGGTCGAGCGCAGCGGGATGTTGGGGGCGGTGCTGCCGTTCCATGATTTGGACCAAGGCCGGGTGCCAGCCTCGATCATGGCAATCATCTGGTCGGTGATCTCCTGATAGACGTCGGTCCGATTGTCGGTGATGCGTCCCATGATTTCGTCCTTTCCTCTTGAGGCTGAAAGCCGCTTGCTCTGCGGCATGCGGCTCTGCCTTTCCGGCGAGGAACGGGATGGGGAGGGAGGGCGAGAATCTTGGCTCCTGGCGCGGGCGAGCCGCCCTAGCGTGGCCGATGCCTTCAGCGCATCGGGCGCCGCGCTTGGCGGATTACACGGGGGCAAGATTGTCGTTCGGGGACGAAAGGGCAGTAGCCCTTAGTGTTCCCCTAAGCGTGCGGGCCTCCGGGGGAGGGCCGGAAGCGCCCTGTGAAGGCAACACCGCGCCACGGCGCGGCAACAGGGGTGCGCCACGTGGCACACCCCTTGCGCGAGGATCGTCACCCGAATGGGCTGAGACGCCGGCAAGGTGGCTCGGTCGGCGCTAGCGCCGATAGAGCCGTGTCCGGCAGGGCCGCGCCCGAACCCGCAACCGAAATTGACGAAAATGGCGACCCCCGGGGGGGCATATGCGCCTCCCCCTCCCGGTTACTCGGTATCATACGAGCCGGAATATGCGATGAATACGGGATGTGCATGGGGGACTGTATGCTTTGTAGGCCCTGGGCGGCTCCCGGACCAAGGCTTTGGCGCCCTGGGAGGGGAGGCCATCAAGGCCCTGGGGGAGGGCGCTAGAGGCTCCGGGGCAAACTTGAACAACAGCCCATTTCAAGCCATATCTGCTTGCAAGAAAGGAATAGTCTCATGGCGGCCAAGAAGCAAACAGATAGCAGTGCCGAGTTACGGACGAATGAAAAAAAGTGGACCAAGCCGCTGATGGATGCGGGATGGACTGCTTTGCCTAGCGTCATCATCGAAAACCAGCGCCAGCTTGGTCTTGAGCCGCTCGATCTCAACATTGTCCTGTATCTCGCAAGCAAATGGTGGACTGCGGAAGGCAAGCCCTATCCGTCCAAAAATACGATGGCAGCGGCAATGAACGTGCATCCCCGCACGATCCAGAAGCACATCGCATCGCTCGAAGCGGCGAACTACATCCGCCGTGAAGAGCGGCGCACCGAGGCAGGAAGCCGGACGAACATCTACCATCTCGATGGACTGATCGCGGCGGCGCGTCCGTTCGCCGATGAAAAGCTGCTGGAGATCAAGGAAAAGACGGAAATCCGCAAAATCCGTCAGGCCCGCAAGGGTGCCCCGAAGCTGAAGCTGGTGAAGGACGATTAAAATGAACGCGCATGTTCAGGAGCCGCCGCCCAGCGTGCCGCCACGGGTGACGTCTGCGCCGAGCATCCGTCAGCTTTACTGGTGTGACTTTCCAAAGGATGCGCAGCTTCCGGAGTTCTGGAAGCGGCGTCCGGTCATCATCCTGTCCTTCAAGAACACGCTCCATGGCGCGGTGACGGTCGTTCCCTGCTCGACGGCCGCGCAGCCGGGCAACAAGTGGGCGTTTCCGTTGCAAACCACGATCGACGGGCGCGCCGCCTATGCGATCTGCGACAAGATCACTACGGTTGCCGTCAGTCGCCTGGTTCCCGACAAGGGGGGCGTCCTTCGTATGCCCGTGGGGGAGTTCGATGATATGCTACGCCTTGTGCTGGCATGGCTCCCCAAGCCGTCAGCACCTCCCACCCCGGCGGAATAGGGCGCCCCCCAGGGGGACAACTTTTATTTGAATCTTCATGAATGGACGCCTATATGGGGAGCACTCGCGGCCTCCCCCTGGGGAGTGTCCGTTTCCCGAGAGGGAACTAAAAGGCCAAGGCCGTCCGCAAGGGCGGCCTTTGGTTTTTCTGCGGTTAGCGTTTCCGCCTTTGCTGAATCCACATACAAAATTTAAGGGAAAACCGCGATTTTTCGAGGCGCAAGTGCCGTTGCGCTTCATTTCCTGTCATCCAGGCTACCCCAGGCTTCTGACCAGCTTGGGAAAGCGCGAATCACGATTTTCCGAGTCTGCCGTCCCAACTGATCGCAGTAGATCGCGCCTGTTTAGCGCAAATATCCTAACTCTCGGCATCGTCCTTATTCAGCGCGCTCATCAGGTCTGCAACGGTAGCGAATTGCTCTAACTGCTCTTCGGACGCATTGCGCATCGCGGCCTGGGTGGTGACATTGGGCACACGAATGTCGAAGGGCAAATTCTTGTCGGAAACCACGCGCACCAGCATCAGCCGGATAGCATCGGAAACAGACAGGCCCATCACCGCAAGAACTGCGCTGGCTTCCCTCTTGAGGTCGGAATCAATCCGAACACGTACTACTTCGGTCGCTGCCACCTCACTCACCCCGTTAGATTATCTGAGCTGCATTGTAGCGACAGGCTGGCGCCCCCGGTCATAGCCAACGCCCATCCAGCGAGGGAGAAAAAGCATTGCCGATGGCGATCGAGCCGGAAAGGGCGGCCATCACCACGAACAGGATCAGCCTCGTCCGTGCGCGAAAATACCCCCGCGTAATGCTGACTGCAAACCATATCGCAACGGCCAGAAGCAGACCCGGCCCCAACTCATAGAGGAGCAGGCCGGGCAGGCGGTTGGGGAGCAGGTATGGCATGTCGCGGATGACGCGCCCAAGCAGGACCACGCCAACCACCAGAGAGCTGGCTCCCCCCAGCGACCAACCACGGCGGCAACGGGAGAGCCGGGTTCGATCATTACCGCGTCGAGCGTGCGCCGGCGACTGGTCCCGGCTCCTTTTTGATCGTGCCCACGTCGCACCCTTGCGGCACTTGCGCACGCTGCACGGCAAGCTGCCGCATCCCTTCGTAATCGACACCCCACAAACCTACGCGCTGCGCTGCCGCCTTGCGCATCAGGTCGACATAGGCGCCGCCCGAATAGACGCGGTAATCGACGGCATAGCCTTGAGCGACCATGGTGGCACCAACGCTCGCCTTGTTGCTTGGGAAGCGGCAAGACAGATTCAATCGCCCATAGCTCTTGGCTGTGGTGCGGCACTGCTCTTCGCGGCGCAGGGCATAGTCGAACAGCGACGCCGAGCACGTCAGCCCGCCATCGCGGGCCGCCAGTTCGCGCAGCGCCTCACTCGCCAGCGCCTTGAGCTGCGGCCGATCTTCGTCAGGAGCATCGATCCCGACAATCCGCACGCGACCGTTTGAGAAATCGACGGTATCGCCATCGATAATCCGCGGAGAAGGAGAGGATAGCTGGGTCTGCGATGCTTCGATCAGCGATGCCTTGTTCTGCGCGATGGAATAGACCGCCACGACAACGAAGGTCGCCCCCATCATCCAGCGCTGATAGGGCGGGACGCCGGGAAACAGCTTCATGCTGCCCGGATCTCGCGCAGGAGATCGTTCCAGTCGCCGCTATGCGGCGGCAGCTTGGTGAGAAGCCTGCGGCCATTATCGGTCAGGTGAGGGGTGGCCCGTTCCACAGCGCGCGCCGCTTCGACACCGTGCTGACTATAGAGGATGACGGTGTGGATGCTTTCCGGGATCGCAATGCCCTGATAGCGCTCAATGCCCAGCACCGGCCAAACGAAGTGACCAGGTTCGAGCAGGTTCATCACGCTTGCGGCATCCTCGACGCCTTCCGCGAGACGCAGCACGCCATCGGTTGGGATACCGCCCCAGCGCACCGCGCCCGTGCCGGGATTGCCAAGCATACGCTTGGGTTCAGGCATATCGGCTTTCCAACGGCCATCAGGCGTCAGGAAAGTGCGGTGGATCGCAACGACGCCGGCGTCTTCCTCGATCGGCACGATCAGCGCCGGGGCAAACGCCTTGGCGGCGCCCGCACCGCACTGGCAACGCGGATCGAAGCGAGCGTTGATCCCTTCGGGCACGATCGCACGGGTGCGCAGGTAGCGATCGGCGAGCGTGCCGACATAGGGGGCAGCGTGACGCCAGACTGCAAGGGCGACTTTGTTGAGATCGGTCTTGCTCTCCTGACGCTGCCCCGGATCATGATCGGGCGGCGCGAGGATCTTGCCGGACCGAAGCGCCGCCATGATCGCTTCGGCAGTGCAGCCGGCGAAACAGTGGAACAGCACGGCGCGGTCGCCGACCCGAACGGAAAGGCTTGCCTTGCTGTCGGAATGGGCAGGGCATCGGCACATGGCAAAATCGCCCGTCCATCGCCCTCCGAGCTGACGAACAATTCGGTCGGCCTGTTCCTCAATCGTGGCGATATGCCGTCGGGCCATTTAAGACACCTCCGTTGAAGCGCTTTGTCATGCTATCGCAGCGCGATATAGGACACCAGCGAAAACCATATAAATCGCTTGTAGGGTAAGAATGGAATTAGAGCTACTACTGGAACGCGAGCTTACGACGCATCGCCCTCCTGGCGGGACAATTACAGACGTTCACGTGTGCCAGCACGACTCCGGCAAGTGGCACATCAATATCCGTGTGAGCTGGCGTGGAACCGCGATGTTCCATGTGGGCCTTTACGACAAGAAGCGCATCCGCCTGTATAAGAAGGCATCTTCGGCCATACGTCACATTATTCTGGGTTATGGTTACGAAGGCGTTATCAGTTTGCACCCCTATCCGGGCATGAGGGACGAAACGACATTTTAGCGGGGTAAGTCGTTCTCATTATCAGGAACGCGTGTCGCTTTGGGGGTAGCGTTCACAGATTTCTTAACATAGCCTGTCTTCACAACTGGAGTGAAAACATGGCAAATCGCTTATGTTCATTCCCGGTGTGCGTCGCGCAAAATGCCGCGCTGATCGCATCGGTTTCGGCCCGAACCGCCGACATTACCATTTCTGCCGGTCATGGTATGACGACGGCGCTTTTGCCTTATGTCCCAGACACGCAAGGCTGCGGGCGGTGACGTTTCCCGCCGCAGTCGTCATGGGCCTCGCCGCACAATGCGCGCCGGATGTGGCTCCAGAGACAATCGCGGCGATCGTGAAAACGGAAAGCCAGGGCTACGAATTGGCGATCAACGTCAACGGATTGAGCCGCAAGGTTGCCCAGCCAACTACACTGGCGCAGGCGATCAGCATCTCGCGCGCCTATGTCGCCAAAGGCTATTCCGTTGATCTTGGCCTGGGACAGATCAACTCCCGGAACATGAAGGCGCTCGGCCTGACATGGGAGACGGTGTTCGAACCCTGCACGAACATCGCCGCTGCCGGGGCGGTTCTGGCCGGAAATTATCGTCAGGTAAGAAACGGCCTGCATCCGCAACGCGCGCTGCGCATCGCGCTCTCCATGTACAATACCGGATCGCAGTCACGTGGCTTTGCCAACGGCTATGTGGGGCGGGTGGTCAGCAATGCCGGCATTGCCGACGCCGCCCAGCCTGCGGCGGTCCCGTCGACCGCAATTGCTGGCACATCTGACACCGCGAGCGCGGCGACGGTGCTGGCCGCTCTGGTCGAGGAAAATACGTCCGACCCGGGGCGCCGCGCGCGGCCCCACCCCCCCCGCCGCCATCGTGGGACGTGTTTGCGAAGGCGGAATTTGAGCGAGCCACGCTCGCCGGAGAAGGAGACAACCGATGAACCTTGTGTCGCTCGGCGTGCCGACGCTCACCCTTCGATCCCGCGTCACCGCCCGCATCGACGCACTATCGCAGCGCCGTCGGAAGCTGGGGCGCCTCCTGTCGATGTTCGGCCTGGTGGCGCTGGCCTCGCTGCTTTCCGCCGAACCCGCGCTTGCGCAAACCAATCTCGAAAGTTTCGGCCAATCCGTGCTGAACCTTCTCAGCAACGGCCTGCTGCGTACCGTCGCCATTCTCGCGATCATCGCCGCAGGATTTGGCTGGCTGACGGGCCGCGTCAACACCGGCGCTCTCGTCACCGTCATCATCGGTATCGCCCTGATCTTTTCCGCTCCGTGGATCGTCGACCAGCTCAACGCCGGCTGATCTTTGCAAGGCGGGGCGAGGACCGCCCCGCCATCACCGCACAATGCCGAAGGTTCGAACATGGAGAATGATCGGGAAATCATGGCGCGCAATCCGCTATTCCTGGCGGTGACGCGCCCTGCGCTCTTCGCCGGTATCCCGATCGAAGCGGCCGTGGTCATCCTGCTGTCCTCGGTGATTGTGCTGATCGGGTTCAACAACCCCGTATATGCAGCGGTCATCGCGGCGGTGATGTTCAGTATTTCGCGGCTGATCGTCCGCCATGACGTGAACGCCTTCCGCCTCATCTTCCTATGGGGACGCACCAAGGCGGCCAACCGCAACCGGGCATTCTGGGGTGGCTCCAGCTACACCCCGCTGCCTCTCAAGGGGATCAAGCGCAAGGGGTTCGGTCGCAATGGCTAAACCGAACCGCCTGTCCGACCAGGTGCCGATGAAGGTGGCGCTCAAGGAGGTGCTACCGACCAAGTTCCTGCCTTACGCACGCCATGTCACCGACGAAGTGGTGGCGCTGGATTCCGGCGCCATCATGTTGTCCTTCGAGTTGCAGAGCCGTGCATTCGAGACGGCCGACGTGCGTGATCTCAATGACTGGCACGCCAAGCTCAACGGTATGCTGCGCAACCTGCACGACGATCGCCTGTCGATCTGGACGCATCTCGTGCGTGCGCGCGTCGAGCAATATCCTGGCGGCAATTTCCGATCGCGGTTCGCGCGCGACCTCGATGCCGCCTACTTCGCACGAATGAACAAGGAGCGGATGTTCATCAACCGCTTCTTCGTGACGCTGGTTCTGCGTCCCGCGATCCATGGCGCCGACAAGCTGGTCCAGCTCTTCAAGAGCAAGGCCCGGGCTGGCGCGGAGGCGGACGCCATCGATGCCGATCTCCTCGAAGCCCTGGAGGACAAGGCTCGCGATTTTGAAAAGCTGATGGACCGCTGCGCGCCGCGCCGATTGGCGATCTACGGGCACAATGGTCTGAAATTTTCCGAGACCATGGAAGTCGCGGAAATGGTGATGACCGGCAGGCATCGCCGCGTCCCTATCATTCGCGGCCACCTCGGCAGCGCGCTGTATCGCCAACGGGTGATCTTCGGCGGTGAGACGGTCGAGGTCCGCGACGCCGATCGCAGCGCGTTCGGGGGCATCTTCGGCATTCGGGAATATCCGGCGTTTACGACGCCGCGCCAGTTCGAGTCCCTGCTCGCGGTCGATTTCGGCTTCGTGCTCACCCAGTCCTTCACCTTCCTCGGACGCGCTGCGGCTTCAGAACGGTTCCGCCTGCGGCAAAAGCAGATGGAGAATGCGGACGATCGCGCCGTCAGCCAGATGCTCGATCTCGAAGATGCGGCTGACGATCTGATGTCCAATCGCTTCGTCCTGGGCGACCACCATTTCACGCTGGCAGTTTATTCCGACAGCCTGAAGGGGCTGCGCGATAATATGTCGATCGCGCGCGCGGCGCTGGCCGACACCGGCATGGTTGCCGCCCGCGAGGGGGCCGCGCTCGAAGCGGCCTATTGGAGCCAGCTCGTCGGCAATTTCCAATGGCGGGCGAGGCCAGCGCCTATCACATCCCTCAATTTCGCGGCGTTCTCGCCGTTCCACACATACCCTGCCGGCCTTGCCACCGGCAATCATTGGGGCGACGCCATCGCGCTGATGAAGACGAGTGCCCGGAGCCCGTATTTCTTCAGCTTCCACAAGCGCGACCTGGGCCATACGCTGGTTATCGGGCCTTCCGGGGGCGGCAAGACCGTCATCGTCAACTTCCTGATGGCGCAAGCCGAGAAGACGGGCGCGCGCCAGATTTTCATCGACAAGGACCGCGGCGCACAGATTTTCGTGCTGGCTTCAGGCGGCACCTATCTCGCTTTGGGGAATGGCACGCCCACGGGCTTTGCCCCTCTCAAGGCGCTGGAAAATACTGCGGAGGATCGGGCCTGGCTGTCGCTCTTCGTGCGCCAGCTCGTCCGCACCGAGAGCCGTCCGATCTCGGTTCAGGAAGAACGGATGATCGACGAGGGCATTGCCGCAGTGATGCGGCTGCCACGTGATGACCGTTCGCTCGACGCCCTGCGCTCGATGCTGGGCATGTCGGATGCGGGCGGCATCGGCGCCCGTCTGGAGAAATGGACATCGCGCGGCTCGATGGGGTGGGTGTTCGACAATCCGGCTGACGAAATGACGCTCGATACCCGCTTCATCGGTTTCGACATGACGGATTTCCTCGACAATGGCGAGATCCGCGCGCCGGTGATGCTGTACCTGTTCCACCGGATCGACAAGCTACTGACCGGCGAACGCACCATCATCGCGGTCGACGAGTTCTGGAAGGCGCTGGGCGACGAGGCATTTCGCAGCTTCGCGCAGGACGGCTTGAAGACCTACCGCAAGCGCAACGCGCTGATGGTGTTCGCCACGCAGTCGCCGGCGGATGCTCTCAAAAGCGACATCGCCCATTCTATTCTTGAGCAGGTCGCGACCCAGGTGATGCTCCCCAACCCCAAAGGCGCGCGCCGTGATTATGTTGACGGCTTCTCACTGACCGATGCCGAATTTCAACTGATCCGCGAGGAGCTTTCGCCGGAATCCCGCAAGTTTCTGGTGAAGCAGGGCCATGACAGCGTGGTGGTCGAACTGGATCTGACCGGCCTCGATGATGAACTGGCCGTCCTGTCGGGACGCGCGGAAACCACGGCCATCGCCGTCGAAGCGGCTGCCGAATTTGGGCCGGACCCGGCGACCTGGCTCCCGATCTTCCACCAACGTCGTCGTCCGAGCTGAAGGAGTAATGGCATGCGTCGCTTGAAAGCTGTTTCCATCGCGCTGGCAGGGTCAGCGCTCTTGTGCGCCGGGACGGCGCAAGCCCAACTGGGCACGGGCATCGTGTTCGATCCCCGTGCCTTCGCGCAGCAGATCAAGCAACTGGAGCAGGCGAGACAGGCCATTCTCCAGGGCAAGCAGCAGATTGAGCAGGCGCAGTCGTTGTATCGCGACCTCAACAAGGCGACGGACATCAGCAATGTCGCCAACCAACTCAAGAGCGACATGCTGCGCACCAGTGACGTGTCCTCGTCCAGCCTGGACGGCTACACAAGCGGCAACGTCGATGTGGTCGGCGGTCTGCGCGGCAAGGCGAATGACGTCTATCAGGATCTCATAGGCCGGTCGTCGCAAGCGGCCACGGAGAGCGAGCGTGCCGCATACGAGCAGGGAGCGCGTGAAGCGGCCGTCACTACCGGCCTTGCCAGCAACGTCGGCGATGCGGTGACAAGCCGTCGCGAAGGGCTGGATGAGCTTCGGGGGCGTCTCGGCAACGCGACCTCAGCCGCCGAGCGAGCCGATATGTCTGCCCGCCTACAGCTCGAACAGGCGCAGATGATGAATGACCAGATGGCGTTGCAGGCGGTTGAGCTTCAGCGCCGTGCGAAAGCTGAGGCGGACTATCAGCGATACGTCGCCCTTCAGCAGTCCGATCGCGCGAGCTTCAAGGCCGGCATGGGATTAGATTGATGACCACCACATTGCAAAAATACCTCGGCGTCGTCTCGGCTCTCACGTTCATCAGTGGTTGCTCCCCATCTGAAAATGATCAGACCGGCGATCACCTGAGATCGGACATGCCCCTTCGCGATGTGGCATTCTACACGGAAAATGAGCCTCAGCGCCAAGAGATGGAAGCAGTCTGTGCGGACTGGAAATCATCACAGCGTCCGCCCGCTAGTTGGCCTTCAATCGTCGTCTCTACCTGCAACAACGTTGATACCGCCAACGAGCTGCTGAGATCCCGGAAGGACCGCGACGAATTTAAGAAGGGCATGGGTGTGTGATGCCATCGCCCTGCTCACGATCAAGCAAGGGGTAGGACAGTGGGAAACCTCTTCCAGACCATGTTTGCCTATCTCAATGACGCTTTGGCCGGTGTAATCTCAGCCTACGCTGGCGTCGTGGGCTGGATTTCAGGCCCTCTTCGCGTGGGCGTGACCATCTATATAATCCTCCTCGGCATCGCGATCCTTCGCGGAGCAGTTGAATATCCATTCCGGGAATTTGTGTTTCGTGGAATGAAATTGGCCGCGCTCGTGTTCGCGGTGACAACACTCTATGGAGCGTATGTCAGCCTCTTTACCATGGACGGCCTTCCTCGTGATGTAGCGACGGCGGTAGGCGGGCCAAGCGTCACCGGACTAGGCGATTTCTTCGACCAAATTGTGAGAGGCGCATCGAATACGGTGGTGAAAATCACCGAAATTCAAGATGCTCGGACCGCTGCCGCTGGTAAAAATCTAGTGGGTCTGCCGAATAACATCGTCGAGATATTTTTCACGGGTATTTACTGCCTAATCCTGATGGTCTTAGCCATTCTATCAGCGGCTTTGGGCTTCACCATCTGCGCCTTTGCGCTTTTTTCATTAGCTCTGCTTGCCGCTGTTGGCCCTATTTTCGTCGCGGCATTGCTCTTTGAGTTTACACGGTCGTTCTTCTTTTCGTGGCTTGGCTCAGTCATCAATTATGTGATGCTGGTCGCATTTGCGCTGCTGCTGACAATCTTCATTCGCAACACCGGCGAAGATTTCATGGGTCAAGCCTTCACCGGAGACACCAACATTCCGGTCATCGCAATCCGGGCCATCGCCTTTTACGTGCTGGGGTTCTTCTTTTTCCTACAAATTCCGGGTCTCGCCGCTGGCCTAGGCGGAGGCGGCGCGTCCCTCGCAACACAGTTCGCGAACGCTGCAACCGGCAACGTCGCGCCCATGCTGGGCCGCGCCATGTCGAATGCGCCCTCTGCTGCTGCGGCGCGCGCGTGGCGCGCCGCTCGCCGTGGCGGGGGCGGAAGCCGCGCCACTGGCGGCACTCTCAGTCGTACCAACTAGCCCGGAGAGATGGAATGACGATCAGATCAGCCATTGCCGTCCTTGCTCTCGTGTCGCTCGTGCCATCAACGCCTGCGACCGCCGCAAAGGACGAGAAACTGGCGCGCTGCAACGGCAAGCAAAAGCGCCCAGCAAATCCATATGGCACCGTGCTGCCGACCGTGCCTGAGCGATCCGCAGCGGCGACAACAAGCCGAACTGTGCCACGTGGCACACCCGATGGGCAGGCGACGCCGGACGCTTCAGCGCCTCCTGCGACCAATCTATTCCCTTCTGACGCGCAATCTACTGCGCCCCAAGCGGCCGACACATCGCATGCCGAGAAGGTGCCGGCGATCGGCGCGGTGACAACTTCCTCAAGCGCCAGCGCGGCGCTTCTACCTAGATTTGCGAGCTGCTGACATGGCGATCGGCGTGAGAGACCAAGACGAAGATCTCAAGGCATATTTCGCGGAAGCGGAAAGCTGGGATCGAGACAGGTTTGTTGTTGCCGCGCGTTCACGCCGACTGGCGTGGATCGTTGCAGGCGTCGCGACAACGTTGGCGGTAGTCAGCGTCGGCTCGGTGATGGCCTTGTCCCCGTTGAAGACCGTGGTGCCCTATGTCGTCACCGTTGATCGATCGACGGGGGCTACGGACGTCACGCAAGAACTGCGCGGCGACAAGGCGATCACCTATGATGAGGCGGTTCGCAAATATTTCCTCGCCGACTATGTGCGCAACCGTGAAGGATGGATTCCACAGGCACGGGAAGAGTTCTTCCGTAAAGTGCTCGCCCTTTCCAATCGGGAGGAGCAGACGCGCTGGACAACCTTCTATCGGAAGGACAACCCGGACTCCCCGCAGAACCAGTTCACTGTCAATGACGCCGTGTTTGTGGCGATCCGCTCCGTTGCTTTCATCTCACCGACTGTCGCCCAGGTCCGGTTCGTCAAGCGGCTTGAGCGCGACCAGCAAGCAATCGAGACGCCTGCCATCGCAACGATCACATTCGATGTGCTGTCGAAACCGGAAACAGAATCTGGTCGATACGCTAACCCGCTCGGGTTTCAGGTGCGGTCCTACCGAGCAGACGCGGAGGTTCCGACGCGATGAAACCCACACTTCTCATGGCCACCGCCATCCTCACTCTCGCGCCTGTACCGGCACTGGCAGAACAGACCCCCCGCCAGCTTGGCCCGGATGTTCGGATCAGGGAGGTCAACTACACCGACGGTAATGTCATCTCGGTTCGCAGCGCTTTCCGCACCGCGACGCAGATTGAGTTTGCTCCTGGCGAGGTCATCAAATTCGTTGCCATGGGCGACACCGTTTCCTGGGAAGTGGCGCCCGCGGAAAATTCATTGTTCGTCAAACCTCGCGAGCGTGCCGGCGCGACCAACCTGATCGTCGTCACGGACTTTCAGGGCACGAAGCGAAATTACACCTTCGAACTGGCAGCCGTTGCAAGTGCGCGATCGGGGGGTACGTTCTTCAAGGTTCGTCTTCGCTATCCCGAATATGAGGCGCAGCAAGCCCAACTGGCCGCCCAGCGCGCGAAACTGAATGAAGCTCTCGCGCTACAGAATGGGGCGGTCAAAACGGCCCTCGATATTGGGGTGCTCGAAGGGAAGCGGAACCTGGCATATCAGGTTCAAGGTGCATCGGATCTCCAGCCCTCCGAGATCAGCGACAACGGGCAATTCACGGTCCTTCGTTTCCCAAACCAGCGCGAGATACCGGCCCTTTTCACCGTTAATCCTGACGGCAGCGAGGCAACGGCCCCCTTTGATGTGCGGGACGAGTTTGTCGTGATCCACGGCGTCTACAAGGAAATGCGCCTTCGCAGGGGCAAGGTTGTCCTGTGCATCTACAACGAAAACCCCAGCTTCTATGGCCGCGATCCCAAAACGGACACGGCCTCGGAAGTGGTTGAGCGCACGACGGAGAACTGACGTGTCCGATAAGCGATTTGACGTCGATGCCACGCCTGACGTGAATGAGATCGACCGCACACCGGCAGCGGACCGGGCCAACAAGATCCCTTCGCTCAACGCCGTCCAGTGGGATAATAAGAAGATGATCGCCGGCGCCGCGCTTGGCGGCGCAGCAATCTTCACAATCCTTACCCTCGTCACAGGCTCGGGGGGCAACAAACAGATTCCAGATGCGAAGCGAAAGGCTCCGCCGCCAGCGGTGGAAGCTCCATACGATCCCAATACAGTCATTGCGCCGACGCTTGCTACTGCACCACGCGATCCCAATGCGCCGGTCGCCCTCGCGGGTGAACAGGTGCCTGCGATCGGCCCCGACGGTCAACCGATCACACCATACGGAGCAGGCGGCCAACAACAAAGCAGGCAGGCTGGTGAAGCCGAACGCCGAGCCAACGAGGCTAGGCAGCTAAGCGATAGCGCCCGCCGGTCGACTCTGATCGCTTACAACGGCAATCAAAGCATGGGTCATGCTGCGGACGACGGCGCGAATGGCGCCCCATCGGCACCAGATAATACCGGCAGTGGTCGAGCACCTTCGACCAAACTCGACGGCTTGAAGCAAACCTCCGCAATCGGCACTGCATCGGCGCGCATGATCGGGGATCGAAACTATCTTGTGACTGCCGGCGCAATCCTTCCCTGCACCCTGCAAACAGCGATGGACAGCACCGTGCCGGGATACACGACCTGCATCATTCCTCGCGACATCTATTCGGATAACGGGAGAGTGGTGCTGCTCGAAAAAGGCACTCGCGTCTTCGGCGAATATCAGGGCGGTTTGCAGCGAGGGCAAAATAGGCTGTTTGCGATGTGGACGCGCGCCGTCACACCGCGCGGTGTTGCTATCGACATCGGCTCCCCAGCGTCCGACACGCTCGGACGCGCTGGCGTCACGGGCAAGATCGACCGTTTCTTCTGGCAGCGCTTCGGTGCCGCCATGCTCTTCAGTGTGCTCGATGCTGGCGGCCAGATCGCGGGTCAGGCGGTCAGTCCGGCAGGCTCGACAGTGTTTCGCACCCCAGGAGATACTACATCGCAGGTGTTGCAGGACACGCAGCAGATCCGCCCTATTGTCAGGGTAAACCAAGGAACCGAACTGGCCATTACCGTCGCCAAGGATTTCGACTTTTCGCAAGTCTATGGACTGGCCCTGAAATGAGCACCGTGGGGTTTCGCAACACGGCGGTCCTCGATCATGCGGTACGCCCGTTGCGCCGCTACCTCGATGATGCCGATGTCACGGAAGTTGTCATCAACGAACCTGAGATCATCGGCATCGAGCGGCGCGGAGGATGGACTTGGGAACGCGAGGAAGCCCTTACGCTAGACTCGCTCAACCAGCTCGCAACCGCCGCTGCGGCCTACACATCGCAGGACGTTTCCCGCGAGACACCGATCTGTTCGACGATGTTCCCGACCGGCGAGCGAGTCCAGCTCGTCCTTCCGCCGGTAGTGCCTGACGGGACCGTTTCCATCACGGTGCGCAAACCATCGACGAAAACGCTTTCGATGAAGGATTTCGAAGCCAGCGGATTGTTCGCGGAAACGAAGGTGGCAAGCAAGCGGGTCAGCAGCATGGAAGAGCGCCTTCAGGGCCTTCTTCATGCAGGGCGCCATATCGAGTTTTTCGAGCTGGCGGTTCAGAGCCGGCTCAATATCTTGATCTCAGGCGCGACGGGTTCCGGCAAAACAACCTTCTCCAAGGGTCTGATCCAGCTAATCCCGGAGAACGAACGACTTTTGACGATTGAGGATACTCGCGAGCTGGTCGTTCCGCATAAAAACGTCGTCCAGATGATCTACAGCAAGGATGGCACCGGCACAGCCAAGGTCACGGCCAAAGAGCTGCTGGAAAGCGCGCTGCGTATGAGGCCTGACCGCATCTTGCTTCAGGAATTGAGGGATGGAACCGCCTTCTTCTATCTCCGCAACGTCAACAGTGGTCATCCAGGATCGATCACTACAATCCATGCGGACTCGGCCGAGTTGGCATTCGAGCAATTGACGCTGCTCGTGAAGGAAAGCGAAGGCGGCGCTGATCTCGCCCGCGATGACATCCGTTCGCTCTTAAAAATCCTTGTCGATGTCGTCGTCCAGATGAAAAAAATCGACGGTGAGTTCCGCATAACCGAGATCTACTATGATCCGGCAGCCCGCCATGCCGCCTAAGAGGGGCACCATCCTCGCTGCCGGGATTTCGATCGCGCTCGTATTGGCCTTTGCGATCGCATCGGTCGTGGCTTGGCTCTACCTTGATCTGCCGAGCGCAAAATTTGATCCGTTCAAGATGCCGGCATTCTTCTGGTATTATCGGCATGATCCGGTGGTGCTGAAGGCGCTAGGTGCTGGTCTGGTCGTCGGACTCGTCTTGGCCGGGATCATGCTGTGGTGGCTCGCTAAGCGCCAACCGCCGTTGCATGGCGCAGCCCGTTTCGCGAAAGAGCGCGAAATCCGTCAAGCAGGCTTTCGCGCTGGTAAGGGGATCGTCCTCGGAATGCGCGGGCGCAAATTTTTGCTTTTTGGCCGACGCAAGTTTTTGACCTTTGGCGGAAGCGAACATGTGATCGTCGAAGCCCCTACCCGGTCCGGCAAAGGCGTTGGGGTCGTTATCCCCAATCTGCTGTCGTGGCAGGATTCCGTGGTAGTCCTCGATGTAAAGCGGGAGAATTGGGATGCGACCGCAGGGTTCAGGCAGAAGCATGGCCAAGCCGTGTTCCTGTTCAACCCCACCGACCCAGAGGGCCGTTCGGCGCGCTATAATCCGCTGGGCTATATCGATCGCAATGACCCCGATCAGGTCGTGATCGAACTTCAGAAGATCGCGACCATGCTCTTCGTTCCGCCTGAGCGCGGCGAGCCGTTCTGGACGGATTCCGCGCGGACGGCTTTTGTGGGCGTTGGGGCATACCTCGCAGTTGCCGATCAGCCGTTCACGATCGGAGCAATCTACCGATTGATGACGACGGGCGACACACGCGGCTTCTTCCGCCGCGTTTTGGAGGACCGATCGCTTTCGCTGTCGCAGGGATGCCGGAATGCGCTGGCGGACTTCACCTCCGGCGCCGACAATACATTCGCCGGTATTGTCCAGACCGTAACGTCCAAACTGAGCCTGTGGCTCAATCCCCGCGTGGACGCCGCGACAGAAGATAGCGATTTCGACCTGCGCGCTCTGCGCACCAAGCCGATGTCGATCTATCTTGGTGTGTCACCGGACGAACTGGATCGGGTTGCCCCTCTCTACAATCTTTTGTTCCAGCAGCTCATTGATCTCAATGTTCGCGCCTTGCCGGATGCAACCACGCCGCACCAGGTTCTGGTCATTCTCGACGAGTTTGCGCGGATAGGCCGTGCCCAGGTCATCGCCAGTGCCTTCTCATATGTGGCAGGCTACGGCATCCGCCTGCTTCCGGTTATTCAGTCCCGGTCTCAGCTCCGCGCTGTCTATGGCGAGCATGTCGCGAACGAAATCGTGTCCAATTGCGGTGTCGAGGTCGCGTTTACGCCGAAGGAATTGCGGGTCGCCAACGAATTGTCAGAGCGGGTTGGCTATGTCGGACAGGAGGCCATCACCAAGTCGCTCACAATACACGGCATATTGGCAAACCGCTCCAAGTCGATGTCGGACCAGCGGCGCGCGCTGCTTCTTCCCCAGGAGCTGATGCAGTTC
>NZ_JAYKZY010000002.1:3302500-3530107 GCF_035818615.1 Sphingobium sp. CR2-8 | reverse complement strand
GCACCGACAGTAAAACCGGACAACCAGTGATCCCCGATCCTATGGTCCGGGGGACTAGCGTCCGTCTATGTGGGCGACCGTCTGGTTCAGCGCCGCAGTGGCGTCGTCCCGTCCGGTGAGGCGGCATATATGGAGGGCATTCCGAACCGTCAAACAGTTTTTGCAATTTTATTTCAGAAATTTTTGGATGTTGGGCGCTACAGCCTGTGCATGATCGATCGGATTTCAGGAAAGACGGGCGCATGACATTGCAGGATGCCGACGCGAATGACGCGGGTTTCGGCGCACGGATACGCAGCGCCATCTTCTGGCGATCGGGCAGCCAGATCCTGTCGCAGATGATGAGCTGGGTGGTGACGCTGGCCGTCATCCGCCTGCTCGATCCCGCAGATTACGGCCTGTTCGCCATGACTCAGGTGATCCTCAATTTCGCTACCTTCCTCAACGGCTATGGGCTGGTCAGCGCGTTGGTGCAGTCCGACACGGTGGAGACGCACCGGTTGCGCCAGGCTTTCACCATCATGCTGCTGCTGAACGGCGCATTGGCGTTGCTCCAGCTGGGAATCGCGCCGCTGGCCGCCGACTATTACGACCAGCCGATGGTCGCCGACCTGTTGCGGGTGCAGGCGCTGCTCTATCTGTCCACCCCCTTCATATCCGTGCCCGAGGCGATCATGGGGCGCGCGCTGGATTTCAAGCGGCCCGCGCTGGTCAACCTGATCGGGGCCATCGCTTCGGCCGGCGTGGCGCTGACCGGCGCGCTGTCGGGATGGGGCGTATGGACATTGGTGTTCGCGCCGATCACGGGTTTCTGGATCAAGGCGGTGGGCTATGTCATCGCGACCGGGTTCAGGCCCATCCCCAGTTTCGATTTTCGCGGCACCGGGGCCATGGTCGCCTATGGCGCATCCCTGCTGGGCGGACAGCTGTTCTGGATCATCCAGAGCCAGGCGGATATCTTCATCGGCGGGCGGATGTTGGAGCCGCACCAATTGGGCCTCTATGCCGAAGCGCTGTTCCTGACCCAGATATTCGTCAGCAAATTCGTGCCGCCGCTCAACGACGTGGCCTTCCCGGCCTATGCGCGGATGCAGAAGGATCTGTCACGCGTCGCCTGGTCCTTTTGCAAGGCGGTGAAGCTGCTGCTGCTGCTGACCTGTCCCATCTACCTGGGCATGGCGGTGACGGCGGAACCGCTGGTCGCCACCCTGTTCGGGCAGAAATGGCTGGAGATGGCGCCCTTCGTCACGATCCTGGCGCTCGCCATGCCGTTCATGACCGTGCAGGTGATGTTCGCGCCGGTGAGCAATGCGCTGGGGCGGCCCGGCACCACGGCGCGTGTCGCGGCGGTCGGCGCGGTGCTGATGCCGGTCGCCTTCCTGATCGGCATCCGATTCGGCGCGATCGGGCTGGCCTGGGCCTGGCTCGCGGCGTTTCCGCTGCTGACCGGCGTGACCGCGCGGTTGGCAGGAGGGCCGATGGGGCTGCGATTCGTGGACCTGATCCGCGCCGCCGCGCCGGGGCTGGGCTGTTCGATCGTGATGGCAGGTGTCGTGATGGGGGTCGACGGGCTGCTGCCGCCTCTGGCCGCGCCCATGCGCCTGGCCATATTGGTGCCGACGGGGGGCGTCGCCTTCCTCGCCGCGCTAATGCTGTGCGCGCGCGGCACGGTGATGGAGCTGGTGGCGCTGGTGATTCGCCGCGCGCCTCCGGTCCAGGCGACTGCCTGAACCGGGTTAGCGCCCGAATCAGGCCGTCTGGATATAGTCGCGCAGGGCGGCCGCTTCCGATTCGATGCTGTCGATGCGAAATTTGACCAGATCGCCGATCGAGATCATGCCTACCAGTGCGCCGTCCACCACCACCGGCAGATGGCGGATGCGCCGCTTCGTCATCAGCGACAGGCCGTGGATCACGGGCGTGTCATGGTCGATGGTGATGGCAGGCGCGGTCATCACATCGCCGACATTGCGATCGAGCGCCGCAGCCCCATCCTGAGCGATATGATAGACGACGTCGCGCTCGGAGAAGATGCCGACGACCTGCCCATCCGCGACCACCGGCACGCACCCGATTCGCTTGTTCGCCAGCAATTGCACCACGGAGAGCAGGCTGTCGTCGGGCCGCACGCTGATGACGTCACCCTTGCCCTGCAGAATCGTCGCAATGCTCATGAACGCTCTCCTTTTCCGAGACATTTACTCTGGACGCTTGATGATCCCACTTTCGATCCCCAAAGAAAAGGGATGACGCGCAAACAGGCCCTGGACGATCCGCAAATTGCCGCAACCGCCTGGGCACGGTTCCGGCGGATCATGGCATGGATGGCGCTGGCCGGGGCGGTGTGCGTGGGACTGGCGCTGCTGTTCCTGCACTGGCGGTCAGGCGACATGCCGATCCATATGGTGATTGCCACGGTTTTGGGCGTATGGCTGACCTTCATGCTGGGGACCGGCCTGATGGCGCTGGTGTTCCTGTCGAGCGGGACCGGGCATGACGAACAGGTGATGGACAGGCTGAAGGATGAGGTGCCACTTGACGACTGAAGAACGGGGCGAGGTCGTGCTGCGGCTGGTGCCGCATCTGACCGACATCAATGCCAATGGGCATATTTTCGGCGGCTGGGTATTGAGCCAGATGGATATTGCGGGCGGCATCGTCGCGTCGCGCATCGCGCAGGGTGCGGTCGCCACGGTGGCGATCGAGAGCATGACCTTCATCACGCCGATCCTGCTGGGCGATGTCGTGTCGGTCTATGCCCGCGAAGAACGGCGGGGTCGCACATCCGTGGCGATCCGGATCGACGTGATCGCGACGCGTGGCCCGGGCCTGGAGGAGGTCGTGCTGACCAGCGGCGTCTATACCTTCGTCGCGCTGGACGCGAATCACCGGCCGCGCCCTTTGCCGGACATGTGAAACTCAGCGCGGCAGACGCTGCACATAATGCCATTCCACCCTGTCATTGGCAGGGACCGTCACCCGCCAGATCCATGCGTTGCCGCGCCGTTCCATATCGGTCGGGCGCGGTTCGATGGCTTGGGCAATGGCGACTTCCGCAGTGACGGGGAAGGGACGGGCGTTGCTGATCGTGAGGGCCCAGTCGCGCGTCTTGGCCGATTGCGCCGTCATCCGGGCGAGGATGCGGACGTCAGGGCTGGCCGCCATATCATAATCGACGCGCTCCCCCTCCGCCTTGTCACCGATATCCGCTTCGCCTGCGAGCAGGCGCATGCCGCCTATGTCTTCGAACAGCGCAACGCGGCCCGATGGCATGGCGAGGCCGAGGCCATCGCTTTTCCAATTCTGCAATCGTAGCCGCAACGTCATGGGGACGGCCCCCCTGGTGATGGCGGAGATGTAGGCGACATAGAGCCGCTCCACCTTCACGCCGGGTTGGCGCAGCAGGGCGACCTGCTTTTGCGCGTTGGCCGCAACATCGACCGTCATCGGCACATGATAGAGTTTGAGGTCGCCGACATCCTCGGGCGGCGGCGGGGGAGGAGGTGGTGGAGGCGGAGGGGGAGGGGCGGGGGCGGCCATGGCGAGACGTTCGGTGCGGCGCATGGAGGTGACGACGATGTCCTGTGCGCCTTCCCTCATCATGGCCGGCGCGGGCATATCGACGGGAAACAGATCCCAGCGCGGATGCGTGCTGGTGACGTCCATCGGCCAGCAGGTGAGGCGGAGCGGGCCGCCGGTCGGGCGGGGTTGCATGGCCCTGCTCTGCTTGTTGGGATGACCGGCGACGACGCTCAATTGCGAGTCGGGAAAGCCGGTGACGCCGCCATTGGCGACCGTCAGCCAGGCCATGAGGTCGAGCGTCCTGCCGTCATCCTTCATATCCGCGACATAGTTGGCGGCCCAGTCTAACCCTTCGGCTAGATAGGTGAGGTGCAGCGTCGCGCGGGTCGGACGGTCGCTGGTCGCGATGACCGACAGGGTGGGGCGGGCGGACAGGTCGGCAGGTTTCTGCGGATAGAGCATCCGTTCGGGCAGGCCGCTACACCCCAGCGCTTCATAGCCCTGCGCCGTCTGCACGATCACGCCGCCGGTCGGCCCGGCGCTGATGATCGCGGCCTGCTGCGTGACCTTGCCGGTCCTGCGGTCGGTGCGGCGCAGGGTGACGCTGCGTTTCAGATAGGCGTCGACCAGCCCGGCGGGGGACAATAGTCGGGCATCGCGATTTTTCTCCCGCACCCCGCGCGGCAGGCCGGACAGGATCGCGGTTTCGGGCATCAGCCCTTGCGCGACGCCTTCGAAGCGGATCTTCGATTCGCCCTGCGGCAGGTCGATCGTGCGGATTTCGGTGATGAGCGCATAGCCGCCCGGCCAGTTGCGATCGATCGCCCCCTTCGCGCGGCCGGGCTGGCGATAGATGGTGAGCGAAACCGAATCGGCGCGTGGCGACACGATCGTCCCGGCCTGCGCGGGCAGGATGAGCGCCCATAGGACGAGCAGCAGGGCGAGAATGCGCGGCATCGGCGCGGTCCCGTCAATAGCGCGAATCGAAGGTGACGTTGAGGTCCACCGTGCCGTTGGCGGGGACCGGTACGCTCCATTCCATCCGGTCAGCAGAGACGCGCTTTCCTTCCAGGCTTTGCGTGACGACGCGGGTGTCGCCCCACAGGCCCTGTTGCGCCAGGTCGATCGTGACCGGTTCGGGCCGGGCGTTGGTCAGCGTGTAGCGCATCTTCGTTTCCCAGCGCGCACTGCCTTTCTTTGTGCGCTGCTCCACGGTCGGCCGCACCTTGACGTCGAACGCTTCGCCGGTGCGCAGTGTCATGGAGGACCCCATGGGCGTATGGTCGATGCTGTTTTCGCCGATAAATTGCGGGTTGCCGCGCGCGTCGCGCATATAGACGCGGATCGTCCCCGCAGGCAGCTGGTCGCCCAGGCCGCCTTCCTTCGAAGTCGAGAATTTAAGCACGCTCGATGCGCTCATCGGCTCGGCCGAACTGCCGAGCCAGCCATTGACATATTCATAGGTGGCGCGGGCAGGCGCGCCCTTCACGTCGAGGAAGCTCACCTGCTTCTGCTGGGCATTGGCGATCGTCGTGCGGGCGGCGAGCGGATAGAGATAATAGTCGCCCAGCCGTTCGCGCGGGCCGCTCTCCGTCCCGCCCTGATCGATCGCGCCGCTGCCAGATTGCCACCAATTAGTGCGCCCGCCGCCATTGGCCGGGTTGCCCGCGACCAATATCGTCTTCGCGTCGGTGAAGGTCGTGCCGGTATTGTTGGTGAGCGTGACCCAGCCCTGCATGTCCATGGCCCCCTTGGCCGCGTCGAACAGCGCGACATAGTCGGCGGTCCAGCCGAGATTGGGGGTGAGGTAGGAGAGGCGCGCGGGCACCGTGCCGCCGCGTTCCGCCTGCACCGTCACCGACAGGGTCGGGCGGGCGCGCAGATTGGGCGGCACCCGGTCGAAGATGACGCGGACGGGCAGGCCATCGTCGCGCAGCACCTCGATCCGGGTGCCGATCTGGAGGACGATGCCGCCATTGGCCGCGAGGATCTTCGCCCGCTCGCGCGTTTCCACGCCGGTGGCGGGATTGGTGCGCAGCAGCGTCACCTCCTGCCCCACCGCCTTGTCCATCAGCTTGTCGGGGGAGAGGAGGTCATAGTCGAAATTCTGTTCGATGATGGCGAGGCCCGGACCGGACAGGTTCACGGTTTCGGGGCGGATGCGGGCCGATACGTCGGGAAATTCGATGCGGTTGCGACCTGCGGTCATCGGCAGTTGCCGGTCGTCCTGCACCAGCGACTGGCCGTTATTGTAGATGGTGACGGCGACATCGCCCTGCGCCGTTGCCCCGGTGGGATCGGCCGCGCTTTGCGCCAGCGCCGAGGCGGGCAGGGCGGTCAGCAACAGGGGCAGCAGGTGCGCGGCTCTCATCGGCATCTCTCCAGATATGCGCCATCTATGAAGCGCCTTGTGCCGGATCGCGCCGGGGTTGCAAAGCGCGCTTGTCGGTAGCGGACAGAAAAGACAGGGCCATGAAAAAGGGGACGGCGCGTTGTGGCGCCGTCCCCTGATTTTTCGGCATGGGCCGCTTATTCGGCGGCTTCGGTCGCCGGGCGTGCGCGACGAGTGCGCTTCTTGGGCGCGTCCTCGGTCGCTTCGGCATCATTATCGGCGCGGGCGATCGAGGGCGGCAGCACCGCGAGGTCCAGCCCCGCATGCGTATCCGCTTCCGCCACCACCTTGCGCGGGCGACCGCGACGGGGGCGAGGGGCTTCGGCTTCCGGCGCGGCGGCTTCGGGCGCGGTCTGAACGACCGGCTGCTGCCGGGGGGCTTCCGTGGCGGGGTTGCCCACCGGACCTTCTACACCCATTTCCTGCTGCACCGGCGCATCGCCGTCGGCATTGAAACGATCGCGACGGGGACGATCGCGACGAACATTGCCGGCGCGCGGTTCGCGATTGTCCCGATATTCGCGAGGCTCGCGGGCTTCGCGATTGTCATCCTGACGCTCCGGGCGGCGATCCTGCGGGTCGCGTGGGGCCTGCTGATCGCGCTGGCCATACTCACGCTGGCCCTGGTCGCGATTGCCCTGATCGCGATTGCCCTGGTCGCGACCATTCTGGTCACGCTGGGTCTGATCGCGCGGGGCATGTTCGCGGGGCGTGCGATCATAGGCGTGCTGCTGGTCGCTGCGGAAATCATCGGCACCGTCATAACTGCCGTCGAAATCATCGCTATCCTGATCGAAATTATCGTCGCGGGTACGCTGCCGGGGACTTTGCTCCTCCTGACGGGCACGATTGTCGGCGAGGACGCGGAAATAATGATCGGCGAACTGCAGATAATATTCGGCGTTCACCCGGTCGCCCGCCATCTGGGCGTCGCGCGCCATATTCTTGTATTTCTCAAGAAGCTGGGTCGCATTGCCGCGGGCGCGGTTGTCGATGCGGTTACCGTTGTCGCCACCGCCCCGATTATTGCCGTTGGGACGTCCGTTGTTATTGTTGTTCCGGCCGCGATTGCGGCGGCCGGCCTGCCGGTTGTTGATCAAGATATGATCCTTGCGTTCGCTATGACATCATTCACTGAAAACACTGTTCAGTCGCCATCCCCAAGCACGACCTGATTTTCAGGCCGGATACGGCTCCGCCACGGCATGATCCTTTCCGGATCATCACCCCGACTGCCAGCGGCGCTGCGCAGCATGCGCCGTCATGACTTTAAGGAGCGGGAAAACAGCCTTTTCTATCAATGGCCTAAACGACCATGTCACAAGATAGTGCCGTCCCTGACGCTGATGTAGTGGCTTTCACACCATAAACCAAGCAATTTTCGCTTTCCCGATGGTAAATCGGACGTTGCCCGATCAGGGACGACGCGCGATCAGGCAGCGGTCATGCCCGACCAGGTCGCGACGCACAGCCACGACCAGCCCATGTTCGCGCAGAAGCGCGGACACGCTGCCCGCCTGATCATAGCCGATCTCGATCGCCGCGATGCCATCCGCCGCGATCAGGCGGGGCAGGTCGGGCGCAATGCGACGATAATCGTCGAGGCCATCGGCACCGGCTAAGAGGGCGCTGGCGGGTTCGCGCAGCACGTCCCCCGACAGAGGCAGGTCAGCCACGATATAGGGAGGGTTGATGAGCAGAAGGTCGAACGGGCCTTCGACACCCTGCGCCCAGTCGCCCAGACGGAAGCGGGCGCGATCGGCCATGCCCAGCCGGGCCGCATTGCCCTGCGCCACGGCAAGTGCGGCCGGGGAGGCGTCGATGCCCAGACCGTGTGCGCTCGGCCACTGGTCCAGCGCCGCCAGCAGTAGCGCGCCTGAGCCTGTGCCCAGGTCGAGGATCGTGGCGGGGGCGTGGGTGGCGAAATGATCGACCGCCGCTTCGATCAGCGTTTCGCTGTCGGGGCGGGGGATCAGCGTGTCGGGCGTGACGGACAGGGTGATCGTCCAGAAATCACGGGTGCCGGTGATATGGGCGATCGGCTCGCCTGACAGGCGGCGGGCAAGCAGGGTAGCGAAGGTCGCAGGGACAGCCAGGTCGCGCTGGCGCAGCAGCAGATCGCCGCGCGACAGGCCCAGCGCATGGGCCATCAGCAGCTCGGCGTCGAGGCGCGCGGTGTCGCTTGAGACGGCGAGTTGGACAGTTGCGGCGCGTAGCGCGTCGGGGACAGATGTCATCTCCCCTCCCTTCTAGGGAGGGGCCGGGGGTGGGTTGCGAGTGAAGCGAGCGCCTCAACGGAATCGGCGCCGCTTCGCGGCGCACCCACCCCCTGCCCCCTCCCTGACAGGGAGGGGGGATGATGCTCATGCCACACCGTCCAACTGCGCCAGCCGCGCCGCCTCGTCCTCCGCCACCAGCGCGTCGATCACTTCGGACAGGCCCGGGCCTTCCAGTATTTCGGGCAGGCGGTGCAGGGTCAGGTTGATGCGGTGATCGGTGACGCGGCCCTGCGGGAAATTATAGGTGCGGATGCGTTCGGACCGGTCGCCCGATCCCACCATCGCCTTGCGCGCGCCGGCCTGTTCGCTCTGGGTGCGTTCGCGCTCCATCTCATAGATGCGGGCGCGCAGCACCTGCATCGCCTTCGCCTTGTTCTTGTGCTGCGACCGTTCGTCCTGCTGCGTCACCACGATGCCGCTGGGCAGATGGGTGATGCGCACTGCCGAATCGGTGGTGTTCACATGCTGCCCGCCCGCACCGCTTGCGCGGTAGATGTCGATCTTGAGGTCGCCATCGGCGATCTGGACGTCGACTTCCTCGGGTTCGGGCAGAATCGCGACGGTCGCGGCGCTGGTGTGGATGCGCCCGCCGCTTTCGGTGGCGGGCACGCGCTGGACGCGGTGGACGCCGCTTTCGAACTTCAGCTTGGCGAAGACGCCGGTGCCGTTGACGCTGGCGACGACTTCCTTGAAGCCGCCCTGTTCGGACGCGTTGGCGGAGAGCATCTCCATCTTCCAGCCCTGGGTATCGGCATAGCGTTGATACATGCGGAACAGGTCGCCCGCGAACAGCGCGGCTTCGTCACCGCCGGTCCCTGCGCGGATTTCCAGCATGGCGGGGCGCGCGTCGGCCGAATCCTTGGGCAGCAGATGCAACGCCAACGCCCGTTCGGCGGCGGGCAGCTGGCTTTTGAGGATCTGCATTTCCTCCTGCGCCATTTCGCGCATGAGGGGATCGGCGTCGGGATCGTCGCCGCCGCCCGCCATCACGTCCAGCGCGGCCAGTTCCTGCCGCAGGCGGCGCACTTCATGCGCGGCTCTCGCGACCGGCTCGATCTCCGCATATTCCTTTGACAGCTTCACGAACGCTTCGGGCGCGAGGTCGGCGCGCGTCATCGACGCCTGCACCTCGTCCCGGCGCGCCTCGATCTGCGCGATGCGTTCGGGGGATATGTGCATTAGGCGCGCACCTTTAGGCCGTTCGGGCTGAGCCTGTCGAAGCCCCTTCCTTCGTCAAAAGAAGTAAGGCCCTTCGACAGGCTCAGGGCGAACGGAGGTGGGGAGGCGCGATTAGCGGAAATGTGCATCAGTCTGCGGGGTCCGTTTCAAGTATGATAGCCCAAACATCATCAAGGATCGGGCTATTTGACTTAGAAGACGGTTGTGAAACGAACGGATTCCCATCCTGCCACCGTATCGAAACCAGCACTGACGCATCAAACTTCGCAGCTTTGTCGTAACGCTTACGCGGCGACCCAGTCGCAACCATGTCAGCCGAAATATTTCGCCGACGAATCTTTGCTATGAGCCGTTGAGCTTCTGGCAAAGCAAGATCGTCCTCCACTGCGAAAACTACGCCAAGAGGTTCCTTCTCCGGCGCATCCACCAGCATCGCCAGCCGCTCGATCCCGGCCGCCCAGCCGACCGCCGGGGTCGAGGGACCACCCAGATTTTCGATCAGCCCATCGTAGCGCCCGCCGCCCAGCACGGTGCCCTGCGCGCCCAGCCGGTCGGTGATGAATTCGAACGCGGTATGGCGATAATAGTCGAGGCCGCGCACCAGCCGGGCGTTGCGCTCCCACGCCACGCCTGCGGCATCCAGGCCGCTCGTCACCTTTTCGAAGAAGCTGCGCGCTTCGTCGGTGAGGTAGGCGTCGATGTCCGGCGCGCTGTCGGCGATCGGGCGGTCGCGGGGGTCTTTGCTGTCGAGGATGCGCAGCGGGTTGCGCTGCAAACGATCCAGGCTTTCTTCCGACAGCTGGTCGCGATGCGCCTCGAAATGGGCGATCAGCGCCGCGCGCCAGGCGTCGCGGCTCGGCCCGTCGCCCAGCGTGTTGAGGGTGAGCGTTACCCCATCGGCTACGCCCAGTTCCTTGAGCAACTGGTCGGCCATGACCAGCAGTTCGACGTCCGCGCCCGGCTCGGCCGCGCCGATGATTTCGGCGTCGAGCTGGTGGAACTGGCGGAAGCGGCCCTTTTGCGGGCGTTCGTAGCGGAAGAGCGGGCCGTGCGTCGCGACCTTCAAGGGCGCATATTGCTGCCAGCCCTCGGTGACGTACGCGCGGCTGATCCCGGCGGTGAATTCGGGGCGCAGGGTGATGCTGTCGCCACCGCGATCCTCGAACGTGTACATCTCCTTGGAGACAACGTCGGTGCTTTCGCCGAGCGACCGCGCGAAGACGGCGGTGGATTCGAAGACGGGGACTTCGACCCGCTGGAATCCATAGAGTTTGCGCACCCGGTCGAAGGTCGCGACCACATGGGCGAACCGCTCCTGAAACGCGTCTGCGGTGCCGCCCAGCATGTCTTGTGTGCCGCGTACGGGACGCGGGGTTTCTTGTCTCGCCATGGGGCCGGGCCTTTAACGGCAAATCACCCCTATGGAAACGCGCTTTTTACAGCTGTCCATCAGGGGGTGGACGGCGCTGCGACGCCTTGCCATGCTAAAGGCAATCGGGCCGCCCGGCCCCCCTGCATTTTCGGAGACCTCCATGATCCGCAGCATTGCTGCCGCCCTTTGTCTTTCAACGGCCATCGCCAGCCCGCTTTTCGCGCAGGACGCGATCCGGTCAAAGCCAACCGCCCTGCCCGTGGACAGCGGCGCGCCTGCACCAAAGGACATTCCCTATCCTGGCGGGACGATCAAGCTGGAGGTCGATGCTAGCGACACGGTGCAGCGCATCTTTCGCGTGAAGGAGACGATCCCGGTCGCCACCGCGGGGCCGCTCACGCTGATGATGCCCGCCTGGCTGCCCGGCAATCATGCGCCGCGCGGGCAGATCGAGAAGCTGAGCGGCCTGACCTTCACCGCCAACGGCCAGACGCTGGCGTGGAAGCGCGACCCGCTGAACGTCTTCGCCTTCATCCTCGACGTGCCGCAGGGCGTGACCGAAGTCGTGGCGCAATTCCAGTTCCTGTCCGCCACCCAGCCCGCGCAGGGCCGGGTCGTCGTGACGCCCAAGATGCTGAACATCCAGTGGGAAAGCGTGTCGCTCTATCCGGCGGGCTATTATACGCGCCAGATCCCGGTCCAGGCGACCGTGACCTATCCCACCGGCTGGCAGGCCGCGACCGCGCTGCGCGGCACGAAGACGGGCAATGCCGTCGCCTATGAAACGATCGACTATGAAGCGTTGCAGGATTCGCCCGTCTTTGCAGGCACGCATTTCAAGGCAGTGGACTTGGGGCAAAATGTGACGCTGAACCTGGTCGCGGACGATGCCGATGAGTTGGATTTCAAGGCGGAGCAGATCGCCAAGCACAAGAAGCTGGTGGCCGAGGCTGGGTCGCTGTTCGGCGCCTATCATTTCAATCACTACGACTTCCTGCTCGCCATCACCGACGAGATGGGCGGCATTGGCCTGGAACATCATCGCAGTTCCGAGAATCAGGTCGAGCCGGGCTATTTCAAGAGTTGGGACAAGGGCGAGGCGCTGCTGGACCGCAACCTGCTGCCGCACGAGTTCACCCATAGCTGGGACGGCAAGTTCCGTCGCCCCGACCTGCTGTGGACGCCCGATTTCAACGTGCCGATGCAGGATAACCTGCTGTGGGTCTATGAAGGGCAGACGCAGTTCTGGGGCTATGTGCTGGGCGCGCGGTCCGGCCTGTTCAGCAAGGCCGAGACGCTGGACGCCTATGCCCAGATCGCGGCCAAGCTGGACACGGCCGTGGGTCGCCAGTGGCGGCCGATGGAGGACACCACGCACGATCCCATCATCTCCGCCCGTCGGCCCAAGGGCTGGGCCAGCTGGCAGCGGTCGGAAGATTATTACAATGAAGGGCTGATGATCTGGCTGGAGGCCGACGCGATCATCGCCAAGGCGACGCGCGGCAAGAAGGGGCTGGATGATTTCGCCAAGGCGTTCTTCGGCATCAAGCCGGGCGACTGGGGGCAGGTCGTCTATAATCGCGACGATGTCATCAAGACGCTGAACGCCATCGCGCCCTATGACTGGGCGGGCTTCTTCGGGAAATATGTCGATTCGACCACGAAGGAGACGCCCAAGGGCGGCTTCATCCTGGGCGGCTACAGCCTTGTCTATGGCGAGGAGCCGGGCGCAATCACCAAGGCGGCCGAGGGCGCGAACAAGATGGTCGACCAGAGTTTCGGGATCGGCGCGATCGTCAAGAATGACGGCGAAGTCAGCGGGGTCATCTGGGACAGCGCGGCGTTCAAGGCGGGCCTGGTGACGGGCGCGAAGATATTGGCGGTCAATGGCGACGAATTTTCGGGCGACGCATGGAAAGCGGCGATCAAGGCCAAGACGCCGATCCAGATTATCCTGAAACAAGACAAGTATTATCGCACTTTGACTCTCGATTATTCGGGCGGGCTGCGCTATCCGCGCCTCGACAAGACCGGGGAGGGTGAGGGCAGCCTCGACAAGCTGCTGAAGCCCAGAACGTGATGTATCCGCAACGCAACATGAATCAGAAGGCGTTTCCATGAATATCGAACTGATCCCGGTCGGCGACGATCCGCCCAACAGCCTGAACGTCATCATCGAAGTGCCGGTCGGCGGCGAGCCGGTGAAATATGAATTCGACAAGGCCAGCGGCGCGCTGTTCGTGGACCGCATTTTGCACACGCCGATGCGCTATCCCGCAAACTATGGATTCGTGCCGCACACGCTGTCGCCCGATGGCGATCCGCTGGACGCGCTGGTCATCGCGCGCTCGCCCTTCGTGCCCGGCTCGGTCGTGCGCGCGCGCCCGATCGCGGTGCTGAACCTGGAAGACGAAGCGGGCGGCGACGAAAAGCTGGTCTGCGTGCCCGACAACAAGACCTTCCCCTATTATGCGGACATCAGCGAGAAGGACGACCTGCCCGGCATCGTGATGGAGCAGATCGAGCATTTCTTCACCCATTATAAGGACTTGGAAAAGACCAAGTGGGTCCGCGTCGGCACCTGGGGCGGGGCGGACGACGCCAAGCAGATCACGCTGGAAGCGATCGCCCGCTATCAGGCGGCGAAGAAAAGCGAATGAGGTCGGTTTCTTTCGAGCTTTGAAAAGGCCGCGCGGAGCGATCCGCGCGGCCTTTTTTTATCATCGCTGTTTCCCGGCGAAGGCCGGGGTCCAGCCCGACGCTGGAACTGGACCCCGGCCTTCGCCGGGAACATTATATGAGACGATCCGCGTCCAGCGCCATGGCAAGCGAATCCCGGCCCTTGGGCATCCTGGCGTGGAGCCGCGCGTCGGCTTCGACCAGTCGCTCGACGCCCATGTCGAGTTGATCCTCGGGCAGGGTGAAGGGCAGACGCAGGAAGCGTTCGAACGCGCCGCTGACGCCGAAGCGCGGCCCTGCGGCGATGCGCACGCCCAGACTCTCCGCCAGCGCCGCGAGCGCCGTCGCCTCCGCGCGGGGCAGTTCGGCCCAGAGCGAGAGGCCGCCCGCAGGCGATTCGACGCGCCAATGGGGCAGGCGTCGCGCGATGAGGCCCAGCAGATGGTCGCGCCGCGCGCGCAGCAGGTCGGCCCGTTCGCCAAGTCCCACATCCGCGTCGATCAACTGGGCGACCGCAATCTGTTCGACCACGGGGCTGGCCATGTCCATCGTCGTGCGCAACCGGCCGAGCGCCGCAACCGTTTGCGGATCGGCGCGAATCCAGCCGACGCGCAGCCCGCCCCAGAAAATCTTGCTGGCCGATCCCAAAGTGATGACCTGACGCCCGGACAGGTCGTGCAACGCGACCGGCGGGGGGGCGCGAAGTCGAGGCCCATCGCGACCATCGTTTCATCGACGATCAACGGCGTGTGGCTGCGCGTGGCAGCCGCGACCAGCGCGCGGCGCGTGGCCGGGTCCATGCTGCGCCCGGTGGGATTGTGGAAATCGGCGATGACATAGGCGAAGCGCGGGCTGGTCTGGCGGAAGGCCGCCTCCATCGCGTCGACATCCCAGCCTTGGGCGGGCAGGCCGACCGGCACCGGCACGACATGGGCGCGTTGCAGCGCCTGGATCGCGTTATGATAGGTCGGATGGTCGATCACCACCCGGTCGCCCGGCCCGGCCAGCCATTTGAGCAACAGCGAAAAGCCCTGCTGCGCGCCGTTGGTGACCATGATCTGGTCGGGGCTGGTGGGGCAGCCGCGCCGTTCATAATGGGCCGCGATCGCCCGGCGCAGCACCATGATGCCCAGCGGATCGTAGCCGAGGTCGCTGAGATAGGCGGGCAAGGCCTCCACCGCATGGGCATAGGCGCGCGCAACGCCGGGCGCGGCGGGCAATGCGGCGTGGGTCCAGTTGAGCAGGTTGCCGCTGCTGCCGCTCAGATCGCGATCGTCCACGGGCGCTTCCGCCCGGCCCGGGGGCAGGCGGGTGACGCTGCCCGACCCCTGCCGACTTTCCAGAAAGCCCTCATCGCGCAGCCGATCGAAGGCCGCGGCCACGGTGGTGCGCGACAGGCCCAGCGCGGCGGCCAGTTCGCGTTCGCCCGGCAGCCGCACGTTCAGACCCACCCGCCCGTCCAGCACCAGCATCCGCAACGCCTGCGCCAGTTGGCGATAGGCGGGTTCGGCGCTGTCCTGTGCGCGCCAGGCGCCGAGCAGGCGGAGCAGGGATGGCGGACGGAGCAGCGAAGTGGACATGGCATAGATTCCATCAGGACGGTTGGTGAAGGCCATTTATCCCCGATTGGTCCTTTTTGAAAAGGCCAATTGTGCGGAAGAAGCATGGCATGATGCACCGCCACCACGCCCTTCGTTTATGGCAGCTCCTATGGGGCCTTGCCCTCTACGGCTTTTCCATGGCGCTGATGCTGCGCGCCCATCTGGGGCTCGATCCCTGGGACGTGCTGCACCAGGGGCTTGCTCCCAAATTGGGCCTCAGCTTCGGCATGACCGTCAATCTGGTCGGCGGACTTGTGCTGCTCCTGTGGTGGCCGCTGCGCCAGCGACCGGGCTTTGGCACGATCGCCAATATCCTGGTGATCGGGACTGCGGTGGACCTGTCGCTGATGATCCTGCCGACGCCCGAAGGTTACGTGCTGCGCGCAGCCTGGCTGGTCGCTGGGATCGTCCTCAACGGCATAGCGGGCGGGGCCTATATCGGTGCGGGCATGGGACCGGGGCCGCGCGACGGGCTGATGACGGGGCTGTGCCGCCACAACGGCTGGCCGGTCAAATGGGTCCGCACGGGCATAGAGATCGGCGTACTGGCGATCGGCTGGCTGCTGGGCGGCACGGTGGGGGTGGGCACCATCCTCTATGCCGCGACCATCGGCTGGATCGTCCATCACGCGCTGCCCTGGTTCCGCATCGCCGCCATCGAACGACAGACAAGCGCCTGATCCCGACGCCCCCTGACCGGTCGATGCGCCACGCGTCGGCCGGTCCTTTTTCCCTTGAAAATGGACGGATAGCCATTGACCGGGCGAGGCAGACGGGCAAGATCCGCCGCGCCGTTCCTCCGATCAAAGAGCATCTTTCCATGCGCCCCTTCCTCGCTATCGCCTTATTGCTACCCTTGACCGGCGCATCCACGCCATCGGAGCAGGCAGCACGACAGGCATCCGTTCAGGCGCTCGCCCCGCTCGCCTTCGAACAGGTCGCACCGGCCGGCACGAAGATGCCGCGGTTCAAGGTCGATGCCGCCTGGCCCGCCATGCCCGACGACTTGCTGCTGGGCCAGGTGAGCGGGGTGGCCGTGGGACCGGACGATTCGGTATGGGTCGTCCATCGCCCCAACAGCCTGACCGCGACCGATACGGGCTTGGCCCAAAGCCCGCCGATCGCCGCCTGCTGCAAGCCCGCGCCGCCGGTGGTGCGCTTCGGCAAGGACGGTCGCTATATCGGCGGCTGGGGCGGGGCGGACATCGCCCCCACGGTGGATGGCGTGAACCAGTGGCCGACCAGCCTGCACGGCATCTTCGTGGACAAGGACGGCTCCGTCTGGTTCGGCGGCAATGGGAAGGGCGATCATGTCGTCATGAACTATACCGCCGACGGTCGATATATTCGCAGCTTCGGGCGGCGGGAGAAGACCGGCGGCAATGATGCGACCGACCAGTTGGGCAATCCGTCAGACGTCAATCATTCGGACGGCATGGTCCTGATTTCGGACGGTTATGTGAACCGCCGGGTGATCGGCTTCGACGCGAAAAACAACGGCTACAAGGGGCGCTGGGGCGCCTATGGCAAGCCGCCCAGCGGGCCGGTGCTGAAGGGCGATTTCGACCAGAGCCATGCCGTCGACCCCAGCCGCGTCGCCGATCCCAAGGCCCCGATCTTCAACAGCATCGTCCATTGCGTGGTGCCGACGAAAGATGGCCATGTCTATGTCTGCGACCGCAACAACAACCGCGCGCAGCTGTTCAGGCGGGAGAAGAATGGCGGCCTCACCTTCGTCCGCGACTTGGCGATCGCGCCGGATACGGGCGGCACGCATACGGTCACCGACATCGCCTTTTCACCCGATCCGCAGCAGACCTATCTGTACGTCGCGGACATGATGAACGGGCGCGTCTGGATATTGCTGCGCAAGACGCACGAGGTGCTGGGCGCAGTCGGCCGGGTGGGACGGCAGGCGGGGCAATTCACCTGGCTGCACAGCATCGACACCGACAGCGAGGGGAATATCTACACCACCGAAGTGAATACGGGACGGCGGGTGCAGAAGCTGGTGTTTACCGGAATCGAATGAGGCGTCAGTCGCCGATCGACCGTATATAGGCACTGGCGACCCAGCCGCTGACGCAGGGACCGGCATAGGGCTGCTTGCGTTCCACGGGGGACGCGACGCCGCAATCCACGCTTTCCGCAGCTTCGCCCACGATGCGGGCGGGCGGCACGACGACGCCGAGCCATTTCTGATCGATGCTGCGGGTGCATAGCCAGGTGCGCTGCCCCTCTGCCAGGCGCGCAATTGCCTTTGCATCGTCGAAGGGCGCGGCGCGCAGGGCCAAGCCGCCCGGACCAGCGCGGGCGACCTGGCCCAGACCGCCGCAGGCATCGAGCCTGGCCCCGTCTTCGCCGATGATGACGGGCCGGGCGATCGGCGCATCCATGCGGGTTTCGGGCACGTCCGCGCGCGGCGCACCCGCAAGGGAGGAGTTGGGCAATTCCTCATAGACATCGTTGCTTTTGGAGCAGGCGCTCAGCAGCAGCAGCGAAGACAGAAGGAGGGCAGGGACGGTGCGCATGAAAGCCGTGATAGACCGCGCCTGTCCCCAGCGGAAGACGCCATGTTTCGCTTTAGTTTTGGGGGCGCTTTCCCTATATGCTCGGCATGAGCGAAGAACCCGTCAATACCCCGAACAACAATGAATATGGCGCCGACAGCATCAAGGTGCTCAAAGGCCTGGACGCCGTGCGGAAACGCCCCGGCATGTATATCGGCGATACCGACGATGGATCGGGCCTGCACCATATGGTGTTCGAGGTTTCGGACAACGCGATCGACGAAGCGCTGGCGGGCCATTGCGACCGCATCACCATCACGCTGAACCCCGACGGATCGGTCAGCGTCGAGGATAATGGGCGCGGCATTCCGACCGGCATCCACAAGGAAGAAGGCGTATCGGCGGCCGAGGTCATCATGACCCAGCTGCATGCGGGCGGGAAGTTCGAAAATACCAGCGACGACAATGCCTATAAGGTGTCGGGCGGCCTGCACGGCGTGGGCGTGTCGGTGGTCAACGCGCTGTCCGAATGGCTGGACCTCAACATCTGGCGCGATGGCAAGGAACATTGGATGCGCTTCGCCTATGGCGATGCGACCGCGCCGCTGAAAGTGATCGGCGATGCCCCGGAAGGGAAGAAGGGGACGCGCGTCACCTTCCTCGCGTCGACCGAAAAGACGCCCGGCGACGGCGGCACGTTCAAGAATCAGACCGAGTTCGACTTCGAAAAGCTGGAGCATCGCTATCGCGAGCTGGCCTTCCTCAACAGTGGCGTGCGCCTGTTCCTGGTCGATGCGCGCCATGAGGAAAAGAAGGAAATCGAGCTGTTCTACGAGGGCGGGATCGCGGCCTTCGTCAAATATCTCGACCGCAACAAGTCGGCGATGATGCCGGAGCCGATCGCGATTTCGGGCACGCGCGACGATGTGACGATCGACGTCGCGCTGGAGTGGAACGACTCCTATTATGAGAACGTCCTGTGCTTCACCAATAACATCCCGCAGCGCGACGGCGGCACCCATCTGGCCGCGTTCCGCGCGGCGCTGACCCGCACGCTCAACAATTATGCGGAAAAGTCGGGCGCGCTGAAGAAGGAGAAAGTCTCCCTCACCGGCGAGGATATGCGTGAGGGGCTGACCGCGATCGTATCGGTCAAGCTGCCCGATCCCAAATTCAGCTCGCAGACCAAGGACAAGCTGGTGTCTTCCGAAGTCCGCCAGCCGCTCGAAAGCCTGATGGCCGACAAGATGGCTGAATGGCTGGAAGAAAATCCGGCACATGGCAAGATGATCGTCCAGAAGGTGATCGACGCCGCCGCTGCCCGCGAGGCTGCCAAGAAGGCGCGCGAACTGACGCGGCGCAAGGGCGTGCTGGACATCGCATCGCTGCCCGGCAAGCTGGCCGACTGTCAGGAACGCGACCCCGCCAAGTCCGAACTGTTCCTGGTCGAAGGCGATTCGGCGGGCGGGTCGGCCAAGCAGGGCCGCAACCGGCATAATCAGGCGATCCTTCCTTTGAAGGGCAAGATCCTGAACGTCGAGCGCGCACGCTTCGACAAGATGCTGTCGTCCAAGGAAGTCGGCACGCTGATCCAGGCGATGGGCACCGGCATCCGGGACGATTTCAACCTGGAAAAGCTGCGCTACCACAAGATCGTCATCATGACCGACGCGGACGTCGACGGCGCGCATATCCGCACGCTGCTGCTGACCTTCTTCTATCGCCAGATGCCGCAGATCATCGAGGGCGGGCATCTCTATATCGCCCAGCCGCCGCTCTACAAGGCGACGCGCGGCCGGTCGGAAGTGTACCTCAAAAACGAAGCGGCGCTGGAGCAATATCTGGTCGACAATGGCGTCGAATCGATGGCGCTGGAAACCGGCAAGGGTCCGCGCACCGGCGAGGATCTGCGCAGCCTGATCGAACATGCGCGCCGGATGCGGGCGGTGATGCGCTATGTGCCGCGCCGCTACAATCCCGCGATTATCGAAGCGCTGAGCCTCAACGGCGCGCTCGACCCCGAACTGGATCAGGATAGCCAAGCCGAGCGGCTGGCGGCGACCGTCGCCTGGATGGGCGCGCAGGATGCCGAAGGGCGCTGGACCGGCAGCGTCGCGGAGGAAGGCGGCTTCCACTTCCAGCGCCTGTGGCGCGGCGTCACCGACCATCATGTGATCGAGGGCGGCTTCGTCGGATCGGCCGAGGCGCGCAAGCTGCACAGCATCGCGGCCGAAGATGCGGGCAGCTATCTGACGCCCAGCCGCCTGATCACGGTCAAGGCGCTGGCAGCCGAAGCAAGCGACGACGATCTGCCCGTCGCGCCGACCAAGGGCGCAATGGTGACCCGGCCGAGCGAACTGCTGGACGCCATCCTGGCGGCCGGGCGCAAAGGGCTGGCGATCCAGCGCTACAAGGGGCTGGGCGAGATGAATGCGGAACAGCTGTGGGAAACCACGCTGGACCCGGACAATCGCTCCATGCTGCGCGTCGAGGTCGAGCAGGCAGACGTGGCCGACGAAATCTTTACCCGGTTGATGGGCGACGTGGTCGAACCGCGCCGCGAGTTCATCCAGGACAATGCGCTGAACGTCGCCAATCTGGACGTCTGACATGACGGGTTCGGACCAGCCGCGTTGCGCCTGGGCCGGGACGGACCCGCTCTATTGCGCCTATCACGACCGCGAATGGGGCGTGCCCGAACGCGATTCGCGCATGTTGTGGGAAACGTTGATGCTGGAGGGGTTTCAGGCGGGCCTGTCCTGGATCACCATATTGCGCAAGCGAGAGGGGTTTCGCGCCGCCTTTGCCGGGTTCGATCCCGATACGGTGGCGGCCTTTGGCCCTGATGATGTCGAACGGCTGATGGGCGATCCTGGCATCGTGCGGGCGCGGGCGAAGATCGAAGCGACGATCGCGGGCGCGCGGATATTTTGCGCGATGCGCGATGCGGGCGAGGATTTCGCCACTTACGTCTGGTCCTTCGTCGACGGCGTCCCTCTGCGCGGCGATGGCATTACCGTGCCCGCCCAGACGGATTTATCCGCCGCCATATCCAAAGATCTGAAACGGCGCGGCTTCAAATTCGTCGGGCCCACGATCGTCTATGCCTGGATGCAGGCGATCGGCATGGTGAACGACCATGTCGCGGCCTGCTTCCGCCGGGATGCCGTGGCCGTGAGATGAGGCGGCCTTGGCTCATCCCCCTCTTCGCGATGATTACGGGCTGCGGCGACGATGCGCCGCCGCCGGTCAGTAATGCGGCAGAAGCCGTTACGGCCGCGCCGATCGTCAGCAACGCCGCGATTGATTCGCCAAGCATCGAAAATCATTTGGAAAAGGTTCCACGTGAAACAGGTAGAGAGACGCCCCAGGCGGAGGCGCGCCATATCCATCCTGACGCCGATCGCTACAGCGCCATCGGCACGGAGCCTTTCTGGGCCGTCACGGTCGAGGGATCGACCGTGACGCTGGAACGGCCGGACAAGCCGCCGCTCCGCTTTGCGGTGACGCGCAGCGACGATGTCAGGGCGATTCGCTATCTGGGCGCAGGCTTCACCATGACGCTGACCGAGGGGCCGTGCGGCGATGGCATGAGCGACGCGATCTGGTCCGACCGGGTGGCGATCGCATTTGGCGAAGGCACGCTCAAGGGATGTGGCGGCCTGCGCGAGGATATGCGGGATGACGCGCCCTGATCGTTTAGGATAGGATATCCCTGGCAAGGAGGCACGCCATGACCGACAAACGCCCAGATGCATCGCGCCGGACCCTGTTGATCGGCGGCGCCACGGCGCTCTCGCTGGCGGCCCTGTCCAAACCGTCCGAGGCTGCGATTTCCATCCAGCCACCCGTCCCGCCAAGCGGGCCGAAGAAAAAGCTGGGCATGGTTTTGTTCGACGGGTTCGAACTGCTCGACGTGTTCGGGCCGCTGGAAATGTTCGGGATGATCAAGGACCGGGTCGAGATCGTCATGATCGCGCAGAAGGCGGGTCCGATCAAGAGCGGTGCGGGGCCGTCCGCGCTCGCCGATGTCGGCCTTGCCGATGCGCCTCCCCTCGACATCGTGATGATCCCGGGCGGCATGGGCACGCGGCGGGAGGTCGACAATCCCGGCTTCATCGCGGCGATCAGGGCGTTGGCCGACGCCACACCGCAGGTCGCGACCATCTGCACCGGATCGGGATTGTTGGCCAAGTCCGGCCTGCTCGACGGCATCAAGGCCACCAGCAACAAAATGGCATGGAAATGGGCGACGGCCCAGGGCGCGAAGGTCGTCTGGCTGCCCAAGGCGCGGTGGGTCGAGGATGGGAAGTTCACATCCTCTTCCGGCATTTCGGCCGGGACGGACATGGCGCTGGCCCTGATCGCGAAACTCTATGGCAAGGACATGGCGCATTGGGTCACCCACCGCGCTGAATATCGCTGGAACGAGGATGCGACCGACGATCCCTTCGCGGCGATGAACGGCTTGCCCGGATAGGGGATCAGTCCGCGCGCATCGCTTCGGCGACCAGCGCTTCGGCCTCGATCAGTAGCGCGTCCTCCGCGGCGGACTGGGCGACATGCTCGCGGCCGATCAGGATCAGCACCGGCACCGCCAGCGGACTGACGCGGTCGAGCGTGACGTGCAGCATGGTCTGGCTGGCCCGATCGATGAGGTCGCCCAGGCGCCCGACATCGGTCATGCGTGCGCGCGCGTCGGCCCAGGCGGCCTTGAGCAACAGATGGTCGGGCTGATATTTGCGCAGCACGTCATAGATGAGGTCGGTGGAGAACGTGACCTGCCGCCCGGTCTTACGCTTGCCGGGATGCTGCCGCTCGATCAGGCCGGAAATCACCGCCACATCGCGGAAGGCGCGCTTCAAGAGACTCGACTGTTCGACCCAGTCGACAAATTCATGGTCGAGAATATCCGCAGAAAACAGGCTCTGCGGGTCGGTGATCGGTTTCAGCCCATAGACTGCCAGCGCATAGTCGTTGGAGACGAAGCCCAGCGGCATCAGGCCCTGGCTCTCCATTCGCCGGGTCAGCAGCATGCCGAGCGACTGGTGCGCGTTCCAGCCTTCGAAACTGTAGCAGACGAGATAATGGCGCCCTTCATGCGGGAAGGTTTCGATCAGAAGCTGGCCGGGCTGGGGGAGGGCGGAACGCAGTTTCTGCATCTCCAGCCAGTCCCGCACATCGGGCGGGAATCGCGGCCATTCCTGCGGTTCGGCCAGGAAATGGCGTACTCGGTCGGCCAGACGCGTGGACATCGCCATGCGGCTGCCGCCCCAACTGGGAATACGCGCCTGTTTGGACGTCGCGCGCACGGTCAGGTCCGACGTGTCCATCCGCACCACTTCCAGCGCCATGCCGGAAAAGAAGAAACTGTCGCCGGGACGCAATTGCGCGGCGAAGCCTTCCTCCACCGTACCGAGCTTGCGGCCATTGGCGAAGCGCACGGCGAGTGCGGGCTGATCGACAATGATGCCCGCGTTCAGCCTGTGCTGCTGGATGAAGCGGGGATGGGACACGCGCCAGCGCCCGTCTTCATCCTGCGCCAGCCGTTTGAACCGGTCATAGGCGCGCAGGGCATAGCCCCCCCTTCGATGAAATGCAGGACATGGTCGAACGCTTCTGCGGTCAGCGCGCTATAGGGGGTGGCGGAGCGTACTTCCTCCAGCAGTTCTTCCGCCCGGAATGGCCCGGCACAGGCCAGACCCATCACATGCTGGGCCAATACGTCCAGACTGCCAGGCCGGAAATCGTCGGCATCGCGCTCGCCCGCCTCCACCGCATCCAGCGCCGCGCGGGCCTCCAGATATTCGAACCGATTGCCGGGGATCAGGATCGCCTCGCTCGCCTGGTCGAGCCGGTGATTGGCGCGCCCGATCCGCTGGAGCAGGCGGGACGACCCCTTGGGCGCCCCCATCTGGATCACGCAATCGACATTGCCCCAGTCGACGCCCAGGTCCAGCGAAGCGGTCGCCACCAGCGCGCGCAGCTTGCCCGCCGCCATGGCCGATTCGACCTTCCGCCGTGCCTCGATCGACAGGCTGCCATGGTGGATGGCGATCGGCAGGTTCGCGTCGTTCGCCGACCAGAGTTCCTGAAAGATAAGTTCGGCCAGGCCCCGCGTGTTGCAAAAGACGAGCGTCGTCTGCCGCGCCTCTATCTCCGCCATCACCTGTTTGGCCGCATATTTGCCCGAATGGCCGGACCAGGGGACGCGCCCTTCGGGGATGAGGATGGCGACGTTCGGCGCCGCGCCCGCTTCGCCCAGCACCGCCGTTACCGTGTCGATATCCCCATCGGGCGCCAGCCAGGCCCGATAGGCGTCGATGTCCGCGACCGTGGCGGACAGCGCCACGCGGCGCAGCGCCGGATTGATCGTCTGCAAGCGCGCCATGGAAAGGCTCAGCAGATCGCCGCGCTTTTGCGTGGCGAAGGCGTGGACCTCATCCACGATCACCGTCTTCAGGTCCGAAAAGAGCAGGGCGGCATCGGGATAGCTGAGCAGGAGCGACAGCGATTCGGGCGTGGTCAGCAATATCTGCGGCGGGCGGACGCGCTGGCGCGCCTTGCGATCGGAGGGAGTATCGCCGGTGCGCGTTTCGACGCTGATCGGCAGCCCCATTTCCTCGATCGGGGTCAGCAGATTGCGGCGAACGTCCACCGCCAGCGCCTTCAAGGGGGAGACATAGAGGGTGTGCAGCCGATCCGTGGGATGGCTGATGAGGTCCGCCAGCGTCGGCAGGAAGCCCGCCAGCGTCTTGCCCGCGCCGGTTGGCGCGACCAGCAATGCATGGTCGCCCCGGTCCGCCGCCGCCAGCATGTCCAATTGGTGGGCGCGCGGCTGCCATCCGCGCGTCGCAAACCAGTCGTCGACGATGGCGGGGAGACAAAGCTGCATCGTCCGGATGTAGGTCGCCATGGTGCGTCTGTCACGGTCTGCCTGTTTTGCTATCCCGTTGCCGCGCTGTTAGATTGCGCAACGCCTTCACGCCGGTGCAGCGCCCTGCTTTTTGGAACCTATAAGGGGGCTGCACGATATAGGCTCAGCGAGAGAGGAAGTGGCCCATGACCGAGACTCACAGCCCAGCACCCACGCCGGATGTCCTGTTCGATATCTGGTTCATGCCTGCGGTCTTCTGGACGCAATGGTGGGGTTTCTATGCGCAGACGCTGAATGTCGCGCGGATTTGCCCGACGCATCCCGTGCCCACGCCTGACAAAGCCCCCGTTGATGTCGAAGTGGAGGAGGGGCTGGTCGCCTGATCCGGTGGCGAGCACGGAATAATCATATAGCGCCAAGAAATAATCTTACCCAGCCTCTGGCCCTTGGGTCCCACCCTGCATAGACTCCTGTTCATGACAGCGACGCAGCAGATGCCGCTACAGCAGGAGATATGATATGACCGGCGACACCCCGCCCGATCTTTCGCCCGATCTTTCGGAAGCCGACCTCACCGGCGTGGAAGCCCCGCGCAACCGCCGCCGCCCCAAGGCCCCGATCATGGAAATCGACGGCCGCAAATTGAAGCCCGCCACCTTGATGATGGGTCATGGCTATGACCCGACCCTATCGGAAGGGTCGCTCAAGCCGCCCATCTTCCTGACCTCCACTTTCGCTTTCGAAAGCGCGGCCGCAGGCAAGCGCCATTTTGAAGGCGTCACCGGCATCCGCCCTGGCGGGTCGGAAGGTCTGGTCTATTCCCGCTTCAACGGTCCCAATCAGGAGATTTGCGAGGATCGCCTGTCGGTCTGGGAAGAGGCGGAGGACGCGCTCCTCTTTTCCAGCGGCATGTCGGCGATCGCGACGACCTTGCTGGCGCTGGTCCAGCCCGGCGATGTCATCGTGCATAGCGCGCCGCTTTACGCTGCGACCGAATCGTTGATCGGACGCATATTGGGCAAGTTCGGGGTGCAATGGCTCGATTTCCCTGCGGGCGCGACCGAAGACGAGATTGGCGCGGTGATCGAAAAGGCCAAGGGATTGGGCCGTGTCGCCCTGCTCTATCTGGAAAGCCCGGCCAATCCTACCAACGTGCTGGTCGATGTGGAGGCCGTGGTCGCGCAGCGCGACTTGCGGTTCGCGGGCGACGCCCATGTGCCCCCGGTCGCGATCGACAACACGTTTCTGGGGCCATTGTGGCTCAAGCCCCTGGCCCATGGCGCCGACCTCGTGATCTACAGCCTGACCAAATATGCTGGCGGCCATAGCGATCTGGTCGCGGGCGGGGTGCTGGGCACCAACGCGCTGATCAACAGCATCCGCCTGATGCGCAACACGATCGGCACCATCCTTGACCCGCATAGCGCCTGGATGCTGCTGCGCAGCCTGGAGACGCTGGAATTGCGGATGAGCCGGGCGGGAGAGAATGCGCAGAAGGTCTGCACCTGGCTGAAGGACCAGCCGCAGGTGGAGAAGATCGTCTATCTGGGCTTTCCTGAAACCGAGAGGCAGGCCGACATCTATCGCCGCCATTGCACCGGCGCGGGATCGACCTTCTCGCTTTACCTGAGAGGCGGCGAAGCGGAAGCCTTCGCTTTTCTCGATGCGCTCAAAATCGCCAAGCTGGCCGTCAGTCTGGGCGGCACCGAGACGTTGGCCAGCCATCCCGCCGCAATGACCCACCTGTCCGTTCCCGCGGAGCGAAAGCAGGCACTGGGCATCGGCGACAATATGGTGCGCATCTCGATCGGCTGTGAGGATGCGGACGATCTGATCGCCGACTTCGCTCAGGCCTTGCGGCAGGTCGGTTGAGCCATGGGCCGTCCTTTGCTGTTGGTGGGCCAGCCCTTGCTGGCGCCGCTATTGCCGCTGTTGCGTGCGGATCATGACGTCATCGCCCTATGGGAGGAGCCTGCGGCCGATCGGTTGGGCGACGTCGATGCGCTGGTGTGGGCCGGGGAGTTTCCGCTGGGGCGCGACCTTCTGGATGCGATGCCAAGGCTGCGCCTCATCGCCTGCTTCACCGTGGGTTATGACGGCGTCGACCTCGACCTCGCGCGGCAACGCGGCATAGCCGTCTGCCATGCCGGCAATGCCAATGCGGAGGATGTCGCCGACCATGCCATCGGCCTGATGCTGGCCCACCGCCGCTGGATCGTGGGGGGCGATCGCCAGTTACGGGCCGGTGGCTGGACGATGGAGGCCAAAACGCGCACCCGGTCCATGGGCGGGGCGCGGTTGGGCATCGTCGGCATGGGTGCGATCGGCCTGGCGGTGGCGGTGCGCGCGCAGGCGATGAGGATGGCGATCGGCTGGTGGGGGCCACGACCCAAGCCGTCCCTTCCGTGGGTGCGCGCCGATAGCCTGGAGGCGCTGGCGCGGGATAGCGACATATTGGTGGTGGCCGCGCGTGCCGACGCCAGCAACCGGGGCATGATCGATGCCCGGATCATCGACGCGCTGGGGCCGGAGGGGTTGCTGGTCAATGTCGCGCGAGGGCAATTGGTGGCGGAGGCGGCCTTGATCGAAGCGCTGAAGGGCGGGCGGCTGGGTGGCGCGGCGCTGGACGTGTTCGATCCCGAGCCGACCGATCCGAAACGCTGGGCCGATGTGCCCCATGTCGTGCTGACGCCGCATACGGGTGGCGCGACGCATGAAGCGGTGGGGCGGATGGCGGCGACGTTGAAGGCGAATCTGGCCGCGCATTTTGCCGGTGCGCCGCTGCCTTCTCCGGTGCCGGAAATCGCACACGCCACCAGATGACCATGCCGGTGCCGGGTGCGGGAAAGCTAAAGACTCTCCCGCACCCGGCCTAGGACCAATCGACATTTAGCCCTGACGGCCTGCAAATGGCTGTTTTCCGTGCTTCCGGTGCTCACGTACTTTTAGTACGCTGCGCTCCGGGTCACGAAAAACAACCATTTTCGGCTCGTCATCATCTAAATGTCGATTGGTCCTAAAACAGGCGCGACTTTGCAAACGGGGTTCGACGGGCCGATCCACGAACCGCGCATCAATTCAATCGCAGGCATGCGACCGTCAGCGAATCAGAATTTGAAGATGGTGCCCAAATAGACGGCCTGGCTATCCCGACGGTCGTCCGTCATAGGCGTCAGGCGACCGGCCACGCTATTATTATAGCGTATGCCAGCGGTCACGTTCAGATTACGCGTCAGCGAATAGGAACTGGCCAGATCCAGCGAATAATCCCTGTCCGCCGTCGGGTTGCGCTCCGTCGAAGCTGGGCCAGCGTCGCGACGGTTTTCCAGCAGGACCTTGGTGCTGAAACGGTCCTTCTTGCCGTCGTTCAGCGAGAAATTCTTCGCATCGACCATCGTTTCGACCGAAACCGGGTCGAGCGCCTTGCGGCCCACCGCATCGGGCAGGGCGAACTTGCGCCAGTTATGCGCGCCGCTCAGGCTGAAAGCCATCGGCTTGATATCGATCGTATCGACCGCGCCATCGGGCACCGCATGATCGCCGCCCGCCGCGCGCACCATCACGGTGACGGAGCGCCGACCGCTCAGCGAACCGCTGGTCGGGGTGAAGCGGAAACCACGCTGACCTGCCGATGCTGCGATCTTCGCATAGGCGGCGGCAAGGCGCGGGTCTTTGATGGTCGGCGTGAAGGAGGAGATGCTGCCCAGTGCGCCAAGCGACACGGGCGCTTCAGCGCGCAGGCGAACAAGGTCGGTCGCCGCGCCGAACGCGGGAGACAGCATGAAGCCAGCGACGGCCAGCGCCGCGCCCGTTCCTGCCAAAATGCCCCTGTTCACACGCATGACCCGATTCTTTTCCCCGCCGTTATATATTGCATAACGCTTTACACCCGCAAAGCCGCCATTGGCTAGGGGCACAACGCCTTTTTGTCGGAGCTGTTGCATGGAATACACATAAGGCGATGCGAAAGAAGTGAGCGTTACCAAAGCAGCCTGACACGGCTTTGCATCGCGGCCCTTGCCCCAGCCCGCACGACCACTATAGAAGCGGGCAGTTTTTCGTCTTTTTCAAGCTAGGACATGCCTGATGGTCCGCCGCCTTCCCACCACTGCAACCGCCGGCCTGCTGCTGGCCGCGCTCCTACCGCTTGCCGCCTGCGGCGGCGGCGCCAAGGACCGGCCCAAGGCCGACCTGGCCGCGTCGAAGGTCACGACGATCGGCGTCAACGCCTATCTGTGGCGCGCCTCGCTGGACACATTGTCCTTCATGCCGATGGTGCAGACCGATTCGAACGGCGGCGTAATCGTCACCGACTGGTACGCCAATCCGAACACGCCGGGTGAGCGGATGAAGCTGACCGTGACGATCCTGGACCAGGATCTGCGCGCCGACGCGCTGCGTGTCGCCGCCAGCCGCCAGGTCAACCAGGGTGGCCAGTGGGTCGATGCGCCTGTAGCCGCCGCCACCGTGCAGAAGCTGGAGGAAGTGATCCTGACCAAGGCGCGCGACCTGCGCCGCACGGCGATCGGCTGATCCAACCCTTTCGGGCGTGACCGGCGCCCTGTTTCAAACCCTCCGGGCTGGGCTTTTTCAAGGTCCAGCCCGATCGCATTTGTAAGGACATGAGATGCAAAGGCGCTTCAACCCGCTGGAGGCCGACGCCCGCTGGCAGGCGACATGGGACAGCCAGCAGAGCTTCAAGGCCGACGACGCGTCGACCAAGCCGCGCAGCTATGTGCTGGAGATGTTTCCCTATCCGTCGGGCCGCATCCATATCGGCCATGTCCGCAACTATTCGATGGGCGACGTACTGGCGCGATTCCGCCGGATGACGGGGCATGAAGTGCTGCATCCGATGGGCTGGGACGCCTTTGGCATGCCGGCCGAAAATGCGGCGATGGAAAAGAAGGTGCATCCGGGCAACTGGACGCGCGAGAATATCGCCAACATGCGCGCGCAGTTGAAGAAGCTGGGCTTTGCCATCGACTGGAGCCGCGAACTCGCCACCTGCGAGCCGGACTATTATGGGCATGAACAGGCGCTGTTCCTGGATATGCTGGAAGCGGGCCTGGTCTATCGCAAGGAGTCGGCGGTCAATTGGGACCCGGTCGACATGACCGTGCTGGCGAACGAGCAGGTGATCGACGGGCGCGGCTGGCGGTCGGGCGCGCTGGTCGAGAAGCGCAAGCTCAGCCAGTGGTTCCTCAAGATCACCCAGTTCGCGGACGATCTCGTGGCGGGCCTGGCTACGCTGGACCAGTGGCCCGACAAGGTGAAGCTGATGCAGGAAAACTGGATCGGCAAGTCGGTCGGCCTGCAATTCAAGTTCGAAATGACGACCCCGCTTTTTGTCCTTGACGATCAGCAGCCCGATCGCTCGAACAACATGAGCGAGCCAGGGTATATTGAGGTATATTCGACGCGCCCTGACACAATTTTTGGCGCCAGCTTCGTAGCAATTGCTGCTGATCATCCCCTGGCTCAGCTTGTTGCTGCAGACAGTAACGATGCAGCGGCTTTTATTGTAAAGTGCAAGGAAGGCGGCACCACCGCCGCCGAACTGGAAACAGCCGAAAAGCTGGGATTCGACACCGGCCTGACGGTCGCGCATCCGTTCGACCCCGACTGGCAGCTGCCCGTCTTCATCGCCAATTTCGTGCTCATGGACTATGGCACCGGCGCGGTCATGGGCGTGCCTGCGCATGACCAGCGCGACCTGGACTTCGCGCGCAAATATATGTTGCCGGTCGAGCGCGTCGTCGCGCTGGAAGGGGAGGCCGACACGCCGATCCACGACGAAGCCTATACCGGCCCCGGCCATCTGGTGAACTCCCGCTTTCTGGATGGGATGAGCGTAGAAGCCGCCAAGGCCGCCGTCATCGCCCGCGCCGAATTGGAAGGCTGGGGCGCGGGCAAGACCGTGTTCCGCCTGCGCGACTGGGGCGTGTCGCGCCAGCGTTACTGGGGCACGCCGATCCCGGTGATCCATTGCGAAAGCTGCGGCCCGGTGGGCGTGCCCAAGGAGCAGTTGCCGGTCGTGCTGCCCGAAGACGTCAGCTTCGACATTCCCGGCAATCCGCTGGACCGCCACCCGACCTGGAAGCATGTGGACTGCCCAAGCTGCGGCCAGCCTGCCGTGCGCGAAACCGATACGCTCGATACCTTCGCCGATTCGAGCTGGTATTTCATCCGCTTCGCCAGCCAGCCCAAGGACAAGCCGTTCGATCGCGCCACGGTCGAACAATGGTTGCCGGTCGGCCAGTATATCGGCGGCGTGGAACATGCGATCCTGCATCTTCTCTACGCCCGTTTCTGGACCCGCGCGCTCCAGCATATGGGGCAGCTGGGTTTTGCCGAACCGTTTACCGGCCTGTTCACGCAGGGGATGGTGACGCATGAAACCTATAGCCGGGAGCAGGGCGAAGGGATGCCCCCCGTCTATTTCGCGCCCGGTGAGATCGCGCGTACGTCGGAAGGCGCGACGCTGATCGCCGACGCTGCACCGGTCGAGGTCGGCCGGGTCATCAAAATGTCCAAGTCCAAGAAGAATGTCGTCGATCCCGACGATATCATCGCCCAATATGGCGCGGATGCGGTGCGCTGGTTCATGCTGTCGGACAGCCCGCCCGAACGCGACCTGCCCTGGACCGAAGCCGGGATCGAAGGATCGTGGCGTTTCGTCAACCGCGTCTGGCGGCTGTTCGGGGAGGCGGATGCCAGCGCTGAGGGGCAGGACAAGGCTTTGGACCGCAAGCTGCACCAGACCGTCGACGGCGTGGCGAAGGATATCGAGGCGCTGGGCTTCAACAAGGCCGTCGCCAAGATCTACGAACTCACCAATGCGATCGAGAAGGCCAAGCCATCCGCATCGCGCACCGCCGCGATTCGTGCGCTGGCGCTGCTGGTCGCGCCGATGACCCCGCATCTGGCCGAGGAAGGCTGGGCGGAGATGGGCGGAGAGGGCCTGATCGCCGACGCGGCCTGGCCTGCAGTGGACCCGGCGCTGCTGGTCGATGATGAGGTCACCATCGCCTGCCAGGTGATGGGCAAGCTGCGCGACACCATCACCGTGCCCAAGGGAACGCCGAAGGACGAACTGGAAAAACTGGCCCTGGCCGCGCCCAATGTGATCCGCATCCTGGACGGCGCGACGCCCAAGAAGGTGATCGTGGTGCCGGACCGGCTGGTGAATCTGGTGATTTAACCCTCGAACGTGCTCCCGCGCAGGCGGGAGCCCAGTCCTGGCCTTGTGTCTTGATGATACAATGGGACTGGGCTCCTGCCTGCGCAGGAGCACGGTTCAATTTGGCTCCGACAGTGCTAAGGGAAGATATATGAAGCGCATCCTCCCCCTGTTCGCCATCCCGCTGCTCCTCACCGCATGTGGCCTGCGCCCCGTCTATGGCGGGGGGCGCATGGCGTGGTGGCGCAGGGGTTGGGCAATGTCACGGTCGAGCCGATCGAGGGCAAGGGCGGCTGGCTGATGCGCAATGCGCTGAACGACCGGTTGTCGGCCATGAGCCAGGGCAGCGGCCCGCGTTACAAGCTGGTGGTGAAGCTGGACGACAATATCAGCGGTTTCGGTCTGCGCGCCGACGCCGCCATCACCCGCGAGCGCCGTACGCTGCGCGCCCGCTATCAGCTGGTGGATGAAACGACCGGCGCGCAGTTGCTGGACGACACGGCCGGATCGGACGCCGGCATCGACGTGACGTCCAGCGAATATGCGACGATCGCGGCCGAGGATACGGCGCTGGAACGGCTGTCGCAAACGGTGGCGGACCAGATCGTCACGCGCCTGGCGCTCTTTTCGCGCAAGGCTGCCAATCCTTGAAGGCCAATCGCGGCCAGATCGAACGCGCGCTCGACGCGCCGGGTCAGGGGGCTGCGGCCGACATACAATTCTTCCTGCTCTACGGTCCCGATGAAGCGGGCAGCCAGTCGCTGGCCAAGCGGCTGGAGCGCGCCATGGGGCCGGGCGCGGAGCGGGTGGACCTGGACGGGCCGACCCTGCGCGACGATCCCGCCCGCCTGACCGACGAAGCCGCCGCCTTCTCCATGTTCGGGGACAAGCGCTGGGTCCGCATCAGCGGCATGGGCGAGGAATCGGTGCCCGCTTTGACCGCGCTTCTCGAAGCCGAAGCGGTTGGGAACCCGGTGATCGCGGTCGCCGGGGCGCTCAAAGCCACGTCGAAGCTGGTCAAGCTGGCGCTGGATCACAAAGCGGCGATGGCCTGCATATCCTACCAGCCCGATGCGCGCGAATCGGAACAGATCGCTGTCGGCATCGCGCGCGACGGCGGGTTGCGGCTGTCGTCCGACCTGGCCCGGCGGATCGTGGCGCTGGCCAATGGCGACCGGGCGCTGATGACAGGTGAGATCGAGAAGCTGATTCTCTATCTCGACGCCGCGCCCGACCGGCCAAGCGAAGCGACGGCGGAGGCGCTGGACGCCCTGTCCGCCGACAATCCCGATACGGAGGTCGGCCCGCTGGTCAACGCCGTGCTGGGCGGCGACCTGAAAACCATGCACCGCGAACTGACCAGTCTTGGCGAAACCGGCACCGCCATGGCGTCCGTTATTCGACCGCTGCTCAACCGCGCCATGCTGATCGCCCATATCCGCATCGATTTCGACGCCAGCGGGCGGCTGGAAGGCGCGGTGGAGGCGGCAGGCAAGGCGGTTTTCTGGAAGGAAAAGGGTCTGGTGTCGCGCCAGGTGAAGCTGTGGGACGCGCCCGGCATCGCACGCGTGCTCCAGCGGCTGCTGGAGGCGGAACGCGCCACCCGGTCGGGCCGGGGGACGGGCGATCTGATGGTCCGCCACGAACTGTTGACGATCGCGCGGCAGGCGGCGCGGGAGCGGGCTTGAAGCCCCGGGCGGACAGAACCATATAGACGCGATGGACAAGCTGACCCTGAGCGAAGCCGAATGGCGCGACCGCCTTTCCCCCGAACAATATCATGTGCTGCGCGAAGCGGGCACGGAACGCGCCTTTACCGGCAAATATAATGGCAACAAAGCGGACGGCGTCTATTTTTGCGCCGGTTGCGGCGCCGAACTGTTCGACGCGGAAGAAAAATATGACAGCGGATCGGGCTGGCCCAGCTTCACCGCGCCGGTCGATATCGACGCGGTCGAGGAAATTCGCGACGCCAGCCATGGCATGATCCGCACCGAAGTCCGTTGCGCCGCGTGCGAAGGCCATCTGGGCCATGTCTTCCCGGACGGCCCGGGCGTCAACGGCCTGCGTTATTGCATGAACAGCGCCAGCCTGGACTTCAAGCCGCGCGACGAGACGGAATAGCGCGGCCTCACCATGCCCCGTTCGGGCTGAGCCTGTCGAAGCCTCTTTCTTTATAGAAGCTTCAACAGGATCAGGGCGAAAACGTGGGTGGCGTTGTAGGACATGCTTGCCCATTCATCCCCGGTAAAGCGCCCATGCGCATGGAGGCCGCGACGGTCTTTTTCCGCGCCGGACGCATGATTTGCGCTGGCAGGGGCCGGGATTAGCGCGTATCCGGGGCGGCACAGATGGCAGGATCAGGCAAGAGCAAGGGCGCGCCGCGTGGCCGCGCGAAAACATGGGCGCTGCGCGGGCTGAAGATCGGCCTGGCGGCAGCGGTGGCCGGGCTGCTGGCCGTCGTCGTCGCGGTGGTGATCGCGATGCAATCCCTGCCCGACTATGACAGCCTGAAATCATCCCCCAACGGCCAAATGATCCGCGTCCACGCCGCCGATGGCAGCGTGATCGTGTCCCTGGGGCCGAGTTTCGGCCAATGGCTGCGCTTCGATCAGATTCCGCAGGTCATGGTCGACGCGATGGTGTCGACCGAGGACCGGCGCTTCTACCTGCACCCCGGCGTCGATCCGATCGGCATGGCGCGCGCTGCCTGGGTCGCGGTGGAGCGGCGCGGGTCGGGCCGCCGCTGGCAGGGCGCATCGACCATCACCCAGCAGGTGACGCGCAACATCTTCCTGAACAACAGCTATAGTTTCGGGCGCAAGATCCGCGAAATGGTGCTGGCGCTGGCGCTGGAACGCAAATTTACCAAGCGGCAGATCCTGGAACTCTACCTCAACAAGGTCTATTTCGGCGGCGGCGCCTATGGCATCGACGCGGCCAGCCGCAAATTTTTCGGCCACCCCGCCACCCGCCTGAGCCTGCCCGAAGCTGCGATCGTCGCTGGCCTGGTCAAGGCCCCATCCAGCTATTCCCCCACGGCGGACGCGGATGCCGCGATCGGCCGGGCCGGCGTCGTGCTGGACCTGATGCAGGCGAATGAGGCGATTTCCGCGTCGCAGCGCGCCGAGGTCGATCTGGCCAGCGTCAAGATGGCGCCAGAGCCGCCGCAGAACAGCGTGCGCTATTTCACCGACTGGGCGCTGCCCCAGCTCGACCTGCTGATCGACGAACCGAACGAACCGCTGGAAGTCTATACCACGATCGATTTGGGCATGCAGAACGCCGCGACCGCCGCGATCAAGGCCAATGTGCCGTCCGGCACGCAGGGCGCGATGGTCAGCCTGGATCGCGACGGCGCCGTGCGGGCGATGGTCGGCGGCCTGGATTATGTCACGTCCAACTATAATCGCGCCACTACCGCGACGCGCCAGCCCGGATCGGCATGGAAGATCTTCGTCTATATGGCCGCGCTGGAGGCTGGCTATACGCCCGACACCGGCGTCACCGATGAACCGGTGACGATCAACGGCTGGTCCCCCCGCAACAGCAGCGGGCGGTTTTCGGGCGACATCGATATCCGCACCGGCTTTGCCTATTCGATCAATACGGTCGCGGCGAAACTGGGTGTGGAGGTCGGCTTCCCGACCGTCGCCGACATGGCGCGCCGCTTTGGCATCACCACGCCGGTCAATACCCATCCGTCCATGGTGCTGGGGACGTCGGACGTGCGGCTGATCGACATGACCCGCGCCGCGGCTTCGATCGCGCGCAAGGGCATTGCGGTGACGCCTTACGGCATCACCAAGGTGACGACCGCCGACGATCGCCTGCTCTACAGCCATCAGGACGATGCCAGCCGCGTGCTGGTCGCCCCATGGGTCGCGGCGGGCATGACGGACCTGATGCAGACGGCAGTCAGCACCGGCACCGGCAAGGCAGCGCAGATCGGTCGCCCAGTGGCGGGCAAGACCGGCACGACGACCAGCAACAAGGATGGCTATTTCCTCGGTTTTTCCAGCGGCATCACCACCGGCGTCTGGATGGGCCGCGACGACGCCAAGGCGGTTGGCGGGCTGCAAGGCGGCCGTGCGCCTGCCCGGGCCTTTGCCGATTATATGAAGGTGGCCGTCGCCAAGCGCCCGGTCGAGCAGTTCGAAACCCAGGTGACGCTGCCCGAATGGCAGTTGGAGCCGGATGATGAGGCCTATTATGGCAGCCCCGATAACGGCATGGGCGGCATGATGGTCGATGAAAATGGCCTGCCGATCGAACGCCAGCGCCCCGAAGCCCGTGACAGGCAGGATGACGATCCGCAGATGGAGGTCGATCCGGAGGATCGCCCCCAGCAGGACCGACCGCAGCCCCCGCGTATCGACCAGCAGTGGATCGATAATGTGCTGGGTCGCGACCGTCAGCGGCAACAGCCCCCGACGACCCGGCCTACGCCCAATCCCTGACCGATCCGATCGGATCGACAGGGAGGGGCATGGCGGACGGCCTCAACGGCGCGCGATCTGGACGCGGGTCTTATGCTCGATGGTCAGGCCGTTGAGCGCCCATTCATTCTTCGAACGGCAATCCGCCGCAGGAACTTTCGAGCCGGTGACCGTTTCGCGGAAGCAATAGCGGTCGGTCTTCGGGTTGTAGGTGACGGTGGAACTGCCGAAGCGGCCCTCTGCACGGGCGAAAGCGGGGGTCGCAGTGGCCGAAACGGCGATGGTGGCGGCAACGACAGCGGCGGTGAGAGCGATGGTCTTCATGATGTTGGTCCTTCCCTGAATGACTGTGACGATCCGTTGTGGATCATGCCGACAGCTTTGCAGGGGCCGTGCCAGTTTGAGGAAACCGCTGAAAATCAGCCATTCTCGCCGATCGCGCCTCATCTTTGTAGAAAATATTTCCAATAATGTGGTGAAAATTCCCGAATAGTAAGGGTTAGTTCAACTTGATTCTAGAATCACGCTGATGGACTCACCCCTCAGTCCCGTTTTTCGCTGCAAAGCGCAGTCCCTTCGCCGCGCTGGCATCCGGTAAAAGGAAATCGACCTTCCCGCGCCCGAAGTCGATCGCCACGCGGTCGAAGATGCGGAGTGCGCTGATGCCCAGCAGCAAGGCAGGCTTGTCGCGCATACCCAATTCCGTGAACGGGCTGGCGTCGGCAAACAATAGCGGGACGTCCTTCAAGTTTACGCGTCCCATCCGCACCGACGCAATCCGTCCAACCTGCCCAGTCAGCAATCCACCCGTTACGCTAGTCAGCGTCGCTTCCATCATCGACGGCGCGCGCTTTTTGGAGATGAGCCGGTCGCGCAGCGCCAGATTGCCGATGCTGAAATTGGTGCCGGTGTCGAGCATGATGGCGACCTTCATCCCGTTCACGTCGGAATCCAGCAGGATCAACTGTCCCCGGCGGCGGCGCGCTTCCACCACGATCGTCTCGGGATCGACCGGGGGTCGACGCGCGGCGCTATTGGCGATTTCCATCCGGCCGGTGCGGAAATTGAGCGTCACCCGCTTGGCATGCAGGCTGTCCAGGCCCAGCAACCCGGGCGCGCCCAGATCCGCGCCCTCCAGCACCGGCGCTTCGATATCGTCGATCAGGCTGCCGCCGAAGCCCAGCCGCGGCAGGGCTACCGTCCGGGCCTGCGACCGTCCGGTCATGCTGATGATGGTCACGTCCGCGCGTGGCGGTAGCGCCAACGCCTGCGCCAGTTCGCGCGCGATGACGGTGCGCTGCGATCCGGTGTCGATGATGAAGTTCCACGGCCCCTTGCCGTCGATCGAGATGGGAATAGTCACGCGTGCATCGAGCGACGGAGCCGTTTGCACGACGGCAGGCGGGATGTCGGGGTCCAGCGACGGCGCCGGATCGCCGTTGGTCGGCGCTGCATCCTGGGCGGCGAGGGGCGGGCCGACTATCGCCATTGCGATACCCAGCAGGGCCATCGACGAGACTCCCCACCAGGCCGGGCGCCGTCTCATATCCTCATCCTTCCATCTTATGCCGCTCTTTTACCATGAAAGGTCCTTGTCGCGCCAGCAGCACTGCCCGCCTCATGTGGGCGGCCAAAAAGGCGATTTTCCCCTGCCGCCATCGCTCGTCCTGCCTTGACTTCCCTGCCGTGGCATCGCTAAACGCCTAGTCATTCATCCCGTCCGACCGGAACGGGACTTGACCGGCGTCCTGCCTGGTATCCATCCTTCCTTCTTCCGGCGCATTTCACCCTCTCGCCATCGGACCGATTCGCAATGCATCTCAAGGACCTCAAGAAAACAGCGCCCGCAGACCTCGTGCAGCTGGCCGAAGAGCTGGGCGTGGAAAGCGCATCGACGCTGCGCAAGCAGGACCTGATGTTCGCGATCCTGAAGGCCGAGGCGGAGAATGGCGAGCAGATCATGGGCGAGGGCACGATCGAGGTGCTGCCCGACGGCTTCGGCTTCCTGCGCAGCCCAGAGGCGAATTTCCTGGCCGGCCCGGACGATATCTATGTCTCCCCCAATCAGGTGCGCAAGTTCGGCCTGCGCACCGGCGACACGGTGGACGGCGAGATCCGCGCGCCCAAGGATGGCGAGCGCTATTTCGCTCTCACGAAGCTGACGACCGTCAATTTCGATGATCCCGATGTCGTCCGCCATCGCGTGAACTTCGACAATCTGACGCCGCTCTATCCCGAATCGAAGCTGACGCTGGACCCCTATGATCCGACCCAGAAGGACAAGTCGGCCCGCGTCATCGATATCGTCTCGCCGCAAGGCAAGGGCCAGCGTACGCTGATCGTCGCGCCACCCCGCGTCGGCAAGACGGTGATGCTCCAGAATATCGCCAAGGCGATCACCGACAATCATCCCGAAGTCTTCCTGATCGTCCTGCTGATCGACGAGCGCCCGGAAGAGGTCACCGACATGCAGCGCAGCGTGAAGGGCGAGGTCGTCTCCTCCACCTTCGACGAACCGGCCACTCGCCACGTCCAGGTCGCCGAAATGGTGATCGAAAAGGCCAAGCGCCTGGTCGAGCACAAGAAGGATGTCGTCATCCTGCTCGATTCGATCACGCGCCTGGGCCGTGCCTACAACACCGTGGTGCCGTCCTCGGGCAAGGTGCTGACCGGCGGCGTCGACGCCAACGCGCTCCAGCGCCCCAAGCGCTTCTTCGGCGCGGCGCGTAACATCGAGGAAGGCGGCTCGCTCTCCATCATCGCCACCGCGCTGATCGACACCGGCAGCCGCATGGACGAGGTCATCTTCGAGGAGTTCAAGGGCACCGGCAACTCCGAAATCGTGCTGGACCGCAAGGTCGCGGACAAGCGCATCTTCCCGGCGCTGGACGTCGGCAAGTCCGGCACCCGCAAGGAAGAACTGCTGGTCGACAAGCCCAAGCTTTCCAAGATGTGGGTGCTGCGTCGCATCCTGATGCAGATGGGCACGATCGATGCGATGGAGTTCCTGCTGGACAAGATGAAGGACAGCAAGACCAACGAAGACTTCTTCGATTCGATGAACCAGTAAGGATAGTGCATCATGGTTGTCGAGCAGGCGTTGCTTCAGGTCCGCCCCGGACAGGATGACGCCTTTCGACAGGCCATGACCAAGGCCAAGCCGCTAATCGCCGCATCCCCCGGTTTCATCGACCTGCAAGTTCGCCCCGCGCCGGAGGAACCCGGCTGCTATCTGTTGCTTGTGCATTGGGAAACGATCGCCGATCACAGGGATGGCTTTCGGCGCTCGGATCGCTATCAGCAATGGCGTGCGCTGCTTCATGGATTTTATGATCCGATGCCGCAGGTCCGCTATTTCGGAGACCCACTTTGATCGACCTGTTGACCACCGCAGCTGCTGCCGCTCAGGGGCTGGGTTCCCCCGCCGATATCTGGCAGCATATCATCAATGATTTCAGTAATATAACATCGCCAAGCGCCCTGGCCGCCTTTGGGCAGGTGCTGATGATCGACATCCTGCTGGCGGGCGACAACGCGATCGTCGTCGGCGCGCTTGCGGCAGGGCTACCCGCAGCGCAGCGGCAGAAGGTGATCCTGATCGGCATCATCGCCGCGCTGGTGCTGCGCATCGGCTTTGCGCTGGTGGTCAGTCAGTTGATGCAGATCGTCGGCCTGATCCTGGCGGGCGGCCTGCTGCTGCTGTGGGTCAGCTTCAAGATGTGGCGCGAACTCCATCCCAAGCGGGGCGGGGAGACGCCGGGCGATACCAGCGACGACGATGTGTCGGGCCTGCGCCCGGCCAAGAGCTTCGCCGCCGCCGCCTGGGCCGTGGCCGTCGCCGACGTCAGCATGAGCCTGGACAATGTGCTGGCCGTCGCGGGCGCCGCGAAGGACCATCCCGGGATTCTCATCATCGGGCTGATCCTGTCCGTTGCGCTGATGGGCGTCGCCGCCAACATCATCGCCAAATATATCGAGCGCTTCCGCTGGATCGCCTATATCGGCCTGGCCGTCATCGTCTATGTCGCGGTCAAGATGATCTATGAAGGGTTCGTCGACAATCAGGTCGGGATATTGACGCTGTTCGGCTGATCGGCCGGACGCGCAAAAAAGGGGGCGGAACCATACAGGTTCCGCCCCCCTTTTTTGCTAAAACTCCATCCGGCTCCGAGCAAAGACAAATAGACCCACTAGCCGCTAGACCAGCTTGTTCCCGGGCAAAGGCCGGGTCTAGAGCAGTCAACCGCTGCGCCAAGACACCCTGGACCCGGCCTTCGCCGGGGCACAGCATGCCCTGTTACGGCACCAGCACGGTAGCGCCGGTCGTCTGCCGCGCCTCCAATGCGCGATGCGCCTCTGCCGCATCGCTCAGCGCGAAACGCTGGCCGATGACCGCCTTCACCACGCCGCGCTGCATCCGGTCGAACAGGCGGTCGGCGGTATGCGCCAATGTGTCGGCCGTTGCGATATAGTCGAACAGGGTCGGGCGGGTGACGTAGAGCGAACCGCCCCGGCTGAGGTCCAGCAGGCTGACTGGTGGCACCGCACCCGATGCATTGCCATAGCTGACCATCAGCCCGCGCCGTTTGAGGCTGGCGAGCGAAGCGGCCCAGCTGTCCTTGCCGACGCCGTCATAGACCACATCAACGCCCTGACCGTCCGTCAGGTCGCGCACGCGCGCCGCGAGATCGTCGAACGGACCATGCAGGCTATGGTCCGCCTCTACGCGCGCCGCCTTTTCGGCGGACCCGCAATGGGCGATGACAATCACACCCTTGTCGCGCAGCCAGGGGACGAGGACGGAGCCGACGCCGCCCGCTGCGGCATGGACCAGCGCAACCTGCCCGGCCTGCAACGCGGTCGTGTCTTCGGCCAGATAGCAGGCGGTCATGCCTTTGAGCATCATCGCCGCCGCGTCCTGCGTCGACACGCCATCGGGGATGCGCACCACGCGATCGGCGGGAACGATGCGGTGGGTCGCATAAGCGCCCAGGCCGCTCGCGCAGCCCACCACATCGCCGATCGCGAAATCCGACACGCCCGGTCCCACGGCCACGACTCGTCCCGCGCCTTCCGATCCCAAAGCTGTCGGCAGGGGCGAGGGGTAGAGACCGGTGCGATAATAGGTATCGATGAAGTTGACGCCGATCCCATCCTGCGCGATCAGCAATTCGCCTTCACCGGGTGTGCCGGGATCGAATTCCTCCCGCACGATCACGTCCGGTCCGCCATGGCTGTGGGCGACCATCCGCCATGCGCCGCTCATCAGACGAGATGCTCGGCGAAGAAATCGGCGGTACGCCCGTCCGCCAGTTCGGCTGCGGCCGGATCGCGACGGTTGCCCGTCTCTGCGGCGAAGCCATGGTCCAGCCCTTCATAATCATGCAACGTCACATGGCGATTGTCGGCCAGCCCCGCATGCATTGCCTTTTGCGCATCGGGCAGAACGAAATGGTCCGCCGTCGGCACATGCAACAGCACAGGCTTGCCGATGGCCTTCTGCTCGTCCAGCAGACCGTCGATACCGACGCCATAATAGCCGACGAAGGCGTCGCCATCCGTACGGCAGGCGGCCATGAAGGCCAGTCGTCCGCCCAGGCAGTAACCGACCAGTCCGACCTTGTCGGCCCCGGCGGCGCGCGCCGCCTTGATCGTGGCCTCGATGTCGCGGATGGCCTGATCCTGGTTGAGCTTCTGCATCAGGCCGATCGCCGTCTGGAACTCTTCCGGCACATCGGCATCCAGTTCGACATGCGGTTCCTGCCGCCAGAACAGGTCGGGCGCATAGGCGACATAACCGGCCTTGGCCCAGCTATCGCATTTGGCGCGAATGCCTTCATTGACGCCGAAAATTTCCTGAATGACGATGATCGCCGCGCTCGCCTCCTCGGGTTTCGCCACATAGGCGTCGAACTGCGCATCGCCGTCCAGCGTTGTGATAGAAGTGAAGTCGCCCATGCCGATATCCTTGCCGCTGTGAGAATGGAGCGCATATTGGCCGATCCAGACGGAGGCGCAACCGCCTGCTACGTTTAAAAATTTGCGTTGATGCGGCCAATTGCGGCATGACGGACGCAGGAATGCTGAAGGCCGAAGGGAAGGGCAGGGACATGAAGGTAACCGTCGACGTGGACTGCACCCCGGCCGAAGCCCGCGCGTTTCTGGGGCTACCCGATGTTACGCCGATCCATGACAAATATATCAAGACGATGCTCGACGGCTTCGACGGCATCGGCAATGCCGAGCAGATGGAGACGCTGTTCAAGAGCTTCTCGCCCATGGGCGACGCGGGCATGCGCCTGTTCCAGCAGATGATGAACATGGGCCTGTCGAGCATGTCCGGCGGTAGCGACAAGAAATAAGCGTCATGTTGGATAGGGAAGGCGATACGATCTTCGCTCTGTCGAGCGGGGCGCCGCCCGCCGGTATTGCGGTCATCCGGGTGAGCGGACCGGGCGCTGGCCCTTCATTGTCGACGCTGGCGGGTCGTCTCCCGCCGCCGCGTGTCGCCAGCCTTGCTTTGTTGAAAGACCCCCGCGACGGCGCGCCGCTGGATCGTGCCTTGCTGCTCTGGCTGCCCGGTCCGACGACCGTGACCGGTGAGGACATGGCGGAGTTGCATTGCCATGGCGGACGCGCCGTCATCGTAGCGGTCGAGGCGGCGCTGGCCGCCATAGCCGGACTGCGCCGCGCCGACGCAGGCGAGTTTACCCGTCGCGCCTTTGCCCATGGCCGCATGGACCTGAATGCCGTGGAGGGCCTGTCCGACCTGCTCGCCGCCGAAACCCAAGCACAGCGGCGCGCGGCGCTGCTGATGGCGGAGGGGCATTTCTCACGGCGGATCGATGGTTGGCTGGGGCAACTGCTGGACCTGTCCGCCATGGCGGAAGCCGCGCTCGATTTTTCCGACGAGGATGATGTGCCTGACGAAGCGATCGAGCATCGCATCGGCGCGGGGATCGCGGCATTAGCGTCTGATATTGCTCTGGTCTTGGCCGCACCATCAGCAGAGCGGCTTCGCGACGGCGTTCGGGTCGTGCTGGCGGGACCGCCCAACGCCGGCAAGTCTACGTTGCTAAACTCACTAGTCGGTCGGGAGGCGGCGATTGTATCCGACATTGCCGGTACGACACGCGATCGGATCGAAGTGCCCGCAGCGATCGGCGGCACCGCTTTCCTCTTCACAGACACGGCCGGTTTGCGGGACGTGGCAGGCGACGCGATCGAGGCGATCGGGATCAACCGCGCACGTGCCGCCATGGACGCGGCGGATATCATCCTGTGGCTGGGCGATGCGCAAGACATGCCCAGCGCCGACGCGCTGCTGATCGCGGCGCAGAGCGATCGCGGTGATCTCGGACGCCCAGGTCTCCATGTGTCTGCAAGGACGATGGAGGGCATGGATGCTTTGGTTTCCGCATTGCAGATGCGCGCCGCGGCATTGCTGCCGGGGGAGGGCGACTACGCTCTACACGACCGTCAGAGACAGCGAGTTGGACAGTTGCTCGCCCATCTTGAAGCTGCCAGCGCGACCGGCGACCTGCTCGTGATTTCCGAGGATTTGCGGCAGGCGCGTCGCACCATCGACGCCCTGACCGGGCAGGCCAGCACCGAGGATATGCTCGATCGACTCTTTTCGGGTTTCTGCATCGGCAAATGACACTGTTCCACGTGGAACGCTTTTGACCATATACCCTTTCATCTGATAAGGGCCACGCCATGCAAACACGCTATGATGTGATCGTGGTCGGCGGCGGCCATGCGGGCTGCGAGGCCGCAGCGGCGGCTGCCCGCAAGGGAGCGGCGGTGGCGCTACTGACCTTCGCGCGCGATACGGTGGGCGCCATGTCCTGCAACCCGGCCATTGGAGGTCTGGGCAAGGGCCACCTGGTCCGCGAGGTGGATGCGCTGGACGGGTTGATCGCACGGGCGGCCGACGACGCCGCCATTCACTATCGCATGCTCAATAGCAGCAAGGGCGCGGCGGTGCAGGGACCGCGCATTCAGGCGGACCGCAAACGCTATCGCGCTGCGATTCACGCGATGCTCGATGCGCAAAGAGGGCTGGTGATTGTCGAGGGAGAGGCGGATAGTCTGTTGATCGAGGAAAGCGCCGTCGCGGGCGTCGTTCTGGCCGACGGGCGGACCCTCGTTGCACCATCCGTCGTGCTGGCGACCGGCACCTTTCTGGGCGGCAAATTGTTTCGTGGCGATGAGCGCGAGACGGGCGGGCGGATCGGCGAACGGGCTGCCAGCGCGCTGGGCGTCCAGCTTCGCACTTTGGGCCTGCCGATCGCGCGGCTCAAGACGGGGACGCCGCCGCGCCTCGACGGGCGCACCATCGATTGGGCGCGCCTCGAAACGCAGCAGTCCGATAGCGAAGGGTGGACGATGTCGCCCTTGTCCACCAAGCGCATCCTGCCCCAACTGGCTTGCGCCATCACGCGCACCAACGATGCGACCCATGCGATCATTCGTGAGGGCCTTGGTCGGTCGCCACTATTCAGCGGTGCGATCGAAGGGCGGGGACCGCGCTATTGTCCTTCCATTGAAGACAAGGTTCTACGTTTCGGCGATCGCGACGGGCATCAGGTTTTTTTGGAGCCGGAAGGGCTGGATGATGCGCTGGTCTATCCCAATGGCATCAGCACCTCGCTGCCGACCGATGTCCAGTTGGCGATGGTGCGCTCCATGCCTGGACTGGAACAAGTCGATATCGCCGTGCCGGGCTATGCCGTCGAATATGATCATGTCGATCCGCGCGCGCTGGATTCCACGCTGGAGGTCCGCCAATTGTCCGGCCTATTCTGTGCTGGGCAGATCAATGGCACGACGGGTTATGAGGAGGCTGCCGCCCAGGGGCTGATCGCGGGCATCAACGCCGCGGCGCGGGCGCGAACCGAAGCGCCGCTGATTCTCGATCGTGCGAGCAGCTATATCGGCGTGATGATCGATGATCTGGTTTTGCAGGGCGTCACCGAACCCTATCGCATGCTGACCGCTCGTGCCGAATATCGGCTCAGGCTCCGCGCGGACAATGCGGAAACGCGGCTTAGTCCTATCGGTCTGGCACATGGCGTTGTCGGGCCGGATCGCGCCGCGCGACTTGCCGCGCGGCAGGCGGTCCGGTCGGCTGTCGAGGCCGATCTTGCCAGAATGATGACCGCCAGTGAAATGGCGCGCGCGGGCGCGGCGGTGCGTCAGGATGGGGCGCGGCGCAGCCTATTCGAATGGGCGCGCTTCCCCGAAGTCGATCGCGCACGGCTGTGCGATCTGGCAACTTCGCTTCGTGATGCCCCGGCTGATCTACGGGACGAGATTTTGGAGGACGCGCATTACGCGCCCTACCTCCAGCGGCAGGACGCCGAAATCGCCGAACTGCGCCGCAATGAGCGGGTGAGCATCCCCGCCGATTTCGACTTCCATGTCATCGGAGGATTATCCACCGAGATGATTGAACGACTGGATGCCGCGCGGCCCGATACGCTGGCAGCGGCCGGCCGTATTCGCGGGATCACGCCTGCCGCGCTTGCGGCCATTTTGGTCCATGCGCGCCGGGTTGCTGCATGACCGAAGAAGAAGCACGCGCTTGGTTGCAAGCGCAGTTCGACGTTTCACGTGAAACATGGGACAGGCTGGAGCGCTATGTCGCCATCCTCCTATCGGCCATGGACGAACAAAATCTGATCGCAGAATCGACCCGCCCGCATGTCTGGGCGCGACATATCGTCGATTCTGCGCAGCTTCTGCCGCATGCCACGGACGCCGGGGAAGGGGCATGGCTGGATCTGGGCTCAGGCGCGGGCCTGCCTGGCATTGTCCTCGCCTGCCTGTCCGATCGCCCCTTGGTGATGGCGGAATCCCGGCGCAAGAGGATCGACTTTTTGAACTTCGTGATCGCGGAACTGCGATTGGCGCATGCGAGTGTTTTTGGCGGACGGGTGGAGATGATGCCCGCGACCGCCGCTGCCGTGATCAGCGCCCGCGCTTACGCGCCTCTGCCCAAGCTGTTCGACTCCGCGCGGCACCTTTCCGATAAAAAAAGCCTCTGGGTGCTGCCGAAGGGACGAAATGCGCAAAATGAACTGGAGGCGGCGCGTGCGACATGGCAAGGTAGGTTTCACGTGGAACCGAGCGTGACCGACGCGGATAGCGCCATCATCATCGCCCACGCCGTACACCCTGTCGCCAGAAGGAAAGGCCGAGGATGATCCGTATCGCCATCGCCAATCAGAAGGGCGGCGTGGGTAAGACCACTACCGCGATCAACCTTGCGACCGGCCTGGCCGCGACCGGGCTGCGTGTTTTGCTGGTGGATCTTGATCCGCAGGGTAACGCCTCGACGGGTCTTGGAGTCGGCCATGCCGACCGCGCCCAGTCCAGCTACGATCTGCTGGTCGGCAATTGCGCGCTGGACGACACCATCATCGCCACCCGTGTGCCCAAATTGGACCTGGTGCCCGCGACGCAGGATCTGTCGGGCTGCGAGATCGAGCTGATCGAATATGAAGAGCGTACGCACAGGCTGGAGCGGGTGCTGGCTGAGGCGCAACCAGGGCGGTGGGATATCTGCCTGATCGACTGCCCGCCGTCGCTGGGGCTGTTGACGATCAACGCCATGGTCGCGGCGCAATATCTGCTTGTCCCGCTGCAATGCGAATTTTTCGCGCTGGAGGGGTTGTCGCAACTACTCCAGACCGTCGAGCGTATCCGGGGTCGGTTCAACCCCGTGCTGTCCATCATGGGGGTGGCGCTCACCATGTATGATCGTCGCAACCGCCTGACCGATCAGGTCGCGGACGATGTGCGCGCCTGTCTGGGCGATCTGGTTTTCACTACGGTCATTCCGCGCAATGTGCGATTGTCCGAAGCGCCCAGCCATGGCGTGCCTGCCCTCATCTACGATTTCCGCTGTTCGGGATCGGAAGCCTATATGCGCCTGGCGCGTGAGTTGATCGCGCGCCTGCCCCGACAGGAGGTTGCCGCTTGAGCAACGACACCACCGATAAGCCGAAGATCGTCAAGCGCCCTCATGGTTTGGGCCGGGGCCTGTCCGCGCTGCTGGGCGACGCACCGCCGCGCGAGGAAACCGCCGCACCCAGCGCGATGCCTGCCAATGGCAAAGCCGTGCAAAGCATCGAGGTTGCCCTGATCCAACCACACCCGGAACAGCCGCGTCGTCATTTCGACGAAGGCGCGTTGCAGGAATTGGCGGACAGCATCGCCAAGCGCGGCATCATCCAGCCGATCATCGTGCGGCCCCACGGCGGCGGTTTTCAGATCATCGCTGGCGAACGGCGCTGGCGCGCTGCGCAGCGCGCGCAGATGCATCGCATACCCGCCATCGTCCGCGATTTCGACGAGCAGGAAACGCTCGAAATCGCGCTGATCGAGAATATCCAACGCGAAGATCTCAACCCGATCGAAGAGGCGGAAGCCTATCGCAAACTGATCGCCGAATTCCACCATAGTCAGGAAGCGCTGGGCCGGATCGTCGGCAAATCGCGCAGCCATGTCGCCAATCTCATGCGCTTGCTCGACCTGCCCAAGACGGTGCAGCAGCAGGTCATGGAAAGCCGGATCAGCATGGGCCATGCCCGCGCCTTGATCGGGGTGCCCGATTGCGAAGCGCTGGCACGGCAGGTGGAAGATAAGGGCCTTTCGGTCCGCGATACCGAACAGCTGGTGCGTCGGGTCAAGACGGGCGCAGAGGCTCCAACGGCCAAGCCCGGTCAGGCCGCTAATGGCGCCGCCCGAGACAAGGATCCGGACATCGCGGCGCTGGAACAGCATCTGGCCGATATATTGGGATTGAAGGTCGATATCGCGCATGAGGGTGGTTCGACTGGCGGTTCCTTGTCGCTGCGTTATTCCAATCTCGATCAGCTGGATATGCTATGCCAGCGGCTGTCGGGCGAGCGCATCTGAACGCGCTCTAGCGTAAACGGCATCACTAACCGGCAACTACCACTGGCCTTTTGACCCCTCGCTCCCTAGCTTGTGGGCATGGCCGACATGCTCTCCACCAACGCCGCTGCCCCTGCCGTCATTCGGCGTATGGACTATCGTCCGCCCGACTGGCTGGTGCCCGACATTGCGCTCGACTTCGATCTCGACCCGGCGCGGACATTGGTACGGGCGACCCTGTCGGTCACGCGTAATGGCGATCATGATCGGCCCCTGCGCCTCGACGGAGACGGCATCGTTCCGCTGACGGTGTGTGTGAATGGGCGCGTGTTGGCGCAGGACGAATGGCATCTGGAAGCAGGTGCGCTCATCATCGCCTTGCCGCAGGCGGCGCACAGCGTCGAAACGCTGGTCGAACTGTCGCCGGAGGGCAATAGCAAGCTGATGGGCCTCTATGCCAGCGGCGGGTTGCTCTGCACCCAGTGCGAGGCGGAGGGATTCCGGCGTATCACTTTCTTCCCCGATCGGCCTGATGTCCTGTCTCGCTATGTGGTGCGCATGGCGGCGGACAAGGTGCGCTTTCCCATATTGCTCGCCAATGGCGATCCGATTGCACAGGGCGACCTGCCCGATGACCGCCACTGGGCGCAATGGCGCGATCCTTTTCCCAAGCCCTGCTACCTCTTCGCGCTGGTCGCTGGCGACCTCGCCTGCAACGTCGATCGTTTCATCACGATGAGCGGGCGAGAAGTCGCGCTGGGTATCTGGGTGCGCGAAGCGGACCTGCCGCGCACGGATCATGCGATGCAGGCGCTCAAGAACAGCATGGCCTGGGACGAGCGCGTCTACGGCCGCGAATATGATCTGGACGTGTTCAACATCGTTGCCGTGGCCGACTTCAATTTCGGCGCGATGGAGAATAAGGGCCTCAACATCTTCAATTCGCGCTATATCTTGGCCGATCCTGAAACTGCTACGGATATCGACTATGATGGCGTCGAAGGCGTAGTGGCGCATGAATATTTCCACAACTGGTCCGGCAACCGCGTCACCTGTCGCGACTGGTTCCAACTGAGCCTGAAAGAAGGCTTCACCGTTTTTCGTGACCAGAATTTCTCGGCCGACATGGGCAGCCATGCGGTCAAGCGGATCGAGGATGTCCGCATTTTGCGCGCCGGCCAGTTCCAGGAGGATTCTGGCCCGCTCGCGCATCCGGTTCGCCCCGAATCCTATATGGAAATCAGTAACTTCTACACGGCGACCATCTACAATAAGGGCGCGGAATTGATCCGCATGATCGCGCTGATGCTTGGCCCGGAACGCTTCCGTACCGCCAGCGATCTCTATTTCGACCGGCATGACGGGGAGGCCGCCACCTGCGAGGATTTCGTTCTGGCGATGGAAGAGGGGGGGCAGATCGATTTGACCCAGTTCCGCCGCTGGTATGAAGAGGCCGGAACGCCCCATGTCCGCGCCCTCATCAGCCATGATCCCGTGACCCGGACCGTCGAGCTCACATTGGAGCAGAACATGCCGCCGACGCCGGGGCAGACCGACAAGCCCCCCATGGCGATCCCGCTGCGCACCGCGCTGTTCGATCCCATCACCGGCGATCATCGTGGCGACGAACTCTTGATGCTGACGGAGGAGCGGCAGAACTTCGTCTTTAGCGACTTCGCCAGCGCGCCGATTCTGTCGATCAATCGCGGCTTTTCCGCCCCCGTCATCGTGGAAACCAACCGCAGTCAGGCTGATCTCGCGTTCCTGTCGGCACATGACGACGATCCCTTCGCCCGCTATGAAGCGATGCAGCAGTTGATGGTCAATGTGCTGATCGGCGCGATCGCCGGCCAGGCGGTGGATGGCGATGCGGTGATAGACGCCGTCCGCAACACCATCACCGATCCGATGCTCGACCCTGCTTTCATCGCCGAGACGATTCGCCTGCCCAGCGAAGCCTATCTGGGCGACCAGATGCGGGTGGTCGATCCCGATGCGATCCATGGTGCTCGCGACGCCTTGCAACGCAGGATCGGCAGCGCGCTGGAGCCACTATGGCGCGACATCCACGCCCAAACCAAGGCCAACGGCTTTTCCCTGTCACCTGCCGCCAAAGGCGCGCGCAAGCTGCGCAACGTCGCGCTCCAATATCTGGTGGCATCAGGCGCGCAGGATGGCCCCGCCATCGCCTTCGCGCAGTTCGACGAGGCTGACAATATGACCGAGCGACAGGCCGCGCTCGCGACGCTGGCCAGCGGGACCAGCGCCGAACGGGAGGCGGCGCTCGACATTTTCTACAACCGTTATCGCGATGACGCGCTGACGCTGGACAAATGGTTCCAGACCCAAGCCTTTGCGCTGCATCCCGATACGGTGGATCTGGTCGCGCAGTTAAGCGCGCATCCAGACTTCACCATGGGCAACCCCAACCGGGTTCGGTCGCTGTTCGGGGCATTTGCAAGCAATCAATGGGCGTTCCACCATGGGTCGGGCAAGGGCTATCGCCTGATCGCCGACTGCATCATCGCGCTGGATAAGCTCAACCCGCAGACTGCGGCACGTCTGGTACCGCCATTAGGCCGATGGAAGCGGTTCGAGGCAGGGCGGGCCGACATGATGCAAGCGGAACTGCGCCGCATATTGGCCCAACTTGGCCTGTCCAAGGACGTGACCGAGCAGGCGAGCAAGAGTTTGGAATAAAAGGGCGCGCGCTCTCAGATGGCTTCGACGGAGTCTGCGACGAATGCCAGAGTCAATCTCAGCGATCTAGACTGGGCCCCGGCCTCCGCCGGGGAACAATATTATAGTCGGGTCTCGGCCGTGACCGGACCTCAGCTCTTTACCGTTGCCGCCCAGGCTGCGACATCGGCCGCCACCTTGTTCGCAGCGATGTTCAGCGGCACACCGATCGTGCCCGCCTCGATCTTGCCGTTCACCGGCGCGCTGGCGGTGAAGCGTTGTCGTGCGAGCGCGACGCCGTTCGGTGTGGTCAGCACCGCGTCATAGGTGACGATTGCGCTGTGGCTGGCATCGTCCAGCGTGAATGCGATGAGTTCGCCGCCCAGTCGCTGCCCGCCATCCCCCGACAACTGACCCGAATCCAGCACGACGCGATCGGTCGTCGCGGAGATGGTCTCAGCCAGCAGGCGGCGGAACAGGTGGCGGGGCGTATCGGCCCACTGTACCTTGGTGACATAGGCGACCGATGTCGGGCCCACTTGCACCGGTATGCGCACCGTATCCAGCAGCTTGGGCGCGTCGGGATCAGCGACGATCAGCGTCCGCCCACTGCCCGCAACGCGCGGGGCGCCGGACTGGACCTTCTGCGCGGCGTCGAGCGTCAGCAGTTGCGACGGTGGCTTGGCGCCGAAGGACACGCAGCCCGACAGGAGGACGGCAGCGGTCAGCGCAGCCAACGTGCCTAGCGGCTTTGCGCCGGGGTGTTTCACATGGAACATGGTCCGCGTCTTTCTCATCAGGGTATCGGGCATCATGGCTTATAGTCCGGCAGCTTGGGCGATCCGACCAGCGAACCCGCACCCTGCTGGTCGAGCTTTTCGGCGACGCCGCGGAAGGAGCGGGACATTTCGCGCAGGTCGTGAACCAGCTGGTTGACCTCAGGCATGGTCTGGGTGCTGAACGCCCTTACGCCCGGCTGCGCCTCGCTTATGGTCTTGTCCAGCGTTTCGATGCTGTGGGTCGCCGCTTGCACGCTCTTGCGCAGGTCGGCCATCAGGGGCTTGCCCTCGTCGGTCAGCATGGAATCGGTGGTCGCGGCCAGCTTGCCGATCTGTTCGACGGCGACGCCGGTCCGCTGCACCGCGATCCGGGCTTCGGCGAGGGTGGCGGCAATTTCAGGGCTGCGATCGGCCAGCGCGCCAGACACGCGCTCGACATTGGCGAGGATGCCCGCGATCGAACGCTGATTCTTGTCATCCAGCAATTCGGTCAGTCGCTCGGTCAGCGTCGAAATCCGCTCCAGCAATTGTGGCGCATTGTTGAGCAGTTCGCCCAGCGCACCCGGCTTGGTCGGTATCACCGGCACGCCATCGGGGCAGGCCGACGTCACATTATTGGCGGGGCAGGCGATCGGTGGCGCGCCCTTGACCGCGCCGTCCAGCACCACTTCGCTGACGCCGGTGAAGCCGACGCCCGCGATCGTCGCGGTCGTGCCCTGCAAGACCGGCGTGCCGTCCTTTACCGAGATACGGACCTTCACAAAGCTGGGGTCCTGTTTCCAAAGCTCGATATTTTCGACCTTGCCCGATGGCACACCGGCGTAATTCACGCTGGAGCCTTTGGCGAGGCCACTCACCGACTGCTTGAAAAAGATGTCATATTCCCTGTTCTCGCCATCGGAGATGCGCGAGAACCAGAAGGCAGCGGCCATGATCGCGGCCAACAGCAACAGCGTGACCGTGCCCACCAGCACATGATTGGAGCGGGTTTCCATATCCTATCGCCTTCCGTCCGGCGGGCTGAGCGCCGCCTTGTTCTGTGCACGGTCCTTTTCGCGGGCCACCGCCGCCGTAGCGGCCCGGCCGCGCGGACCGTTGAAATATTCCTGAATCCAGGGATGATCGGTCGCCAGCAGTTCGTCGATCGTGCCGACCGCCGTCACTTTTTTGTCCGCCAGCACCGCGACCCGGTCGCAGATCGAATAGAGTGTATCGAGGTCGTGGGTGATGAGGAAGACGGTCAGGCCCAGCGTCTGTTGCAGCTTGCGGGTCTGGTCGTCGAACGCCGCCGCACCGATCGGGTCGAGGCCCGCGGTCGGCTCGTCCAGGAACAGCAGATCCGGGTCCAGCGCCAGCGCGCGGGCCAGGCCGGCGCGCTTCTTCATGCCGCCCGACAGTTCGGCCGGATATTTCGGACCGGCTTCGGTCGGCAGGCCGGTCATGCGGATCTTGTAGGCGGCGATCTCGTCGCGCAATTGCGGGCCGATATTGGGATAATATTCGCGGATCGGCACTTCCACATTCTCGGCCACCGTCAACGTCGAAAACAGCGCGCCGCCCTGAAACAGCACGCCCCAGCGTTTGCGGATCGCCAGCGCTTCGTCATCGGACCGTCCGACCATCAATTCGCCGAAGACATGAACCTCGCCCGCGTCCGGCGTCTGCAATCCGATGATGGCGCGCATCAGCACCGACTTGCCGGTGCCCGACCCGCCGACCACGCCCAATATCTCGCCTCGGCGCACATCCAGGTCCAGCCCGTCATGCACCAGCTGATCGCCGAAGCTGTTGCGTAGGCCCCGTACCGAAATCGCGATTTCGGACGTTTCCAACGCCTGCTCGATCCGTTCTTCCTCGGCCTGGATGATGTCCTCTTCGCTCATCAGTTCCAGCCTACCCAGGTGAAGAAGACCGCAAAGAAGGCGTCGATCACGATGACCAGGAAAATCGCCTGAACCACCGCCGCCGTGGTGCGAATGCCGACTTCCTCGGCATTGCCCTTGACCTGCATGCCCTGGAAACAGCCCGACAGCGCGATGATGATGCCGAACACGGGCGCCTTGATCAGGCCTACCCACAGGTCGGTGATCGGCACGACTTCGCGCAGCCGCTGAAGGAAGGTGATAGGCGGAATCTCCAACGCGATCGCACAGAGGAAACCGCCACCGATCACGGCCATAACCGATGCGTAAAAGCCCAGCAAAGGCATCATGACAACCACGGCGAGCGTGCGGGGCAGCACCAGCGCTTCCATCGGCGACACGCCGATGGTGCGCATGGCGTCGATCTCCTCGGTCAGCTTCATCGTGCCCAACTGCGCCGCAAAAGCGGAGCCGGAACGGCCCGCGACCATGATCGCGGTCATCAGCACGCCCAGTTCGCGGAAGGTCAGGCGGCCGACCAGGTTGATCGTCAGCATCTCCATGCCGAACTGGCGCAGCTGCACCGATCCCTGTTGGGCGATGACGATACCGATAAGAAAACTCATAAGGCCGATGATACCCAGCGCCGATACGCCAACCACCTCGAACCGTTGCACCACGGCATTGATCCGGAACCGATGGGGATGCCGGATGACATTCCATGTCGCGATCAGCGTCGCGCCGAAAAATCCCAAGAGGCCCATCAGCGTCGCGCCCGATGCGATCACGGCTTCCCCGATCTGGCCGACGACGCGGCTGAGCGCCGGCACGGCATCCGGCCTGATCGGCATGGGCTCGTCCAGATCGCAGATCGCGTCGATCAGGCGCTGTTGCTCTTCGCCCGCGCCCGTAATGTCGCAACCCAGCCGCTCGGCGGTGCGGTGCACGGTCCAGGCGCCGATCGTATCCATATGGTCGACGTCCGACAGGTCGATCGCCGCGACCGGTTCCTGCAACGCGTCCAGTCGCCCGGGCAGATCGCCCAGGCAAGCGATGGCAAGCGATCCGGAAAGCCGGACCACGGTGCCGCCGTCACGCTTTTCTTCGGCAAGTTCGGCGGCTTTATTCATGGGATGGGATTAGTGATCCATTATCAGTTGCACGGCAAGCCGAAACGGCCCATCCGCAAGCCAGAACGAAGGGCAACGGGAAAAGTTTCGGACACGGTATGACGACCCACCGGCTTGCGATCTACGACATGGACCGTACGGTGACGTTCAGCGGCACCTATACCGGCTTTCTCATCCATGTGGCGCGGCGGATGGCGCCATGGCGGCTGGTCCTTTTCCCCTGCGTCATCCTGCTGATGCTGGCCTATGTTCTTAAACTCGTCACGCGCCAGCGGCTGAAGGAAGTCAATCAGGCGCTGATGATCGGCTTCAACGTCGAACGCGCGAAATTGATGCCGCATGTCGAAAGCTATGCCGACCGGGTGATCGCGGCAAATCTGCGCGCGGGCGCCGTGGCGCAGATCGCGCGCGACCGGGCGGACGGCTATACGCTGGTGCTGGCGACAGCCTCCTACCGCCTCTATGTCGAGCCGATCGCACGGCGGCTGGGCTTCGACGCAGTGATCGCGACGGACCATCTGAGCCAGGATCTACGCTATGTCCGCGCGAAGATCGCCGGGGAAAATTGCTACGACACCGGCAAGCTGCGCATGATCAAGGCGTGGATGGCGGCAGAAGCCATCGACCGGAGCCAGGCGCATATCCGCGCCTATTCCGATCATGTGTCGGACGCGCCGATGCTGGAATTCGCCGACATCCCCTTCGCCTCCAACCCGCACAAGCCGCTGGCGAAGCTGGCGGCGGAACGGGGCTGGACGCGCGTGGACTGGACCTGATTTCGAAGTCCCATGCTGGGTTAAAGCGTCAATCCGTCGATCGCCGCCCAACCATCCGCGCCTAGCCTGTCTAGCATCATGCGGTGCGCCTGACGCACCCCGCCCAACGCCATGACCGGTGCCTTGACCTGACGTGCCAGCGCCGCGAAGCGCACGCGCCCCAGAGCGCCCGCACCCGGATGCGATCGTGTCGGGAACAGCGGAGATACGAAGCAGAGATCGGCCCGCACGCGCCGCGCCGCGACCGCTTCTTGCGTATCATGCACGGCCCGGCTGCGCAGCATCGGGCGGGTCGACCCGCGCATATCACGCCCATGCACGCCGTCGGCCCGCCACGCCGCCCCCTCGCGCGCGGATCCTGCGAGCAGCAAAATCAGTCGCCGTCGCCGTGCGATCGCCCGCAGTGCCTCAAACAACGCTCGCCGCGCCGCGGGTTCGGTGCGATAATGGCGGAAGACGATCCCGCCATGCCCTTTGGGAAGGCGCGCTGCTGCCGCCAGCAGCGCCGCAGCCTCGACCCGCTCGTCGGTCATCAGCCAGAGGGCGGGCAGGGGAATGAAGCTTTTTTTGCGGTGGCGATTGCGCATAGCCATCGCCTATAGCAGCGCGCATGATGACAGACAGCCTTATGGAAGCGACCGACCGCCTAGCCACTCTGCGCGACAGCATCGGCCGCGCCGCCCGCCTGACGGATCGCAGCGCCGACGCGATCAATCTGATCGCCGTGTCGAAGACGCACGACGCCGACACAATCCGGCCGCTTCTGCATGCCGGGCAGCGCGCATTCGGCGAAAATCGCGTCCAGGAAACACAGGAGAAATGGCCCGCGTTGCGCGAAGAATTCTCCGGCATCGCACTGCATCTGGTCGGCCAGCTTCAATCCAACAAGGCGGCCGATGCCGTGGCGCTGTTCGATGTCATCCACAGCCTGGACCGTCCTTCGCTGCTGACCGCGCTGGCCAAGGCGATGGACGCGGCGGACAAGCGCGTCCCCTGTTTCATTCAAGTGAACATCGGGGCGGAGGATCAGAAGGGCGGTTGCTCCATCGCCGACACCCCCGCGCTGATCGCCGCCGCGCGTGCCGCGGACATTCCCGTGGCTGGCCTGATGTGCGTGCCGCCCGCCGATATCGAAGCCGCGCCGTTCTTCGCGCTGTTGGCGAAGATGGCGCGGGAAGAGGGGCTGGACCGCCTGTCGATGGGCATGTCGGGCGATTATGAGACGGCGATCATGCTGGGCGCGACCGACATCCGCGTCGGCACGGCGCTGTTCGGACAAAGACCATCCCCCGCTCGCCCCGTTCCGGCGAGCGGGAGAGGGATGCTCAGAAACTCCCGCGCAAAGTGATGCCATAGGTGCGCGGTTCGGCGAGATAGGCGGAGATCAGCTGGTTCGCCATGACCGCACGCGGATTGACGCCAAACTGGCCCGTGCTCGACGTGTCGGGACTGCTCGACTGAAGCGGGCTGGAGAAGGCGACCTGGGTATAATTCTGGTTGAAGATATTCTGGCCCCAGAATTCCACCGACCAGCGCTGGCTTGGCCCGCGCAGGCCCACGCGCGCATTCACCACCGCAAAGCCGTCCTGCCGCTTTTCGGGGAACAGGTCCGACCCGGTGTTGAAATCGCTGGTCATGCGCCCGTCGACGTAGAAGAGCGCCGAAAGGCCCGACGATCCGAGGTCCGGCGTCCAGGCCATGCTGGCGGTCGTGACGATCTGCGGCGCGTTGCTGTTGATCGCGCCGGGCAGCATGGACAGGGCAGGGTCCAGTGGCACGGCACCATTGCCGCTGCCGACCAAACGATTGGCGAACTTCGCACGCGCATAGGTCGCGCCGCCCGACACGCGGAAGTTGCGCGCGGGACTGACCGACGCTTCCAGTTCCACGCCCTGGCTGATCAGGCCCGGCCCTACATCGTCGCTGGCGCAGGTGCGCGCCGCCGACAGGGCGCCGTCGCATCCATTGATATTCTGCACAACGAAGCTGGTGCCGTTGAAGGTGTTCAGCTGGAAATTCTTGAACTCCTGGCGGAAGGCGGCGACGTTCACGCTCCATTTGGGCTGCACGAATTTCAGGCCGACTTCGAAACTGTCGACCTTTTCCGCAGCGAAGCGCAGGCTGGTGACATCGGCATTGGTGCGCGGCGCGAACACGGCGGGCACGGCGTTCAGGCCCGTCGATCCCAATTGGAAGCGGTCGAGGTTGAAGCCGCCCGCCTTATAGCCCTTGGAATAGCTGCCATAAAGCAGCAGCGGGTCGATCGGCTTCCAGGACAGCACCGCCGTGCCGGAAAATTCGCCGTCACTGATCCTGTCGTTCAGGTCGAGCGCGTTGAGGCTTGTCGATCCATTGCCCAGGCACCCTAAAGTCAGGATGCCGCCTGCCAGCGCCGATGCGCTGCCCAGCGCCGGATTGGTGGCGATGCCCGGCAGGCCCGACGCCTGCAACGCCGCGCAGGTCGCGTTATTGTTGTTGAAGTCGGACGAGAAGCGCTTGCTTTCATGGGTGTAGCGCAGGCCCAAGGTCAGATCGAGCCGGTTGGTGATGTGGACGATATTATGCGTGAACAGCGCCCAATTCTCACTCTTCTGCCGATAGAGCGAGGCGACGTCGCCCGTCCCTGACGGGATCGCCGCCAAGGCGCGGAGGCCGTTACCGAGGCCAGTCGAGATCGCTCCCGCCTGCGCGGCTGCAATCGCCGTCGCCTGCGCGGCGGGGACGCCCTGCGCGATCAGGCTGGCGCGGATCGCGGGCGCCAGTCCCGCATTCAACTGCGCCTGCGTGCCCGTGATGAGCGGCTGGGTGGCAAGGCCGCTGCCGCAGGCCGCCAGTTGCTCCGCAGTGAAATTACTGTTCAAACCCGCGCCCGCCATCAGGCGGCAGGCCGCGAACCGGCCATAATCCGCGCCGAAGCGGATATTGTCCTGCAAGGTCAGCCGTTCATTGGCGTAATAGCCGCCGACCAGCCAGTCGAGCTTGTCCGCGAAGGCCGATCCCTGCAGCCGCAATTCCTGGGTGAAGGTCTTGAACTGGCGATAGGTGTTGGGATCGCGATAGAGCAGGTCGGCGCGATTATAGTCGTAATCGCCATAATCGCGGGACTTGTAATCGCGGTAGGCGGTGATGCTGGTCAGCTTCGCCCCGCCGAAATCATAGTTGATCTCGCCCGATACGCCCCAATCCTTGAGCTTGCTGACATATTCGCGGCCCGGCGTGACATGCAGTTCGCGATCATAGGGGTCGGTAGGGATCATGCTGCCCTGGCCCGCCAGGATCGCCGCGATGCGGTTGAAAGGAGCAGTGTCATAGCCATTGCCCGCCGGACGCCGTTCGCGCGATTCGATATAGGCCGCGCCGCAGCAGCTTTCGTCGCGATTGGTATAATCGCCGATCAGGCGGATCGACAGCGCGTCGTTGGGCTCGATTAATGCCTGACCGCGCAGGAAATAGCGGTTGCGATCGTTGGTATCACCAACCTTGTTGCCCGCACCGTCGACCAGCTTGTAGAAACCGTCGCGCTTGCTCCAGACACCGTCCAGGCTGAGCGCGACGCCATCGGCGATCGGCCCCGTGATACGGCCCGACAGACGCCAGTAATCATAATTGCCGTATGTCGCCTCGGTCTTGAGGTGGAATGTGTTCTCCGGCGCCTTGCTGATGATGTTGATAAGGCCAGCCGACGCATTGCGGCCGAACAGCGTGCCCTGCGGCCCGCGCAGCACCTCCACCCGCTCGATCTCGCCCAGTTCGTTGAGGCCCGCACCGGTGCGCGAGCGATAGACGCCGTCGATGAACACCGCGACCGAGCTTTCCAGCCCAGGATTGTCGCCGACCGTGCCGATGCCGCGAATACGGGCCGACGCATTGGCTTCGGACCCGGTGGAGGACACAAGCAGCGAAGGGGCTAGCTGGTTGAGGGTGCGGATGTCGCTCGCGCCGCTATTCTGCATCGCGGCCGCGCCCACGGCCGATACCGCGATCGGCACGTCGGACAGGGGGCTGGCGCGGCGGGTGGCGGTGACGATGATGTTCGCATTGCCATCCTCGACGACGGGCTGGGGCGTCGCATCTTCCTGCGCCTGCGCGGTGGACGCACCCAGGACCAATGCAGCGATGGCGGCAGATGTCCAAAGACTCTTGTCTGTCATGATTGGTCTATCCTCTCCTGGCCTGCGCGACTTTTCGCCGCGTCGGGAATGGGGGTGATTATGCTGACACAGCAGGGCGAAGGCAAGAGAGCCTAGCTTTTCCGGGATTTTTAATGGGGTGCCGCGCAGAATGATCATGTCCTGTTGCCTATCGGCAACAGCTTAACATCTGCTTTCCGTAACGTCGCCTTACGATAAGGGAAAGCGCAGAAGTCGGTCGGCGACCGGCACCAAAGCGGCCGCGCCCGGCCCCACCGCCCGGCGAATCTCGCCATGCCCCGCATCCAGCCCCCCGGTCAGCGCGCCGAGCGCGGGCATGATCAGCTTCGTCGCCGATCCCACGAAGCAGCGCCGCGACACATGCCGACCGCGTAGCGACAGGCGCAGCTTGGGATGGAAATGGCCGGAGATTTCGGGACGCGGGTCGTCCGCTGCCGCCTCATGCCGCAGCCAGATGCCCTCGACCTGCGCTTCCGTCACCCGGCGACCACCCGGCATGGCCATAACACCGACGTCATGATTGCCCGTGATCCAGGTCCACTCCACCCGCTGCGTCAGCGCATGGAGCCGATCGCGGGCGCGAGGGTCCAGCCGCGCAGCCCCATCGGCGTCATGGAAACTGTCGCCAAGCGACCAGACCGCCTCCGCGCCGGTACGGTCCACCAGCGCCTCGATCACGTCCAGTGTCGCCTCGCTATCATGAGGCGGCAGAAACTGGCCGAAGCGCGCAAACCAGCTCGCCTTTTCGAAATGCAGGTCGGCGACCAGCAGCGCCCGCTGCGCCGGCCAGTAAAGCGCGGCTTCGGGCAGCGCCATAAAGGCATGACCTGCGAACGAAAGGGGAACCATGCCCCGCCTATGCGCCTCTACGCCGCCGCTTTCAAGAGGGGGCGCAAAGGCCTATAGGCGCTTGCCATGTCTGCTTACACCGTCGCCGCCCTCTATTGTTTCGCCCGCTTTCCCGATCCGGCCGCGGTCGCCGCCGACCTGCGCGCGCTCTGCGCCACGCTGGACACATGCGGCACGCTGATCCTGGCGGGGGAGGGGATCAACGGCACCGTCGCGGGCAGCGCGGACGCGATTGCCGCTCTGGTCGTGCATATCCGCGCGCTGCCGGGCTGCGCCGACGTGGATGTCAAATATTCCGGCGCGCAGGACGCCCCCTTTGCCCGGATGAAGGTGAAGGTGAAGGCGGAGATCGTGACGCTGGGCGTGGGCGACCTCGATCCGGCCACTCAGGCGGGCACGCATCTGGACCCGGTCGACTGGAATGCGCTGATAGCCGATCCCGACACCGTCGTCATCGACACGCGCAACGCCTATGAGGTTGCGGTGGGCACGTTCGAAGGCGCGATAGACCCGGAAACCCGGTCTTTCCGCGAATTTCCAGCCTGGTTCGACGCCTTCGCCGCCGACCTCAAGGCGCAGGGTCGTAGCCCCAAGATCGCGATGTTCTGCACCGGCGGCATACGCTGCGAAAAATCGACCGCGCTGGTGAAGGCGCGGGGCTTCGACGAGGTCTATCACCTCAAGGGGGGCATCCTGCGCTATCTGGAGGAAATGCCGCAAGCCGAGAGCCGCTGGCAGGGCGATTGCTATGTCTTTGACGAGCGGGTGACGGTGGGCCATGGCCTCAAGCCTGGCGACTACACCACCTGCCGCGCCTGTGGCCTGCCCCATCCGCACGACGCGGCGCATGATTGTGCCGGGGATGAGACCGGCGCCTGGCCGCATCGGGGGTAGACTATTTTTTCAGTCCAATTCAACCGTTCGTGCTGAGTAGGGACTGAGCTTGCCGAAGGCCCGTATCGAAGCACCCAGCGCAGCACGCGATCCCTCGATATGCCATTTCGACTTCGCTCAATAGCTACTCAGGACGAACGGAAGAGATCGAAAGTTGCGAAGCGGCCTAAACTGACATCTCCACCAATTCCGCTATTTCGAAATCATAGCGTTTCCAGCCCCGCATCTTTGCGCCATCTCCCGCCGCACCGCGCAATTTCTTCGCCTCGGCCAGCGAGCGCGTATGGCCCCAGAAAACCTCGGTCTTGCCATTGTCCAGCACCGCGACGATCCGCCAATAATGGGTGAAGGGATCGGCGGTCGGCCCGATCGTCTTCACATAGCCGTCCGCCATGGTGGCGGTCAGATAGCGTTTCCTGCGCGCCACGTCCTTACGCCCGATAGCGGTGCAGGCCCGCGCCATGCGCCCGCAGCCATTCGCGCGCGGGGCGGGGGTCCGCGCCATATATCCGCTTGTGCGCGGCATGAAAGGCCGGGCTGTGATCCATGTGCAGCAGATGCGCCAGCTCATGCGCCACCGTCGCGCGGCGCACCTCCGGCGGGCACAGGATCAGCCGCCAGCTATAGCGGATCGCGCCCGACGACGCGCAACTGCCCCAGCGGCTGCGGGTGTCTCCCACACCCACCGACGCGACGATCAGGCCATGTTCGCGCGCCAGCTCCTGGCTCTCCGTCTCCAGCACCGCCCGCGCCCGCATAATCAACCAGCGCTGCACCCGCGCGCCCACCGATTCCGCCGCGCCGCCCAGCAACAGTCGGTCGCCCTCCAATCGAATGGTGCGCGTCGCCCCCTCGACCCATTCTATTATGACCTCGCGCCCCTCCAGCGGGAACGCCGCTCCATGCTCCAACAGCGTGATGGCAGGCTGCTTCGCCATCTGCGCCCGGACCCAGCCTTCATGATCCTGCGCCCATCCCAGCGCCTTCTTCAGGTTCGCGCGGGTCGGCAGTGACAGGCGCAATGCCCCCCGCGCGCTGTCGATCGTCAATCGATAGGCCCGCGCCCGTGCCGACCGGCGCACCAGCACCGGCATCGCCACGCCGTCGATCAGGATCGTGGCATGCGGATCAGATTTCGCGGTCGACAAGATGATGTTCCCAGTCCCCGGCGTCGGCTTCCGCCACGGTCCAGCCGCGCACCAATTCCTGCGCGCGATGCACCGCCTCCCGATCGCCACAGACCAGATAATGCCAGTCGGGCAAGGGCAGCCCCTCTTCGCGCAATCGATAGGCGCAGGTGCGGGGCAACCAGCTGATCTGCTTCACCTTGGCCGGGGTCAGCCGCACGCAGTCGGGCACGAATTTGCGCCGGTCCTTGTAATTGGTGCATTGCCCGCTGTGGCGGTCGAGCAGCTTGCAGCAGACATTGGTCGGGTAGATGTGCCCCGTATCCTCATCCTCGGCCTTGTGCAGGCAGCATTTGCCGCACCCGTCGCACAAGGCTTCCCATTCGGCCTTGTCCAGCTTGTCGAGCGGTTTTTCCCAGAAGTGTTTCACTTGACCCATTTTTCAAGGAAGGCGGCGACCTTGTCGGGCGCGCCTTCATCCACGTCGGGCGTGCCGGGATCGTCCACCGGCACCAGCGCGACCGGCTTGCCGTCGCCATCGAACAGATAGGGCGTGCGGCTGTGGCTGATCAGATAGTCGCTCGCGGCCCCGCTCTTTTTAGACGCCTCTTCGGGATTGTAGATCACCACGAAATCCTTGGCGACCTTCGCGATCTGGTCCTTCGTGCCGGTGAGGCCGATCAGGCGCGGGTGGAACGCCGCGACATAGCTTTTCAGCACGGCGGGCGTGTCCCGCTGCGGATCGACGCTGATCAGCATCGGCTGGACTTTGGCGGCGAGGGCGGGCCTGGCCTTCTCGAACATCGCAAAGCCCTGCATGATCCGTTGCAGATCGATTGGGCAGACGTCCGGGCAATAGGTATAGCCGAAATAGACCAGCCGATACTCGCCCCTGAAATCGTCCCACTTGGTCGGCTTGCCGTCCTGGTTGGTCAGGGTGAAGGGCGCACCGATCCGCGCGCCGGTCAATTCACCCTGTTCGCTGTCCCCGCTTGATGCGTTCCCGCCAGCGCCCATATTGCAGGCAGCCAGCAGGGCCAGGACGGGCAGGGCCACACAGGACAGAGCCCGATAAGGCAGGATGGCGGCGGCGGCGTCTTTGTTCATGGCATGGCCAGCCATGCCCTGCTAGGACGCGATTTGCAAATGCAACGGGGCGCATGATGAAGACGAAGCTTTTTTCCACTCTCCTCGGTTCGATGGCGCTGGCGCTGCTGGTCCCGGCGCCTGCGCAGGCGCAATTTTCGGACAATTATAATTTCCTGAAGGCGGTGAAGGACAAGGACGGGCAGAAAGTGACCGACCTGATCCAGAAACCTGGCTCCACGGTGGTCAACAGCCGTGACGTCACCACCGGCGAAAACGCGCTGCATATCATCGTTGCCCGACGCGATTCGAGTTGGCTGTCCTTCCTGCTGGCCAAGGGCGCCAATCCCAACCTGACCGACAATGACGGCAACACCCCTTTGATGGACGCGGTGCAGGGCCGGTTCGAGGACGGCGTACGCACGCTGCTCAGCTTCAAGGCGCAGGTCGACAAGGCCAATGGCAGCGGCGAAACCCCGCTGATCCGTGCCGTGCAATTGCGCGATATCGGCATCGTCCGCCTGCTCGTGGCGCAGGGCGCCAACCCCACCAAGCGCGACAGCATCGCGGGCATGTCCGCGCGCGACTATGCCGAGCGGGACAACCGCACCCCCGGCCTGATCGAAGCGCTGGACGCCGCCAAGAGCGCCGCCAAGCCGACAGGGCCGGTGCAGGGACCAACCTTCTAAAAGGCAGGATGCGTCATTCGGGCCTCGCCTCGATGGCGCAAACAGCTTTACCAGCCCAGTTCCGCCGCATGATCCGGATCGCTGATCGCCGTCAGCCGCCGGGCCGCGCGGCGGGCGAAGCGCAGCGTCTCCGCCTTGCGCCGGGCGGCCGCCAGCGGTTCCACCGGGGCGGGGCGGACCAGTTCGGCATCATATTGATCCGCGACGATCAAGCCGGTGCGGGCGGGCCACAGCGCCTCGCTATCAAAGGGCGACAGGTCGAACCCGGCGGGCACCGCCCAGTAGAAACGGTCGCAATAATCGAAATAGTCGGGCCATTTCATGTCGCCCAACAGGTCCGCCCGGCTGCATTTGATCTCCACGATCGTCAGTCGCCCGGCGCCGTCGATCGCCATGATGTCGGCCCGTCGCCCATTGGGCAGCGGCACTTCCAATATGCCGCTCATGTCGTGGCGGAAAAATAGCCGCAACGTCCCCCGCGCCACGGCCATCGCCGTGCCGTCGGTCAGGGGAGAACAGCCGGTGATCTGGGCGCTTATCATGGCGGCACTTTAGAACAGGAAGAGAACAAAAGAAAAGGCCGATTCGGATATCCGAACCGGCCCACCATTCTCGCCATCGCGAACAGGCGCGTCACCCGCGCCCCACGCTCAGCGATAGAAGATGTGATTGTCGATCATAGCCAGCTTGGCCTTGCCCCAGCCCGGCGAAACGCGGCGGGCGTGGAAGAAGAGCGCGCCTTCCGCGCGGCTGTCCCAGCTGTCGTTCGCCGCGATCTGGGCGATGGCGACGGCTTCGCGCCAGCTGCGGCTTTCGGTGCGGACCGGCGGCATGCCATTGCCGCGCACGAAGCTGAACTGGCTGGGCTGGTAGACGACGCCGCACAGGCTGTTGGCGAACCGGCCCGACTTGGCGCGATTGATGATCACGCGGGCGACGGCCAGTTGGCCTTCCAGGCTTTCGCCCTTGGATTCGAAATAGACCGCACCGGCCAGGCACTGCATGTCGCCGTCCAGCTCCTCGGGCGCGCCTTGGGCGTCGACCAGAGCAGCGAGGCTGTTGGCCTGCGCATCGGTATCGGAAGAAAATTCGGAGTCGGCCCGATGGGCCGATGCCAGCGGCTGCGTGACTTCACGCGGCGCGGCGAAAATGACGGCGGACTGAGCGCCTGTCGCGGACGTTGCGGGGAACGTCTGGGGGAAGGAGGTGGACGTTGCGATCGATTCACCGGCGATCGACATGTCGGATGCAGAGACCGCTGCGGCAGCGGACAGGGCAAAGGCTGCGGCAATCGCAGCTTTCAAACGAAAACTCATTACAACTCAAAAACATGCGGTTCTTGGCCGGAAACGTCGTTTTAACCCATATTCTCTGACGTTCGGCCGCCCCCCGTCTGCGTGTTTACCGGCCCCGCCTCCCGTTGGGCGAACTCGGCAACCTGCGCGTTGGCGTGGGGGGCCTGTGCCGAAACCATATCGGCCTGTCAACGATCAGCAGAGTGTTTCCACGGCAAACCGTTCCGCTTCCGGGACGTCGAGTTCGATGACCCACAGGTCGGGGTCCGACCTGCGTCGCCGCGCGACATAGTCCGCCAGCGCTTGTCGTCCTTCCTCGGGGGCAGGACCACAGCGCATTAACGCATGACCCCCGGCAAAGTTCGATACCCGCTCGAACAGGCCGGTTTCCTGCCCTTTTTCAAGCGCCTGGACGAGAATCACGCCGCTGATGGCGTCGCCCTTGACCAGGATCGTGGCAAAGCCGCCCGCCGCCATAACCCGCCGCCGCAACGCGCCCACCAGCATCGCGCTGGTCAGGCGGGCCGACGGATCGGGGTCAGAAGACATAGCCGGGCAGCGAGGATAGCGGGAATTGCGATCGCATGAACGTGCCGGTGCCACGCCCGACCTCTTCGCCATCGGCATCGATCAGGCTGGCTTCGGCCACGTAGACGCGCCTCTTGCCGCTGATCCATCGGCCTTCCGCACGGATACGGCCCGGCGCAATCGGCCGGGTGAAGAGCAGGTTGAAGGCGGTGGTCAGCAGAAACCGATCGCTGACCAGGCTGTTGGCCGCATAGAAGGCGGCGTCGTCCAGCATCTTGAAATAGACCGTGCCATGCACCGCGCCGGCCGCGTGAAACTGGCTTTCATCGACGTCGAAATCGATGACCGAACGGCCCGCTTCGCTGATGGTCAGTTCCGACCGGAACAGGGTGTTGATCGGGGCGGAGCGATAGAGATTTTCCAGCGCGCGAAAATGCGCCGTCTCTCCGCTCGCGCCCGATGCGCCGTCAGGCTGCGTCACGCGCCTCGCCGCCTGCCAGCAGCGCGTGCAGCGCCTCGGTCGACTGCGCGCCGCGCAGGCGGACCACCTGGCCTTCGTCGCGCAGATAGCGGGACACGCGGGCCAGCGTCTTCAAATGTTCCGCACCGCTGTCGACCGGCGACAGCAAGGCGAAAACGACATCGACCGGCGCATCGTCCACCGCGTCGAACGGCACCGCCGGGTCCAGCAGCACGACCACGCCGCACATACGGGTCAGGCCCGCAATCTTGGCATGGGGAATGGCGACGCCGCCGCCGAAACCGGTCGACCCCAGCCGCTCGCGTTCAAACAGCGCGTCGCCGACCTCGTCCGCGTCCAGATCATAGGCGCAGGCGGCCAATGCGGCGATCTTCTGGAATAATTGTTTCTTGCCGTTCGCCGACAGGCCCGTGGCGAGCGCTTGCGCCGAAACGATGTCGTTGAAGTTGACCATGGTAAATCCGAAACGGCCGAGCTGCGCGGCCAAAATCTTCGCGCTATGCCTCGGGCAGTGAAAGCCCGGCCCCATAAGCCCCCTGCATCATCAGGTCAAGGCGATGGGGTTGGGGAAGGGGGGTGCGGCCCCATGGCGCCAGATGCGCCACAGGACCGCGACCCGTCCATTCTAGGCGCGCGGTTCGACCCAGCCGATCGTACCGTCATGCCGACGATAGACCATATTATAGGCCGACGTACCGGCATTGAGGAACAACAGCGCGTTGGTATTGCGCAGGTCCAGCATCATCACCGCGTCCGACACGCTGGCTTCGGGAATGTCGACGCGGGTTTCCGCGACGATCAGGGGCGCGTCGGCGGCCTCTTCATCCTCCTCCGCATTGCCCGCGAAGATGGTGTAGCCCGCGCCATCGATATCATCAATGCTGTAGCTGCTCGCCCGCTGCGCTTCGGCTGCAACCGCCTGACCATGGCGATCGCGCAATCGCCGCATATAGCGCACCAGCTGCCGTTCGATCTTGGTGGCCGCCTGATCGAAGGCGGGATGCGCCTCCTGCGCTTCGCCCGATCCCTTCAGGATCAGGCCGGTCATGACATGGCAGACGATATCGCAGTGGAAGGCGCCATGGGGTGCCTTACGAAAGGTCACCTGGGCAGAAATCGTGCGGGAGAAATATTTCTCGGCCATGGCCTCCAAACGATCGGTGACATGGCTCTTGAGAGCCTCGCCGGTTTCGACCTGATGCCCGGAAACACGAATATCCATATGCCTTCTCCTTATTTTTGCCCGGCCGCCAGGGAAGCGGCCCGGTGGATATGGAGGCAGGGAAAACCGGCTTGCGACCGGTCGTCTATGCCTCCTGCAACCAGAGCGGCTCTTTCAGCGTCGCGACAAACGCTGCATGCCGCTCCAGTTCCTGCGCGCTGGCCGTAAAGACCCGCGCAGGCCGCACAGGGCGAACCACGGTGGATGCCGTCAGTTCCGCCCCGACGATCTCTTTAGCCTCCTCCTGTGCCAGACCCAGGCCGATCTGACGGCCGCCGGTCAATTCGATATAGAGCTGCGCCAGCAGTTCCGCGTCGAGCAGCGCGCCATGCTTGACGCGATGGCTGCGATCGATGCCGTAGCGGGTGCAGAGCGCGTCCAGGCTGTGCTTGGCGCCCGGATGCAGGGTGCGGGCGATCGCGACCGTGTCGATCATCCGATCGAGCGACACCTCGCCATGGCCGCACCGCCGCAATTCATGATTGAGGAAGCCGAAATCGAACCGTGCATTATGCGCGACCAGCGGGCTGTCCTCCAAAAAGGCGAGCAGGTCGGCGGCCCCGGTGTGAAACAACGGCTTGTCCGACAGGAAATGGCTCGACAATCCATGCACCGCCTCGGCTGCGGCGGGCATGTCGCGCTGCGGATTATAATAAGCGTGGAAGGTGCGGCCGCTGGGCACGCGATTGATCAGTTCGATGCAGCCGATCTCGACCAGCCTGTCGCCGGATGCCGGATCGAATCCTGTCGTTTCGGTATCGAAAATAATCTCGCGCATCGCCCTCTTCGTTTCGACTCTGTGGGCCAACCCTTATCCACCTGTCTTCGCGCCAAGGCAAGCGACCAGACGGCGCACCTGCGCGCGCGTGTCGGAAAAGGTCGTACCGCTGTGGATGATATGATCGGCCCGGGCGCGTTTTTGCGCGTCGGGGGTCTGGAGGCGCAGGATCTGGCGGAATTTCACCACGGTCATGCCCGGTCGCGCCAACACCCGCCTGCGCTGCTTCCACGCCGGCGCGGTGACGACGATGACGCCATCCACCCGCTTCTGCCCGCCCGTCTCGAACAGGAGAGGTATGTCCAGAATGACGAATTTGCGCGACCGATGCCGCCGCAGGAACAGCCGCCGCGCGTCCTGCACCGCCGGATGGACGATCGCCTCCAAAGCCCGGCGTTCCTGGGGATGGCCGAACACCGCCGCGCCCAGCTTCGCGCGATCGACCCCCTCGCGCCCGGTGGTGCCGGGAAAGCGCGCCTCGATCGCGGGCAACAAGGCCCCACCCGGTCCCTGTAGGATATGCACCTGCGCGTCGGCGTCGAACACAGGCACGCCCTCGCGCCGAAACATGGCCGCCACCGCCGACTTGCCCATACCGATCGATCCGGTGAGGCCATAGACCTTCATCGGGCCTCGCCCCTCAATCGTCGGCCGACAGCAGCAGCGCGCGCAGTTCCGCGTCCAGATCACGCGGTGCCTGCGCGTCGAAGAAGATGTCGAAGGCGAGCGCCGCCTGGCCGATCAGCATCTCCAGCCCGTCGAACGTCTTGAGGCCCCGCGCCTTCGCGGCCTTGAGCAACCCGGTCTCCAACGGCGCATAGACGATGTCATAGACGGTCGCGCCATCGGACAGGGGCGTAAGGTCCAGGTCCAGCACCGGCTGCCCCACCATGCCGAGCGAGGTCGCATTGACCAGCAGGTCGGCGGCCGGCAGGGAATCGCCCATCGCGATCGCGCGACCGGGCATTCCGCCATGATCGAACAGCGCCTGCGCCTTGGCCGGATCGCGCGCCATGATCGTGATGTCGGGCACGCCCAGGCTGGTGAGCGCAAACAGGATGGCGCGCGCCGCGCCGCCCGTTCCCACGATCACCGCGCTACGCCCCTTCCACGTGTCGCGCAGCAAGGGCTGGAGGAAACCGCCCGCATCGGTGTTGGTGCCGATCAGCGGCCCGCCGGTTTCGCTGGCGATGGTATTGACCGCGCCGATCCGCTCGCGCACCCCGCCCGGATCGTCGACATAGTCCATCACCGCGATCTTGTGGGGGATGGTGACGTTGCACCCCAGCCAGTCGGGGTCGCTCCGCCGCATAAGGAAATAGGCCGCCAGTCCCTGCGGCGTCACATGGGTCTTCTTATATTCCGCCTCTATATCCAGCGCGTTCAGCCAGAAATTGTGGATGAGGGGCGATTTGCTGTGCGCGATCGGATCACCGATCACTTCGGCATAGGGGAGGGCGTCGCTCATGCCGCCAAAACGCCACGAACGCGCAGAAAGTCAAGCAAAGGCAGCAGGGGCAGGCCCTGAATCGCGAACTGGCTGCCCTCGACCTTGCTGAAGAGCTGCACCCCTGGTCCCTCGATCCGATAACAACCCACACACCAGCGCAGCTCTTCCCAGTCGGCATCCAGATAATACTCGATGAACGCGTCGGACAAGGGCCGCACCGTCATCGCCGCCCGCTCGACATGGCGCCAGATCGCTTCGCCATGCAATGCGATCACCGCCGCGCTGTGCAGATGATGCACCCGGCCCGACAATAGCCGCAGGATGCGCGCCGCGTCCGCGCGATCGATCGCCTTGTCGATCATTTCGCCGCGCTCTTCGCCATCACCGATGCTGAGCGTCTGGTCGCAGCCCAGCACCAAGGCGCCCGGCACCCGGCGCGACACTTTGAGCGCCTTCAACTCCGCCAGCGCATCGGCCAGGCCGCGCGCGTCCAGCCCGTCGGCGCGCAACGCTTCCTTCGCCGCCTCCTCGTCCACGCCGGGCGACAGCGCCTCGAACGGCACCTGCGCGGCGCTCAGCAGCGCGCGGCGGCTCGCGCTTTGCGACGCCAGAACGATCATGGTTCCACCCCTTCCGCCAGTTCGCGATCGTTGAACAGGTTGATGATGGCGGCGGCCGCCTCCTCGATCGACCGGCGGGTCATGTCGATCACCGGCCAGCCATTGTCGGCGAACATGCGCCGGGCAAAGGCCAGTTCCTCCTGCACCTTTTCATTGTCGACATAGGATGTCTCGGGCGCCTGATTGAGCGAGAGCAAGCGGTTGCGCCGGATCTGGATCAGCCGTTCCGGGCTGACCGTCAGGCCCACGACCATGGGATGCTTCAGGCTATAGAGATTGCGCGGCGGCGGCGATTCCGGGACCAGCGGGATATTGGCGGTCTTGTATCCGCGATTGGCGAGATAGATGGAGGTCGGCGTCTTGGACGCGCGCGACACGCCCGCCAACAGGATGTCGGCCTCTTCCCAATTTTCATGCCCCACGCCGTCGTCATGGGCGATGGTGAACTGGATCGCCTCGATCCGCGCGAAATAAGCTTCGTCCAAAATATGTTTGCGGCCCGGCCGGGTTCGCGTTTCCTGCCCCAATATGTTGGACAGCGCATCGGCCACGCTGTCGAGCGCCGCGACATGGGGCAGGCCCAGCGCGCGGCAGCGCGTCTCCAGCCGTCGCCGCAGCGGATGATTGGTCAGGGTGAACAGCACCAGCCCCGGATTGGCGCTGATCTCCTCCATGATCCGGTCGAGATGGACGTCGGACCGCACCATCGGCCAGAAATGCCGGATCGCCTCGACATTTTCGAACAGGCCGATCGCCGCCTTGGCGATATTTTCCAGCGTTTCGCCGGTAGAGTCGGACAGAAGATGCAGGTGGATGCGCGCCATGGGGATATCTCTGTGGGGTGGCTGTGGATAAAGCAAGGGATGAAATTGGGGATAGAATCCTGCTTTCCTCCCATCCCCAGAGCCGGGATTCTTATCCACAAGCCCCCAACAGACCCCTAATTCCATCCACAGCCTGTGGATAACGGGGATAGTCGAACTGACTCGGACGCCTATCCACGACTCCCCTGAGTCAAGTTGTTGGCAAAAGCGGGCACAGCGCATAAACCCCGCTGCCAACCGACCTACTATCTCCATCATCCTTTGAATTTAAATATTAAGAGAGAATATAGATGAGCCTCGACGCGCCGAGCGACCGCCCAGCCAAGCCGCTCCTGGCCGTCCTCAAGGGCGAACGTCCCGCGGTGCCGCCCCTATGGCTCATGCGCCAGGCAGGCCGCTATCTCCCCGAATATCGGGCGTTGCGGGCGGACAAGGGCGGCTTCCTCGAACTCGTCTATGACAGCGCGGCCGCCGCCGAAGTCACGCTCCAGCCGCTGCGCCGTTTCGGGTTCGACGGCGCGATCCTCTTTTCCGACATATTGATCGTGCCCTATGCGATGGGCCAGGATTTGTGGTTCGAGGCTGGGGAAGGCCCTCGCCTTGCTCCGATCCTCGCACAGACCGACCTGTCGGCACTCACGCCCGATTTCAGCCGCTTCGAGGCCGTCTATGAAACGGTGCGACGGGTGAAGGCGGCGCTGGACCCCTCGGTCACCTTCCTGGGCTTTGCAGGCAGCCCCTGGACGGTCGCGACCTATATGGTGGCGGGGCAGGGCAGCAAGGATCATGGGCTGGCCCGCCGCATGGCCTATAACGAACCCGATCGTTTCGCCGCCTTGATCGACGCGATCGTCGACGCGACGGTCGTCTATCTTTGCGGCCAGATCGATGCCGGGGTGGAAGCGGTGCAGCTGTTCGACAGCTGGGCCGGCAGTCTGTCGCCGCTCCAGTTCCAGCGCTGGGTGATCGAACCCAACACACGCATCGTCGCGCAGCTAAAGGCGCTGCATCCCGCCATTCCGGTGATCGGCTTTCCCAAAGGTGCGGGCGCGAAACTGGCCGACTATGCGGCGCAGACCGGCGTCGATGCGGTCGGCGTCGATGAAACCATCGATCCGCACTGGGCGAACCAGGCACTGCCACAGGGCATGCCGGTACAGGGCAATCTCGATCCGTTGGCGCTGATCGCGGGCGGCCGCGCGGTGGAAGAGGCGGTCGACGCGATCCGCGCCGCCTTCGCCGACCGGCCCCATATCATGAACCTGGGCCATGGCATTTTGCCCGACACGCCCATTGCGCATGTCGAAGCACTGATTAGCTATGTGCGGAGCCAATAGAGTTGTCGCGATTTGACAATGTGGGCCTGCGGCTTTCAGCCATCATACGGCCGATCCGGTTCGACATCGCTCAAAGGGAGTCCTGATCCATGGCCTATCTCGGCGCCGCCTATCTCTGGGTGAAAGCCGCGCATGTCATCTTCGTCATCTTCCTGATGGCGGGGCTGTTCATGATGCCGCGCTTCTTCGTCTATCATCAGGAAACCGTCCCTGGATCGCCCGAGGACCAGCGCTGGATCGAGCGCGAAGCCCGGCTCCTCAAGATCATCCTCAACCCATCGCTGGCGATGGTCTGGCTGTTCGGACTGATGCTGATGGTGGAGATCGGCGCATGGCATTTCGGCTGGTTTCACCTGAAACTGCTCTTCGTCCTCGGCCTGTCGGGCTATCATGGCTGGATTGCGAGCTATGCAAAGAAGCTCGCCAGGGGCCAGCGTGTGCTCGGCGACAAGCAGTTGCGCATGATGAACGAAATCCCCGGCATCGCCGCCGCGGTCATCGTCATCGCCGTGATCGTCAAGCCCTTCTGACCCCTGTCCTACGGATCATTTTAGCTGCTAAATAGTGCGCAGCACTTTTCGATAGGATCGGAGCTGCGCAAGATCATGTCGAAATTTGCGGGAAAAGTGTGAAGTTAAGCGAAATCGACCGCGATATTGTCGATCAGCCGTGTCTTGCCCAGCTTCGCCGCGCCCAGAAGCCGGGCCGGGCGATCCAGCGCCGTCATCGGCTCCAGCGTCGCCGCATCGCACAGCGCGACATAATCGACCGGGTCGAAACCGGCGGCCGTCAATGTCGCCACCGCCTTCGCCAGCGCGCCTGCGACCGGTTCGCCCTTTTCGATCGTCCGCTTCGCCTCGCCCAAGGCGCGGGGCAGGGCCAGCGCCGCCTTGCGCTCCTCGTCGTTCAGATAGGCGTTGCGCGAGGATAGGGCGAGGCCGTCCTCGGCCCGCTGGGTCGGCAGGCCGACGATCTCCACGGCCAGATCCAGGTCGGCAACGAAGCGGCGGATCACCGCCAGTTGCTGATAATCCTTCTCCCCGAAGATCGCGACATCGGGCCGCACCTGGTTGAACAATTTGGTGACGACCGTCGCCACCCCATCGAAATGCCCCGGCCGCGCCGCGCCGTCCAGCCCGTCGCTCACGCCCGCCACGTTGATATTGGTCGCGAAACCGGCCGGGTACATGACCTCCACCGGGGGCGCCCACAGGATATCGACGCCCGCCGCGCTCAGCATCTGCGCATCCTTCGCCTCGCGCCGGGGATAGGCGTCCAGATCCTCATGCGGTCCGAACTGTCTGGGATTGACGAAGATCGACACGACCACATGCCGCCCATGCCGCCGCGCCTCTTCGACCAGCGCCATATGCCCGTCATGTAGTGCGCCCATCGTGGGCACCAATACCAGCGGCTTTCCATCGCTTTTCAGCAGATCGACGGCGGCACGGAGGGCGGGCAGGTCACGCAGCGTTTGCACGGAAGGAACGGCTCCGATAAGGGCGAAAGCATAGGGCAGTTCTGCTAGGCATGCGCCAGCGCGACCGTCAACACACATTGCGACAATCAACGGGGTCAACCGGGGCAAATGGGCAATCCGCAGCCGCATCTCATCGTCTTCGCCAATGAAAAGGGCGGCACGGGCAAGTCGACCACGGCGGTCCACACCGCCATCGCCCTGTCCGCGCTCGGCCATAGCGTGGGGATGATCGATCTCGATCCGCGCCAGCGCACCGTCACCCGCTACATGGAAAACCGCCGCGAAACCGCGCGCCGACGCGGCATAGAGCTGCCCATGCCCGATTTCGACGTCTTCACCGGCGACAATATCGGTGCGCTGGACGATCAGGTGGTGACTCTGGCTGCTGGCAAGGATTTCCTGGTGGTCGACACGCCCGGCCGCGACGACGTCTTTGCGCGTCACCTCGCCCCCCACGCCAACACGCTGGTCACGCCGATGAACGACAGTTTCGTCGATTTCGACCTGATCGGACAGGTCGATCCGGAAACCTTCAAGGTCCGCCGCCTGTCCTTCTATTCCGAACTCATCTTCGAAGCGCGCAAGGAACGGGCGAAGGTCGACGGCGTCTCGATCGACTGGGTCGTTCTGCGCAACCGCGTCCAGCATCATGATGCGCGCAACAAGAAGCGCGTCGGCGACGCGCTGATGGAATTGTCCCGCCGCGTGGGCTTCCGCGTCATTCCTGGGCTTTCGGAACGCGTCATCTTTCGCGAACTCTTCCCCTCGGGCCTCACCCTGCTCGATAAGGGGCATTTGGGCGAACTGGGTGTCAGCCATATCGCCGCGCGTCAGGAATTGCGCGAAATGGTGTCGGGCCTTGCCCTGCCGACGCACGATGGGGTGGCGTCGATGGACCTGCTCGGCGCGGCCTGATGGGCATGCTGACACTCCTGATCGCTGCGGTCGCGATCTGGCTGATCTGGACGGGGAAGCTGCAACGTATGACGGCCAAGGATGGTATGGCGCTGGGCGCCGCGCTGGTGGGTGCCGTGCTGGCGGCCAAGGGCAAGCCGGTGATTGGCGCGCCGTTGCTGATCGGTGCCGCGCTCTTCTTCGCGAAACAGGGTAATGCCAAGGCGAAGGTGAAAGCGCGCAAGCGGCCTGCCAAGCCCGTCCAGCCGCCATCCGGTGGCGATGAGAAGGCCAGGGCGCGTGCTTTGCTGGGTGTCGCGCCGGATGCCGACCCGGGCACGATCCGCGCCGCCCATCGTCGGCTGATCGCTTCGGTCCATCCCGACAAGGGCGGGACCGAAGCCCTCGCCGCGCAGATCAACGCCGCGCGCGATCTGCTGCTCGACGACCAGCAACAGCTGTGACCCACAGTTTCGATCCTACCCTGCTGCGCGATTATGATCTGCGCGGCAGGGTGGGCGATACGCTGCATGCGGCCGACGCCTGGGCGCTGGGGCGCAGCTTTGGCACGGTCATCGCCCGCGCGGGCGGACGGCGCATCGCGGTGGGCTATGACGGGCGGCTGAGTTCGCCGATGCTGGAATCGGCGCTGGTGGCAGGTCTTACCGAAACCGGTATCGACGTGCTGCGCATCGGCCTTGGCCCGACGCCGATGCTATATCATGCCGAAGTGACGAGCGACGTGGACGGCGGCATTCAGGTAACCGGCAGCCATAATCCCGGCGATCAGAACGGCTTCAAGCTGGTGCAGGCCCACGCCCCCTTCTTCGGCGCGGATATCCAGCGCCTGGGCACGATGGCGGCGGCGGGTGATTGGGAAACGGGTAGCGGCCGGGTCGAAACGGTCGATATCATGGACGCCTATGTCGCGCGGCTGATGCAGGGTTTCGACGGTCCCGCCTGCCGCATCGGCTGGGACGCGGGCAATGGCGCCGCCGGCACGATCGTGGAGAAGCTGACGCAGCGCCTCCCCGGTGAGCATCATCTGCTCTTCACCGATATAGACGGTCATTTCCCGCATCATCATCCCGATCCCTCACAGGATCGCAATCTGGCCGACCTGCGCGCGCTCGTCCGCACCAAGCAGCTCGATTTCGGTGTGGCTTTCGATGGCGACGGCGACCGGATTGGCGTGATCGACGGTCTGGGACGCACGATCGCGGGCGACCAATTGCTGGGCCTCTTCGCCACGACGGTCCTGAAAAACCGCCCGGGCGCGCGGATCGTGGCGGATGTGAAGACCAGCCAGGCCGTCTTCGACCACGTCGCCGCGCTAGGTGGCCGACCCGACATGTGGAAAACCGGCCACAGTCATATCAAGTCCAGAATGAAGCAGATTGGCAGCCCGCTGGGCGGGGAAACCACCGGCCATCTCTTTTTCGCCGACGAATATCCCGGCTATGACGATGGTCTCTACGCCGCCGTCCGCCTGATCCGAACGGTCTGGGCGCTGGGCACGAGCCTGACCGCCCTGCATGACGCCATGCCTATCAGCGTCATCACCCCGGAATGGCGCTTCCCCGTCGCCGAAGCGCGCAAATTTGCGGTGGTGGACGAAATATATGCCCGGTTGCACGCCAGCGGTGCGGATATCTGCGCCATAGATGGCGTGCGCGTCAGCACGGCCGATGGCTGGTGGTTGCTGCGTGCCTCCAATACCGAAGCCGCACTGGTCGCTCGTGCCGAAGCGACCGACCCCCAAAGCCTCACCCGACTCGTCGCCCAACTGGACGAGCAACTGGCCGAATCGGGGGTGATTCGCGCTGTGCAAAACGAATGACCGCTCTTACGACCGCCGATGTCTGATATTGTTATCCGTTTTTTCGCCTAATTTCCCTTACGTAAATCTTTCGAAACGGGAACGATTGCATGAAATGCAACCGCCCTGTCATGTTTCGCATTTGCGACAATCGCTGCTGCACCGCAAAAGGAACGGGCCTTTCAGGCATCCTCTCCTAAAACTTCAAGGCCGTCCTTCTGGGCGGCTTTTTTTGTCCATGGGATTGCCGACCAGCCCTGTTGCCGTAGCGTCCTCTTCGCCAAGGCGCGCAAATGCGATGAATCGGCCATCTCGGTCACTGGAATTTAACTACGATCCTGATAATTCGATGCGTCCAATCAGCCGAGCGGGCGTGTGAAAAGCGTCCGGACAAAGGCCAATAGCATTTCCCAGAAGAGGATCAGCCATGTTGCATCGCGGTCGCCTTATCTCCGCTTTTCTCCTGTCCGGCGTCATGGTGACGTCGACGCCCGCCTTCGCTGGCGGCTTCTACCTTCAGGAACAATCGCCCAAGGAAACCGGCCGTGCGCTGGCGGGCGGCGCGGCGGCGGGCGACGATCCTTCCACCATCTATTTCAACCCGGCGGCGATGACGCAGCTGGACGGCATCCAGACCTCGATCGGCGGCTCTGCCCTGTTCGCGTCCGCGCATCAGACGAACCGCGGTTCGCGCCGCACCATCCCGGGCCTCCCGGTAACGACGCCGATCGCGGGCAATGACGGTGGCAATCCGTTCGACAGCGTCATCCCCGTCCCCAGCTTCTACGCCAGCGCGCAAGTCAGCGACCGGCTGTGGGTCGGGCTGGGCGTCAACGCGCCGTTCGGCCTGAAGCTGGAATATGATGACGGCTTTTTCGGCCGCTATGACTCGCTCTACACCGACCTCAAAACATATAATATCCAGCCATCGGCCGCCTATAAGCTGACCGACAATCTGTCGATCGGCGGCGGTGTCGACGTACAATATGTGAAGGCGACGCTGACCAATGCGCTGCCCCAGCTCTCGCCACTCGCCCCGACCGACGGTTTCGGGAGCCTCAAGGGCGACGACTGGTCGGTCGGCTGGAACGCCGGCATCTTTTACACGACCGGCGACACCAATTTCGGTGCTCATTATCGTTCGGGCATCAACCACAAGCTGGCCGGCACCCAGATCGTGTCCGGCCTGGTCGGCCCGATCGCGGCGGGCAACGGGTCGTTCGCCGCCACCGCGCCGCTCGATTTGCCCGACATCGTCACGCTCAGCATGATGCACAAGCTGACGCCGCAGCTGCGCGCGATGATCACCGGCAAATGGTATAACTGGTCGAAGTTCAAGGGCATCGCCGTCACCTCCGCCACCGGTACGACCAACAAGGAACTGGATTATAAGGACAGCTATTCGGTCAGTGTCGGCGGCGAATATGATGTCAGCCCGGCCTTCACCGTGCGTGCGGGTACGATGTTCGACCGTTCGCCCACCAATCCGCAGCATCTGACCACGCGCGTCCCCGATGGCGACCGCGTCTGGCTGACCGGCGGCGCGACCTGGAATATGTCGGAGGCCTTCGCGCTCAACCTCAGCTACGCCCACACCTTCGTGGAAAAGGCGAACATCATCCGCCCGGACAGCTATTTCCCCGCACCCGCGACGGTGACGGCGACGACGCTGGCCCAGACCAGCGGCAATGCCGATCAAGTCGCAGCGTCGCTAACCCTACGCTTCTAACTGACGCCAAACATCCCTATAGAGGCTCCGTAGCTTACGGAGCCTCTTTTCATGTCCGATTATAATCCCGGCCTGCGCCCCTGGCGTGACATAGCGCGGCGGCCGTCGCGCCAGATCATGGTCGGCAACGTCCCCGTGGGCGGCGACGCGCCCGTCACGGTCCAGACCATGACCAACACGTTGACGCACGACATCAAGGGCACGATCGACCAGATCCGCCGGTGCGAGGAAGCGGGCGTGGACATCATTCGCGTGTCCTGCCCCGATGAAGAGTCCACCGCAGCGCTGAAACAGATCGTGCGCGCCGTCCGGGTGCCGATCGTCGCCGACATCCATTTCCATTATAAGCGCGCGTTGGAAGCCGCCGATGCAGGCGCGGCCTGCCTGCGTATCAACCCCGGCAATATCGGGTCGGAAAAGCGGGTGAAGGAAGTGGTCGACGCGGCCAAGGCGAATGGCTGCTCGATCCGGATCGGCGTCAATGCGGGCAGCCTGGAAAAGGATCTGCTCGAAAAATATGGCGAACCTTGCCCCGAAGCACTGGTCGAAAGCGCGCTCGACCATATCCGGCTGCTCCAGGATCAGGATTTCCACGAATATAAGGTCGCGGTGAAGGCGAGCGACGTGTTCCTGGCAGTCGCCGCCTATATGCAGTTGGCCGACGCGGTCGACTGCCCGCTGCACCTTGGCATCACCGAGGCGGGCGGCCTGATCGGTGGCACGGTGAAGAGCGCGATCGGCATCGGCAACCTGCTGTGGGCCGGGATCGGCGACACGATCCGTGTGTCCCTGTCGGCCGAGCCGGAAGAGGAAGTCCGCGTCGGCTATGAAATCCTCAAGTCGCTCGGTATCCGCACCCGCGGGGTCAAGGTGATTTCCTGCCCTTCCTGCGCGCGTCAGGGTTTCGACGTCATTCGTACCGTGCAGGCGTTGGAGGAACGGCTCCAGCATATCCAGACGCCCTTGTCGCTTTCGGTGCTGGGCTGCGTCGTCAACGGCCCCGGCGAAGCGCGCGAGACCGATATCGGCCTGACCGGCGGCGGCAATGGCAAGCATATGGTCTATCTGTCGGGCGTCACCGACCATGTCGTGCAGGATCAGGGCATGATCGACCATATCGTCCGGCTGGTCGAAGCCAAGGCGGCGGAGATCGAGGCGGCCAGTATCGAATCCGACATGACCGACGCGGGCAATGCGGAGGCGGCGGAATAAGCGACGGGGTCGCCCCAATGGCAGGCCATAAGGGCGATGGCGCCTTGCCCTTCCTCATCTGCTGCATCGGCGTCGCGCTCTTTTCCGTGATGGACGCGGCGATGAAGGGCCTCAGCCTTTCCATCGGCCTTTATAATGCGCTGCTGTGGCGGGCGGTGGCTGGCAGCCTGCTCGGTCTGACGCTGATGCTCGTCACCGGGCAGCGCTGGCCGTCGCGTGCCGTGCTGCGAATTCACCTGCTGCGCGGCACGGTGGTGGCGGCCATGGCGCTGCTGTTCTTCTGGTCGCTCCTGCGCCTGCCGCTGGCCGAAGCTATCGCGCTGTCCTTCATCGCCCCGCTCATCGCGCTGTATCTGGCGGCGTTGCTGCTCAAGGAACAAGTCGGGCGTCGCGCAGTTGGTGCGTCCCTGCTCGGGCTGGTGGGGGTTGCCATCATTCTTTCGGGCAAGCTTCAGGGCAGCTATGACGCCGATGCGCTGTTCGGCGTGCTGGCCGTGCTGGGTTCTGCGGTCCTGTTCGCCTGGAACCTCATCATCCAGCGGCAGCAGGCGCAGGTCGCCTCGCCGATCGAGGTCGCCTTCTTCCAGCATGTCGTCATGCTCTGCGTCTTTTCGCTGGGCGCGCCATGGCTCGCCATCCTGCCGTCGGTCAAAGCCATGCCGCTCGTCCTGCTGGCGGCGACGTTGGCCTTCACCTCGCTGGCTGCCTTGGCCTGGGCCTATGCGCGGGCGCAGGCGCAGCGGCTGATCCCGGTCGAATATAGCGCCTTCATCTGGGCATCGATCGTCGGGTGGCTGGCTTTTGGCGAGCGGGTGACGATCACTACCGTGGCCGGTGCCTTGCTCATCGTTGCAGCCTGCCTTATCGCCGCGCGCAGCAAGGGGCTGAAAATGGCCCATGTGGAAGCGGGAACGGCATGAGCGAGATCATCATCAGGGACGCGCGCGCCGACGATATCGGTGCGATTCACGACTTCATCCTAGCGCTCGCCGTCTATGAACGGCTGGCCCATGCCGTAAAGGCAGACCGCGACGCGCTCGCCCGCTATCTGTTCGGGCCACGGCCGATGGCGGAGGTATTGATCGCTGAACATACCGAAAAGCCCATCGGCTTCGCGCTGTTCTTCCATAATTTCTCGACCTTCGAAGGGCGGCCGGGCCTGTACCTGGAGGATCTGTTCGTCCTGCCGGACGCACGGGGTCTTGGCGCGGGCAAGGCGCTGCTCGCCCGGCTCGCGCAACTGGCGATCGCGCGGGATTGCGCCCGGCTGGAATGGTCGGTGCTCGACTGGAACGAACCAGCCATTGCCATCTATCGGGCGATCGGCGCGCAGCCGATGGATGAATGGACCGTCCAGCGGCTGGACGGCGCAGCACTTACGGCGCTTGCCGCCTCCTGATCGCGCGACGAGCCGTAATCGGGCACCCTTGACGCGGACTCCCTGCCGGAGGCATTGTGCCGAAACGGAACATTTGGGGGACAAGTAGGGATATGGCCGTCGGCCGCACCGTCAAACGCACGCCGGAATGGCGCGAAATGCTCAAGCGCAGCCTGCTGCGCAGCGGCGCGCTGATCGGCGCGATCACGCTCATGCTGGCGATGCTGTTCCTGGCGCTGGCGCTGCTGAGCTATGCCCCCAGCGACCCGTCGATGAACACGGTCGCGGGCGATCATGTCGCCAATATCATGCAGGCGCCCGGCGCCTGGGCCGCCGACTTCCTGCTATGGTTGCTGGGCGTACCGGTCGCGCTCATCCTGCCGCTGATGGCCGTCACCGCCCGGCGCCTGTGGGGCGATCAGGATATGAGCGATTGGAAGGCGCAGTTCGGCAAATGCCTGTTCGGCATCGTCCTGATCGGCATCGCACTGGCCCTGTTCCAGGACGCACCGCTGGTCGGCCTGCCTGCGGGCTGGGGCGGCGTCATCGGCCTGGTCGTGGCCAAGGGGATCGCCAGCCTGACAGCGCAGGCTCCTGCCGCGGCACCGTGGATCAAGGGCGTACTGGTCGTCTTCACGCTGATCGCGGGTCTGTTCGCCTGCTATCGCAGCCTTGCGCTGGAAAAGCCGATCATCGCGCTGCGTCGCCCATCGCTACCCAAACTCAACCTGCCGCGCCCGACCCTGGGCTTTGCAGGGGGCGGTTCCGTCGCCGATGCGCAGGATGACGAGGACGACGAACCGGCCGAACGCGTCATCGCCCCGCGCAAGCAGGTGACGAACGAGCCGAAGCCGCCCATCACCATCCAGTCGCCCAAGCCCGCCCCGGTGCAGCGCGCCATGGCGCCGGTCAGCCAGGACGATCTGTTCGGCCACAGCTCGCTCCCGTCGCCCGACCTGCTCAATCCCGTGCCCGCCAACCAGGGCGGCAAGATCGACAAGGCCGCGCTGGAACGCAATGCGCGCCTGCTCGAATCGGTGCTGGACGACTTCCATGTGAAGGGCAACATCACCGAAGTCCGCCCCGGCCCTGTCGTCACCATGTACGAACTGGAACCGGCACCGGGCATCAAGGCCAGCCGCGTAATTGCGCTGGCGGACGACATTGCGCGCAACATGTCGGCGCTCTCGGCCCGCGTCGCGACGATCCCGGGCCGCACGGTGATAGGCATCGAATTGCCCAATGCGAACCGCGAAGGCGTGTCCTTCCGCGAACTCATCACCAGCGAACAGTTCATGCAGGACGCGACCCTGCCGATCATCCTGGGCAAGAATATTTCGGGCGAACCGATCATCGCCGACCTCGCTCCCATGCCCCATCTGCTGATCGCGGGCACCACCGGGTCGGGCAAGTCGGTGGGTCTCAACGCCATGATCCTGTCGCTGCTCTACCGCATGACGCCGGACCAGCTGCGCCTGATCATGATCGACCCCAAGATGCTGGAACTGTCGACCTATGACGACATTCCCCATCTGCTCTCGCCGGTCGTCACCGAACCGGCCAAGGCGATCCGGGCGCTGAAATGGGCGGTGGAGCAGATGGAGGACCGCTATCGCATGATGGCGTCCATCTCCGTGCGCAATCTGGCCAATTATAATGAGAAGGTCCGCGCGGCGAAGGCGAAGGGCAAGCCGCTGGGCCGCCGCGTCCAGACCGGCTACGACCCCGAAACCGGCAAGCCCATCTATGAGGAAGAGCAGCTCGATTTCCAGCCGTTGCCGCAGATCGTCGTGGTGGTGGACGAATTGGCCGACCTCATGATGACGGCGGGCAAGGAAGTCGAATTCCTGATCCAGCGGCTGGCGCAAAAGGCCCGCGCCGCGGGCATCCACCTGATCCTCGCGACCCAGCGTCCGTCGGTCGACGTCATCACCGGCGTCATCAAGGCGAACCTGCCGACCCGCATCAGCTTCTTCGTGACGTCGAAGATCGACAGCCGCACCATCCTGGGCGAGCAGGGCGCCGAACAGCTGCTGGGCAAGGGCGACATGCTCTACATGCATGGCGGCAAGGGGCTGACCCGCGTCCATGGTCCCTTCGTGTCGGACGATGAAGTCCGCGTCGTCGCCGATCACTGGCGCGCGCAGGGCCAGCCCGACTATATCCAGGCCGTGACCGAGGAACCCGAAGAGGGCAGCTTCGCGCTGGACGGCGTGGACCTGGGCGACGACAGCCCCGACGCCCAGCTGTTCCGCAAGGCGTGCCAGCTGGTCTTCGAGAACCAGAAGGCGTCGACCAGTTGGCTGCAACGCCAGCTGCGGGTTGGCTATAACAGCGCGGCCCGCCTCATCGAACGGATGGAAGAAGAAGGGCTGGTCGGTGCGCCCAACCATGTGGGCCGCCGCGAAGTGCTGCGCGACGAGAATGGCAATCCGCTCTAATCCGGGCTGACCGGCCTATGATTGCATATCGCGCAATCATCGTGCCGCCTTTCGCATTTGCGGGATGACTGCACCATCGGCAAAAGGAGCGGGCCTTTCAGGCATCCTCTCCTAAAACTTTCAAGGGCCGGTCGTTTCGATCGGCCCCTTTTTTTGTCCATGGATAGGGAGGATGCCGCCTGCTCAAAGGCAATGTCCGAAGAATCTGCCCCACCGCGCCCCGGCCCCGAATCTTGCTATTTGGGAACAGGTAGGTTCACAACGGGTTCAATCCCGACCCTCTACCTCATCCGCCCAAACAACCGGAGTTGAACGCCATGCAGCGCAGCCTTGCGCCCCTGATCCTGGCTCTTGCCGCCGCACCGGTCGCCCTGTCGGCGTTTCTGCCGACGGCGCCTGCGCGCGCGCAGCAGGCCTCGTCCGACCTGGCCCAGGTCAATGCTTATATCCGCGGCGTCACCACCCTAACCGCCGATTTCAGCCAGACCGATCGCAGCGGCCAGACCCTGACCGGCAAGCTTACCCTGAAGCAGCCGGGGAAAGTGCGCTTCCAATATCAAAAGGGCGTGCCGCTGCTGATCGTGGGTGATGGCAAGGCGCTAACCATGATCGATTATGAAGTGCGCCAAGTGCAGCGCTGGCCGATCGGCAATTCGCCGCTGGGCGCGCTGATCGATCCGAACAAGGATCTGTCGAAAATGGGCAGGGTGGTGCCGACCGGCGATCCATCGGTCCTGAGCGTCGAGGCGCGGGATCCCAAGCGGCCCGAATATGGCACTTTCACCATGATCTTCAAACGCGATCCTTCCGGTCCCGCCGGGTTGCAGCTTTACGGCTGGGTCGCGCTCGATTCGCAGAATAACCGCACCGCCGTGCGCCTGACCAACCAGGTCTATGGCGCGGCCGTGGCCAATTCCGCCTTCCGCTGGACCGACCCGCGGCCAAAGGGGCGCGCAGCCGGGGGCTGAACCGAGCGCCTGGCAGGACGGATGGAAAAACTTGGCTATTCGTTCATCTGCCGCTCATATGGCGGCCGCTAATCAAGGCTCAAGGCGAGAGACAAACCGGGATTTCCCCCCTGTTACCCGGTCCCCCCTCCCGCCGCGAAGCGCTTCAAGGGCGCGATCGAGACCCCCGTTCCACGCCCCCGGAGCGGGGGTCTTACTTTGTGCGGCACTCTCTCATCCGCTTGCGTGTCGGCTTGCGGACTCCTAGGTGCAATCCATGGCCGACACCCTCTCCATCTGCTCTTGGAACATCAACTCCGTCCGCGCGCGCATCGACATCGTCGAGCAGCTGCTGCGGCTCGAATCGCCCGACATCCTGTGCCTGCAGGAAACCAAGGTGGTGAACGAGACTTTCCCGATCGAGATGTTCCGCCGCTTGGGCTATGTCCATCAAGTGCTGAACGGGCAGCGCATGCATCATGGCGTCGCCATCATGAGCAAGGTGCCGGTGCATGAGGATGACCGGTTCGACTGGCAGGCCAATGGCGAAGCGCGCCATGTCGGCGTCAGGCTCGACAATGGCGTGCGGATCGAAAATGTCTATGTGCCCGCCGGGGGCGACATTCCCGACCGCGAACTCAACCCGAAATTCGGCCAAAAGATGGATTTCCTCGAACGGATGATCCAGTGGTCGTCGGCGCTCGACAAGCAGCCTGCCATCCTTACCGGCGACTTCAACATCGCCCCGCTGGAATGCGACGTCTGGAGCCACAAGCAGTTGCTGAACGTCGTCAGCCACACGCCAGTGGAATGCGAAATCCTCGCCCGGCTCCAGGCGTCGAACGACTGGGTCGACATCGGCCGCCATTTCCATCCCGCGCCCGCCCGCCTCTACACCTGGTGGAGTTATCGGGCGAAGGACTGGACGGAATCGGATCGTGGGCGCCGCCTCGACCATATGTGGATGACGAAGGACGTGGCGGAAAAGGCGACGAGCCATCGCGTGGTCGAACCCGCGCGCAGCTGGATCAAGCCGTCCGACCATATACCGATCATCACGGAATTTGCGTTCTGATGGCGGGCGGCGTCAACGGACGTGATGCCGCGCGCGCCATGGACGCGTTGCGTCGCGGCTGGGCGATCCGCCTGATCGGTTCTGACGGCGCGATCCGACTGATGGCGATCGAGGGCGCGGACGCCGTGACGCTGGCCGATTTCGATTCCGAAGGCCGGGCCGACATCCTTATTTCCGCCGCTCGCGCCGAAACCCTGAAGCTCGCCAACCAGCTGGCGGCGGCCGATCCCGACCTGCCGGTGCTGATCGAGCGTGCCCCGTGGATCGATGCGGATGTCGCAACCGCCATCTCCGACCCCGTGCTCGATCTGGCTTCGCCGCTCAAGGGGCCGTTCCGCGCCCGCATGCTGCCTGCGCCGCAGGCCGCCAAGGCTGCACTGCGTCTCGCCCGTCTGGCGGGCATCCTGCCTGCCTATTTTCTGCTGGAAGGCGACGGCCCGGTCGAAGCGACGCTCAAAGCCGCCGATGTGGACGCCTATGACGACGCCATCCACCTAGCGATCGCCACACGCGCGCGCTTGCCCGTGTCGGCCAGCGAAACGGCGGAGATCATTGCCTTCCGCAGTCCCGACGAGCCGCGCGAACATATCGCGTTGGTCGTCGGCCAGCGGGACGCTTCGCCCCCGGTGATCCGCCTGCACAGCGAATGCCTGACCGGTGACGTGCTGGGCAGCCTAAAATGCGATTGCGGCCCGCAACTGCACGAAGCGTTGCACAAAATCGCTGACGCGCCCTGGGGCATCCTCCTCTATCTGCGTCAGGAGGGGCGGGGCATCGGCCTTGTCAACAAATTGCGCGCCTATGCGATGCAGGATCAGGGGTTCGATACGGTGGACGCCAATGTCCGGTTGGGCTTCGCCATCGACGCGCGCGACTTTTCGGTCGCCGCGCGCATGCTCGACCTGCTCGGCGTGGGTGCGGTGCGCCTGCTCACCAACAATCCCAACAAGGTGGCGGGACTGCAAGCGGCGGGCATCGCCGTCACCGAACGGCTGCCGATCATCCTGCCGACCAACCCGCATAATGAACGCTATCTCGCGACCAAGCGGGACCGGACCGGCCACCAGCTGTGACGGTCGTTCGCGTCGATTGCCGTGCGGGCCGTCTGACCTGCGGCGATCTGACGATGGATTGTACGATCGGCAGGGGTGGTCCTTGCCCGGCCGACACGAAGCGCGAGGGGGACGGCTGCACGCCATTGGGGCTTTGGCCCGTCCGCGCCGCGCTGCTGCGACCCGGCAAGCTCGAAGCGACGGGCATCCGATTGCCCTGGCGCTGGGTGCGGGCGAACGACGGCTGGTCCGACGACCCGGCCGACCCCGCCTATAACCGACCGGTCCGGCTGCCCCGCGCCTTCTCCGCCGAGGCCCTGATCCGCAGCGACGACGCCTATGACGTCATCGTCATACTTGGCCACAACGACGCCCCGCCGATACCGGGGCAGGGCAGCGCGATCTTCTTCCACCTGTCCGAAGGGCAACCCACGGCCGGATGCGTGGCGGTGGATCGTGCCGATATGCTGCGGCTCCTGCCGCTGCTGGCGCCGGGCGACCTGATGGAGATCAGGCCGTAGAAGGACGGTTAATCGCCCTTTAAGAGATCGGCCTTATAACGGACGTCAGATTGGAACCCATCGATGTCCAGCGTCCTTCATGCCAAACTGCTGACCGAGCGGCGCGCGAATGATCGTGCAGGGATGGCGCGTCCGTCGACGATGCGCGGCAATGAACAGATTCCCATCGATATCATCATCGAAGACCTGTCCTGTGGCGGCTGCCGCGTGTCGGGCGACCTTGGCCTGGCCGTGGACGATCGCGTGACTATTGGCTTGCCCGGCATCGGCGCTTGCGCCGCACAGGTCGTCTGGTCAGGGGGCGGCGGGACGGGCCTGGAATTCGATCGCGGATTGACCGGCCACGATATCGATATCGCGCGTGAAACCGATACGCTGGTAGACGGGCATTTCGGCCTCGTCATCAGGGATACGCCCGAACCGCTTCATGATGGCGAACGGGAGATATTGTCCGTCCGCAGGCGCGTGGGCGTCATCGCCGCGTCGGCCATCTGCGCCTGGGGCATCGCGATCACTGCCGTCTGGATGGCGGTCAAACTGTTCTGAAGCCATTTGACGCGCCGCGTCAGGCTCGCTCCAGCGCTTCGCCCACTTCGCCGCCCGCCGCTTCCAGCAAACGCCGTTCCAGCGTCTGGAGTCGCGCCTTGCTCTCGATCTTCCCACCCAGAAGGTCGGTGACGTAGAACGTATCGACCGCGCGTTCGCCATAGGTGGCGACATGGGCGCTATGCACCGTCACCTTCGACTGGAACAGCGCATTGGCGAGGCTGAACAACAGGGCCGGCCGATCGCGCGCATTCACCTCCACCACCGTGAAGCGATTCGACGCCTTGTTGTCGATCAGCACATTGGGTTCGATACGGAATGCTTCGGCGCGGGTACGGGTCAACGGGCGCGCCGAAAGCTTGGTGATCATGCGATGCCGGTTGGACAGCGAATCCTCGATCGCGCCCCGAATGCGTTTCAGCTGGTCGGGACTGTGGAACGCGCCGCCAAACGGATCCTGCACCAGGAAGTTATCGATCGCCACGCCGTCGCGGGTGGTGTGGATGCGCGCGTCGATGATGTTGCCACCGGCCAGATGGATGGCCCCCGCGATCCGATAGAACAGCCCCGGATGGTCGGCGGCATAGACCGTCACCAGCGTCGCGCCACGCTGCGGATAATATTGCGCCGCGATCGACAGCGGCGATTCGCCTGCCGCCAGGATATGCTGCGCATTGTGGAACAGGATATCGTCGGGCTCGGCAATCCAGTAGGATTCGGGCAGGCGCTTGCTGAACGCGGCGAAGGCGACGTCATCGATGCCCAGCGCCTGTTGCAACGTTTCCTGTTTGACGATCACCCGCTCGCCCCGGCCCTTCTGCTTGTGGCCCAGCCGCAGCACTTCTTCGGCGCTCTCGTACAGATCGCCCAGCAGTTGGCGTTTCCAGCTGTTCCACACGCCCGGCCCCACGGCGCGAATGTCCACCACCGTCAGGCACAACAGCAGCCGCAGTCGTTCGGGGCTTTGCACCACGTCGACGAAATCGAGGATCGTCTTGTAATCGGCCAGATCGCGCTTGAAGGCGGTGGCGGACATCAGCAGGTGATAGCGCACCAGCCAGGCGACCGTTTCCGTCTCCGCCGGGGTCAGGCCCAGCCGCGGGCACAGATGCTCGGCTACCTCCGCGCCCAGCAGGCTGTGGTCGCCGCCGCGCCCCTTGGCGATGTCGTGCAGCAGCACCGCGACATACAGCGCCCGACGCGACAGCAGCTTGCCCATCAGGTCGCTCGCCAGCGGGTGGTCCTGCGCCAGTTCGCCCTTTTCGATGCGGGACAGCAGGCCGACGGCGCGGATGGTATGTTCGTCCACCGTATAATGATGATACATGTCGAACTGCATCTGCGCGACGACGCGGCGGAAATCGGGCACGAAACGGCCGAACACCGATGATTCGTTCATCCTGCGCAATACCGTTTCCGGATCGCGCGGCGACGTCAGCACCTCTATGAAGGCGGCATTGGCGCGCGGGTCTTTACGCACCTTCGCATTGATGAGCCCCGCGTCGCGGCTGGCCGCGCGGATCGCGCTGGGGTGGATCTGCAACCCATGTTTGTCCGCAACGGCGAAGATTTCCAGCAGCCGCACCGGGTCCGCCTGGAAAAAATCGTCGCTCGGCAGGCTCAGCCGCCCGCGTTCCAGCACGAAGCCGTCCAGCTTCTTGGGCCGACGGAAGATGGACGGGATATAGCGCCGACCCTTTTCCGCCATCTGGTCGTCGAGATGCGCCAGGAACACAGCGGTCAGGTCGCCCACGATCTTCGCGTTGAGGAAATAATAGCGCATGAACCGCTCGACGCCGGACTGGCCGGCCCGCCCGGTAAAGCGCATGCGCGTCGCGGTTTCCAGCTGCAGGTCGAAGGTCAGCCGGTCCTCGGCGCGCCCGGTGATGGTGTGCAGGTGACACCGCACCGCCCACAGGAAATCCTCGGCCTTCTGGAACTGGCGCAGTTCGACCTGGGTCAACAGCCCGACATCGACCAGCTCGGCGACCGACCGCACCCGGTTCACATATTTGCCGATCCAGAACAGCGTATGCAGGTCGCGAAGGCCGCCCTTGCCTTCCTTCACATTGGGTTCGACCACGTAGCGGCTGTCACCCATGCGCTTGTGCCGCTCGTCGCGTTCCACCAGCTTTTCGGTGACGAAGGCGCGGGCATTGCCCTGCATCACCTCGGCATCGAAGCGGACCGACGTTTCCTCGTACAACGTCCGGTCGCCCCACACATAGCGGGCCTCCAGCAAGGCGGTGCGGACCGTCAGGTCGGCCTTGGCCATGCGCATCGTCTCATCGATCGACCGGCTGCTATGGCCGACCTTCAACCCCAGATCCCAGAGCGAATAGAGCATGGATTCGATCACCTGCTCGGTCCAGCCGACGGGCTTGGACGGGGTGATGAAGCCGATGTCGACATCGCTATGCGGCGCCATCTCGCCCCGGCCATAGCCGCCCACGGCGATCAGCGCGATCCGCTCGCCCGCGCTACGGTCGGCCGCCGGGTAGAGATGATGCGTGGTTGCGTCATAGAGCAACCGCAAAATCTGGTCGATCAGGAAGGCGAAGGCGGTGACGGACTCCCGCCCACGCGTGGGCTTGGCCTCCAATCGTCGCGCGACTTCGCTCCGGCCATGCTCCAGCGCCGCCTTCAATTCCGTGACGATACCACCGCGCATAGCTGGCACATCGCCCGGATGCTCTTGCGCCAGGGCGTTGATCCGATCGGAAATCGCGCGCCGGTCGATGATCGCGCGACGCGATCCGAGGGCGGGGAACTGCATGACCATGGCCGCTATCTAGTCGCGCCGCATGTCGGCGGCCAGTTGTTTCAATCGATATATGTGATCGAGCGCCTCTCGCGGGGACAGGGCGTCGGCGTCGATCGCCGCGATCGCCGCCAGCAGCGGATCGGGCTTCTCCTCCTCCTGGGCAGCGACCGCAGCGAACAGCGGCAGGTCGTCCAGCCCCGCCGCGATCCCGCCGGTCTTCGCCTTGCCCGCCTCCAACCGTGCCAGCACATCCTTGGCGCGCTTGAGCACGGCGGGCGGCAATCCCGCCAGCCGCGCCACCGCCAGGCCATAGCTGCGATCGGCCGGTCCCTGCGCCAGTTCGTGCAGCAGGATCAGATCACCCTTCCACTCGCGCGCCCGCACATGGTGAAGCGACAACGACGTCAGCGTTTCGGCCAATCGGGTCAGTTCGTGATAATGGGTCGCGAACAGGCAGCGGCACCGGTTGACCTCATGCACCGCCTCCACCACCGCCCAGGCCAGCGCCAACCCGTCATAGGTGGACGTGCCGCGCCCGACCTCGTCCAAGATGACGAAGCTGCGCTCCGTCGCCTGCGCCAGGATTGCCGCGGTCTCGACCATCTCTACCATGAAGGTCGACCGCCCCTTGGCCAGATTGTCCGACGCCCCGACGCGGCTGAACAATCGATCGACCAGCGTCAGCGTCGCCGCCTGCGCAGGAACATAGCCTCCCGCCTGCGCCAGGATCACGATCAGCGCATTCTGGCGCAGGAAGGTCGACTTGCCGCCCATATTCGGGCCGGTGACCAGCCACAGCCGATCACTCTCGGACAACCGGCAGTCATTGGCGACGAAGGGCTGCCCGTCCTTGCGCAGCGCATCCTCCACCACCGGATGCCGCCCGCCAACGATGTCCAAACATGGCCCCGCACCATCCGCCGCCACGAAATGCGGCCGCTGCCAGCCGCCTTCGGCCGCCCGTTCCGCAAGCGACGCGGCGACGTCCAGCCGCGCCAGCGCATCGGCCGCGCGTGCAATGTCCGCCTTGCGATCCAGAACGGCGGAGGTCAGTTCTTCCAGATGCGCGGCTTCGGCGACCAGCGCATGTGCGCCTGCCTGCGCGACCCGCCCCGCTTCTTCATGCAGGTCGATCGAATTGAAGCGCACCACGCCCGCCAGCGTCTGCCGATGGGTGAAGCCGCTGTCGGGCGCCATCAGGCTGTCGGCAGCGCGCGCGGGCACCTCGACATGATAGCCCAGCACGCCATTATGCCGGATCTTGAGCGACGATATCCCGGTCTGTTCGCGATATTTGGCCTCCAGAGCGGCGATTGCCCTGCGCCCGTCGCTGCTCAACCGCCGCAGTTCATCGAGCGCGGGATCATAGCCATCGGCGATATAGCCACCGCTCGCCGTCTCGGTCGGGGGCGCGGGCACCAGCGCGCGCGCCAGCGCATCGACCAGCGCGCCGTGCCCGTCCAGCGCAGGCAGCAACTGCACGAGTAACTGCGGCGCATCGGCCAACCGCCCGAGCCGTTCGCGCAGCAATCGCGCTTCGCCCAACCCGTCGCGCAGCTGGCCCAGATCGCGCGGGCTGCCGCGCCCCACCGCCACGCGCCCCACCGCGCGGCCAATATCTGGCAGCGCCCGCAGTGCCCCGCGCAATTGGTCGCGCAATGTCGGATCGTCATGAAAGAGTTGCACCAGCCCCAGCCGGGCCTCGATCGCGCCCAGGTCCATCAGCGGCGCGGACAGATCCTGCCCCAGCAACCGCGCGCCCGCGCCCGTGACCGTCCGGTCGATCGCGCCCAGCAGACTGCCCGCGCGCGTGCCGCTGGTAGTCGCCACGATCTCCAGACTCTCGCGCGTCGCTGCGTCGATGGCGACATGGCCGCCGCTTGCCTTGCGCAGTGGCGGGGCCAGGAAGGGCAGGGTGCCCTTGCCTGCATGGTCGAGATAGGCGATCAGTCCACCCATCGCCGCCAGTTCCGCGCGCCCGAACTGGCCGAAACCGTCCAGTGTCGCGACCCCGAACACGCGCTTCAGTGAGTTCCTCCGCCCGTGCGCTGGAAAAGGCGGCGCGATCGAACATATGGCAATCAACCAGGTCCAGCGCAGATCCTTCGGCCACGACCGTCTCGCTCGGCCGCAGCCGCGCCAGTTCGGCTTGCAGGTCGCCGATCGGGCAGGTCATCGTCTCGAACCGGCCCGTGGAGATATCGGCCGCGGCGATGCCGATCTCGCCTGCACTCTCGCCACCGACCTGCGCCAGCGCGACCAGCATATTGTCGCGGCGGCTGTCGAGCAGCGTTTCCTCGGTCAACGTGCCGGCGGTGACATAGCGCACGATCGCCCGCGCCACGAGCGTCTTGCCCCCACGCGCCTTGGCCTGTGCCGGCGTCTCGGTCTGTTCGGCGATTGCGACGCGATGGCCGCCCTTGAGGAGCCGTGCGAGATAGCCCTCGGCGCTATGTACGGGCACACCGCACATCGGGATCGGCGCGCCGCCATGCTCGCCCCGACTGGTCAGCGCGATGTCGAGCGTCGCCGCCGCCATTTTCGCGTCGTCAAAGAACAGTTCGAAAAAATCCCCCATGCGATAGAAGAGCAGGCAGTCCTGCGCTTCGGCCTTGAGCGTCAGATATTGCGCCATCATGGGGGTTGGGGCAGCGGTGTCGGTCGAGGAAGCCATGGAACAGGGCGATAGCCTGAACCTCGAACCGAAACCAGCGCTTCGCAAAAGTGCAGGAAAATTGCGCTTCTCGCACTTGCCCACACGATAATGTTACCGCTAGGGCCGCCTTCTTGTTCCAATATATGGGTGTCGCGATGTCCGATAAATCTAATGTGGAATTTTCCGAGCGCGAGGCGCTGTTTTTCCACTCGACCGGACGCCCCGGCAAGATCGAGATCATCGCTTCCAAGCCGATGGCGACGCAGCGCGATCTAAGCCTCGCCTATTCGCCGGGCGTCGCGGTGCCGGTGCGCGCCATCGCCGCCGACCCGGCAACCGCCTATGATTATACCGCCAAGGGCAATCTGGTCGCGGTTATTTCCAACGGCACGGCGATCCTGGGTCTCGGCAATCTCGGCGCGCTGGCGTCCAAGCCGGTGATGGAGGGCAAGGCCGTCCTCTTCAAACGCTTCGCCGACGTAGACAGCATCGATATCGAACTCAAGACCGAGGATGTCGATCGCTTCATCGACGCAGTCGAACTGATGGAGCCGACCTTCGGCGGCATCAACCTTGAAGATATCAAGGCGCCTGAATGTTTCATCATAGAACAGACGCTGAAAGAACGGATGAACATTCCGGTCTTCCATGACGACCAGCATGGCACCGCCATCATCGCGGCGGCGGGCGTGATCAATGCGGCGTTGCTCACAGGCCGCGACATGAAGGATCTGAAGGTCGTCGTGAACGGCGCGGGCGCGGCGTCCATTTCCTGCACCGAACTGATCAAGGCGCTGGGCGTCCCCCATGACAGCGTCATCATGTGCGACAGCAAGGGCGTGATCTACCAGGGCCGAACGGAGGGCATGAACCAGTGGAAGTCGGCCCATGCGGTCAGGACGGATGCGCGCACATTGGCCGAAGCGGTCAAGGGGGCGGACGTGTTCCTGGGCCTCTCGGTCGCGGGCGCGATGACGCAGGATATGGTAAAATCGATGGGTGCCAATCCGATCATCTTCGCCATGGCCAATCCCGACCCGGAAGTCCTGCCGCCTGACGCCCATGCCGTGCGGCCCGATGTAATCGTCGCCACCGGCCGCTCGGACTTCCCCAATCAGGTCAACAATGTCCTCGGCTTCCCCTTCATCTTCCGCGGCGCGCTCGACGTGCGGGCGACCGGCATCAACGAAGCGATGAAGCTGGCCGCCGCCCATGCCATCGCGGAACTGGCGCGCGAGCAGGTGCCGGAGGAAGTGGCCAAGGCCTATGGTCGTTCGCACAGTTTCGGCCCGGACTATATCATCCCCGCGCCCTTCGACCCGCGCCTGATGGAAGTGGTCCCTGCCGCCGTGGCGCAGGCCGCGATGGAAACCGGCGTCGCGCAAAAGCCGATACCGGACATGGCCGCCTACCGTCAGTCGTTGAAGGCGCGGCTCAACCCGACCACCTCGGTCCTGACCAGCGCCTATGAAATCGCCAAGTCCAACCCCAAGCGCGTCGTCTTCGCCGAAGCGGAAGAGGAAGTGGTGCTGCGCGCCGCCATCCAGTTCCGCGAACTGGGCTATGGCGTTCCGGTGCTGGTCGGCCGTGGCGACGTGGTCGACAAGCTGCGCGCGCTGGGCGTACGTGATCCCGAAAGCTTCGAACTGCACAACAGCGTCAACTCGCCGCTGGTGCCCGACATGGTCGACCTGCTCTACGCCCGCCTCCAGCGGCGCGGCTATCTGCGCCGCGATTGCGAGCGGATGGTCAATCGCGATCGTCACATCTTTGGCACCTTGCTGGTCAAGATGGGCGTCGCCGACGCGATGATCACCGGCACGACCCGGCCCTATGGCCAGACTCTGCGCGAAGTGAAGCGGGTGATGGACCCGGTGCCCGGCCGCACCCCCTTCGGCATCCATGTCATGGTGGCGAAGGACAAGACCGTGTTCCTGGCCGACACCACGGTGCATGAACGCCCGTCCGCCGCCGAACTGGCGGACATTGCGGAAGGCACGGTCGCGGTCGCCCGCCGCATGGGCCACGACCCGCGCGTCGCGTTTCTCTCCTACTCCAACTTCGGCAACCCGCCCGGGGCGTTCCTCGACAATGTGCGCGACGCGGTGAAACTGCTGGACGAACGGGATGTCGATTTCGAATATGAAGGCGAAATGACGCCCGATGCGGCGCTCAACCCCACCGTCATGAAAAGCTATCCGTTCAGCCGCCTGTCGGGACCGGCCAATGTCCTGGTCATGCCCGGCCTGCAATCGGCCAATATCTCCGCCAAGTTGCTGCGCGAACTGGGCGGCACGACGATGATCGGGCCGTTGCTCGTCGGCATGGAAAAATCGGTGCAGATCGCGACCATGTCGTCCAACGCGTCGGAATTGCTGACCCTTGCCGTCTTGGCGGCAGGCGGCGTGGCGCTCTGATATCCGCTGCTCGATCTATATGCCCTTCGCATCGATGGGCGGACGCTTTTCACTTGCCACGCCCCTGTCGGGCGCGACAGGGAGGGCGCATCCTGTCCGCCTTGGACGGCGGGCGATGTGAAGCGGGAGCCAGGACATGAGTGCGGAGATCAGTTTCGACAGCGCGACCTTCCGTCGGGTGCTGGGCCATTATCCCACCGGCGTGTGCATCATCACCGCCGTGGAAGCGGAAGGCGCGCCGGTCGGCATGGTGGTCGGCTCCTTCACGTCGGTCTCGCTCGACCCGCCGCTCGTCGCCTTTCTCCCTGCCAAAAATTCGAGCAGCTGGCCGCGTATTCAGGCTGTCGGCAAATTTTGCGTCAATGTCCTCGCCAGCGACCAGACCCCGTTGTGTCGCAAGATCGCGGGCTCCGGCCCGGACAAGTTCGCGGGCATCGCGCACCGCGTTTCGGCCAACGGATCGCCCATATTGGACGATGTCGTCGCATGGATCGACTGCACGCTCGACGCCGTGCATGAAGCGGGCGACCATTATATCGCGATCGGCCGCGTTGTTGCGTTGGAGGTCGATCGTCCCGGCAGCCCGCTGCTGTTCTTCCAGGGCAATTATGGCGAATTTTCCCTGCTCGAATGAACGGCATGCGCGGGCGAATGCACCGGTCTTCTGCCGATAGGCGCCGTAACGGACATAAGAGAGAAACATTACCCCTCCTTAACTCCGCTGGCCTATGGCAGGGTTGTCGCCTCGCCTGACCGGACCGCCGCATGACCGCACTGCTCATCACTGTCGATACGGAACTCTCTTCCTCGCTGCATCAGCGGGGGGTGGGGCTGGACGACAATGTCGGTCGGTCGATCTGGGCGCAGGCGCGGGGCCAGGCTTTCGGCATCGGCTGGCAGATGGACCTGCTCGATCGCCATGGGCTCAAGGGCGTCTTCTTTCTCGATCCGCTCCCCGCGCTGGTTCATGGCCCCGATTTCCTGGCACCGATCGTCGGCGCCATCGTCGGACGCGGGCATGAAGTGCAGATGCATATCCATACCGAATGGCTCGCCTGGGCGAATCCCTCCCCGGTCGGCGATCGGCGGGGCCGCAACATCGGCGACTTTTCGCTGGCCGACCAGGTCGTTCTACTCGGCCAGGCGAAGCAACTGCTCGAAGATGCAGGCGCCCCCGCCATCACTGCCTTTCGCGCCGGGAATTTCGGGGCGAACGACGATACGTTGCGCGCACTGGCCGCACTGGGTGTCGCCTGGGACAGTAGCGTAAACCCTGCCTATCTCGGCCGCGAATGCGCCATTTCTGTCGATCGTGCGCAGATCGGTGCGGTGCGGCGGCACGGCGTCGCCGAACTGCCGGTGTCAGGCATTGCCGATCGTCCCAGCGGATTCCGTCCGGCCCAGATCTGCGCCATGTCCGCCGCCGAAATGCACGCAGGTTTGCGCCATGCGGTGCGCGAAGGGCATGACGCCTTCGTCGTCGTCACCCATAGTTTCGAAATGCTGTCCCGCGATCGGCAGCGGCCCAACCACGCCGTCATCGCCCGGTTCGAATCGCTCTGTCGCGAAGCGGCGCGTCTGCCAGCGGTGCGGGGCGTCGGTTTCAACGACCTGCCCACCGATATGGCCGATCGACCTGCGCGCGCGTTGACCCGCGCCGCGCCCAGCCAGTGGCGCACCGGCCTACGCATCGCGCAGCAGGCATGGGTGACGTGGCGGTATGAACGTCGGTTGGTGCCTGCGTGACGGCATTTCCCGATGCGATCCTGATAGGCCTGGAAAATGCGATCGGCCTGACTGTTTTGCGCGAGCTGGGTGGCCATGGCCTGCGCGTCCACGGCGTGGCCCGGGATTCTACTTCCATCGGCACCGCGTCCCACCATTGCGCCAGCTGGACGCAGCGCCCGGCTGGTCCCATTGCCGACTGGCTGCCCGATCTCATCGTCCGAACCGGCGCGAAGGCGGTGTTCGCCATTTCCGAATCCGACCTGTTGCAACTGGCTACCCTGCCACCGATGATCGGCGATTGTCATATCCTGGTCCCTCGGCCCGAGCCGTTGGAGCGGGTGCTGGACAAATTACAGACGCTCCACGCGGCGGCGGCGGCGGGGCTGCGCGTGCCGCAGACCTGGCAGCCTAGGGAAGGTCAGGATTTCGCCGCCCGCGCCCGCCAGATGCACTATCCTCTGGTCGTCAAATGGGCCAATCCGCCGGAAATCATGGGCATATTGGAACGGGTCGGCCTTGAATGGATCAAGACCGACTATATCCGCACCCCCGATGAATTGCTCGCCCTGCTGGCGCGCTACGCCCCGATCGGTCGCTGGCCGCTTATCCAGCAATATTGTCGCGGTGTCGGGCTAGGCCAGATGCTCTACATGCAGGATGGTCAGGCGACGCTGCGCTTCCAGCATCGCCGCCTGCACGAATGGCCGCCCGAAGGCGGCGTCTCCACCCTCTGCCGTGCCGAACCGACGGATGCGCATGGCGCGCAGATGGCCTTGTCGGAAAAGCTGCTCCGCGCGATCGAATGGGAAGGGCAGGCGATGGTCGAATATCGTTATGACGCCGCCAGCGATCATTATTGGCTGATGGAGGTGAACGGCCGCTTTTGGGGTAGCCTGCCACTGGCTCGTCATTGCGGCGCCGATTTCGCTTGGGAAGCCTATCGCCGCAAGGTGCTGGCCCAGACCGATCCCGCACCCTCGCCGCGCGACGACCTGCGCGCCCGCTACATGGTGCCGGAAACGAAGCGTCTTGCCCGCATCCTCCTCGCACCCGGCCGCATTGGTGATCCCTTCTTCCAGCGTCGGCCGATCGTCGACCTCATCACCTATCTGCTGGCTTTCCTCGACCCCCGCGCGCGTTATTATGTGTTCAGCCGTTCCGACCCAAAGCCGTGGCTGCGGGACATGGCCCAGATGTTCAGGAAAGCCGTGCGCCGGGGAAAGCCCTGACCAGACGAGGCACCGTGCGGTCGATCCGGGCCAGGCATGTCGTCATATAGCTATCGTCCAGGCCGTAGGGATCATGCAGATGCGGCAGCATCGGCTGCGTCCAGCGCCCCAGCAGCATGCGCGGCAGGCCGCTGAGACGCGGATCTGCCCCCAGCCGGTGCAACTGTCGCACCTCCATCGCCAGCAACAGGTCGCCTGTCTGCGGGCTATAGTCCTGCAAATCGACCGCCTTATGATTGGACAAATCATAACCCAGGGCGCGCGCTGCCACGATTGCGGGTTCATGCGCTGCTCGCCCGGTGGTGGTCGACAGGCCGAAGGACGCCGCATGCAACCCCGCGCGCCGCGCCGCCACATCTGCAAAGGCGCTACGACAAATATTGCCCTGGCATACGAACACCAGTCGCCGCACCTGCGCCGGATCAGGCGCGACGCTGGCGGATCGGCCGAGCATCAATTGCGGATAGGAAAGGGCCAGGCGGACAAGACCACGAAAGGTGCCGAAGCGGGATCGGATCATCGCATGGGCCTTGGAAAAATTGGCGGAGACGGAGGACTTATGAAGTCCCACCCTAAGATTTTGATAATAAAATCAATTCCCTAAGCCTATTTCCAGCTTCCCACACCATTTACCACGCGCATCACTCGTCCATAGTTTTCCACCGACGTTCGTACACTTTGAAGCGGTAGCTTCTCTTTGTCCAGAGCCGATTCAAACAGCCTGTTTGTCGTCTCGCAAAAGTGTTTCTCAGCCGAAATGATGCACGAGAATCTTGGGTCCGGCTCGACTGTGAATTTCATGTTTCTGGGCTGCTCCCCTTGTGCCACCCGTTTCAGACCGGGTGGCAATTCGTGCTTTCGAGTAGGAATTGCCGGGCAATTTGCAGCTACAACGTAAGAGCATGGCCAATCTGCAGGAAAATCTCGTAATCTGAGGTAGTTATTGATAATTTCGTCTGGAGCTGGCGTTGCAGCCGGATCATTTGCCTGGACATAGAGCACGGTAGAAAGGCTGACAAAGTGCCCACTTCCTAGCGAAAACGGGATTGCAAAGCCGCTATGGGGATAGGCGACTGCATCCAACGCCATTTGCTTGGCATTTCTACTCGAAAGCACGAAAAGCCGTTATCGGGAGTCCGATGTGGCGTGAGAATTGCACCGAAATTACAAGGCTAATGACGAAGATTAACCCCGCCGGAGCAAGTTGCACGGCAGGGCCAAGGTTCAGGGATGTCATTCTAGAGAGGATAAGGGCGATGAGGCCGATATAGAGGCACCATTTGGACTTTAAATGATCCGTCCTCTCACACCTCGTTCAACCTACTGCGCCGCCGCCCGACGAACCGCTCCAGCTCGCTCACCGGCACTAAGGTCATGACGCCTACCTTGATTATCCCGATTTCGCCTTGGGCAATAAGTTCATAGAGCTTGGATCGGCCGATGCCGGTAATGCGGCAGGCCTCCTTGATACGGACGGTGATCCGGTCAGGCTTTGGGTCAAGGCTCATTGATCGTTCTCCTTGCTGCTAGGATATAATTTCTCAGGCTCGCTCACCTTGCCCAGCCGGTGTTCGACGATCTCCATAAACCGTTGGAACCCGGTCTGTTCAAGCTGAGCTGTTTGCGGATCGAAACCAGGCTGGTGGGCAATCAGGGTCATTTAGTGCTGAATGAACAGACCCAGCATTTCGGTCAGCGCATCGACCTTGCGCTCCCCCGCCTGCCAGTCGAGCCGGGAACCAAATCGCTGATCGAGCTCAAGACCTGCTTTGCGCTCCAGCCATGCCGTGAGCGCGTTGGTGAGGATCGATGTCTTGGATGCGACGGGCGCAGCGGTCAGCGCCTCAAGCATCTTTGAGAGACCATCGGACAGGTTTGGGGTCTTGAACGTCGTCATAGGGACGATCCTTTCTCCCCTGATGATCGCGCCTGCGGCTGCTGGTGGACAGAGCCTGTCTGGTGCACGCAGGTACCGCTACGGTCAGCTGACGCCGAACGGCTACAGGTCCGACCGATGTCCAGCTGATGTCTTCGCTGCGCCCTATGCCGTAGACATTCTTGCAGATCGCGGGCTCAATTAAGGTTCGCCAGGGGATAAGGCTGAAGTCATAGGCTCGCTCGATCAGTGCATAGGGCTTGTCGTCGACTATATAGCCTCGCCGACCCGTGGTAAGACGCAATCGCGCGGTGTCGTATTGGGGCTTTGGAAGCTGCGGCATTGGTCGGCTGATGACTGGTTGGTCTCGTTCTGGGAAGCGGCCGGATCGGATCACGAAACTGGCCGAAGCCAGGGCCTTCGCACCGCGTTCAATGGGATCGTCCGCCAGGTCCGCAGCAACGGAGGCACTATGACATGAGAGGGCATGCTCGCTATATCGCCAGCATCATGAACGGCCGTATCGCGATCATCGCCGCCTGCGTCGCTGGCGCCTGGGCATCTCCGGCGCTTGCCGATCCTTGCGAGGGGGGTTGCCGTCCAAGGGCACGGCTTTCTCCGGCGTGGTGCGCTATGTCGGGGATGGCGACGGGCTGTGCGTCGGTCCCGCCGGTCGGCCGGCAAGCTGGATCGAAATCCGGCTCGCTGACTTCTACGCGCCGGAACTGCATGAACCCGGCGGCATCGAAGCCAAGCGCCGCCTCGAACGGATCGTGATGGGCAAGACACTCGTCTGCCGCGCCGGGCGGCGCAGCTACGACCGTGTGGTCGCAACCTGCACGCTGGTCGGCCGCCCGATCGGGAACCTGTTGCGCGCCGCAGGCAGTGCCGAGGGTGGCCGGGGAAGACTGAAATGAACGCGATGCTCGATCTCTTCGAGATACCCGCCGTTCCTGGCCTGGCGATGGCCGAGGCGTTTATCTCGGCCGCCGAGGAAGCGGCGCTGATCGCACATATCGACGAGACCAGCCTCAGCCCATTTCGTTTCCAGCAATGGACCGGCAAGCGGCTTACCCGTTCCTATGGCTGGAGCTACGACTTCGAGACTGGCGTATTCGCGCCCACCGAGCCGTTGCCGCAATGGCTAGACGATGTCCGAAAACGGGCGGCACGGTTCGCGGGCCTCCGTCCGGCGGACCTCGTCCAGGCGCTGCTGATCCGCTACGACCCGGGCGCAGGGATCGGATGGCATAAGGATCGCCCGGTCTTCGAACATGTCGTCGGCATCTCGCTGGGAAAGGAAGCGACACTGCGGCTGCGTCGCCGGAACGCCCGCGGCTTCGAACGGGCAAAATCCGAACTCATGGGCCGCTCGATCTATCACCTGTCCGGTGAAGTGCGCCATCACTGGGAGCATAGTATCGCCCCTATCGAACAGCCCCGCTGGTCGATCACCTTTCGGAGCCTTTCCGACCGGGATCGCACGCGGTGAGCGGGCGGGACTATCCCAAGACGCCGGACGGTCGTTACTTCGTCGTGCGCGGGCGGCTGTGGCGGACCAGCAATCCAGCGCTCGAGCCTGGGCTGCGTGAACGCCTCGTCGGCGAGCTCATGGACGCCCGCCGCGCCGTGGGCGCGGCAAAGCGAACGGGTGATCGAGTGGCGGAACAGACGGCACATGACGCAGTCGATCGCGCCAAGGTCGCCTTGGGCGAACGCGGTCCGGTCTGGTGGGACGACGGCGCGCCCGACCTCAACCGTCATCTCGCCCGCACCGGCCCTTATGCAGACTGGTATGCCAAGATCTCGAAAGAAGAAGACGACTAGGTCTTTCCACGACGCTTGGCCTTGTCGCCAAGCTCGACCCGTACCGGCGCATGGTCGCTGGTCTTTTCCCAGCCGCGCGGGCGGCGGTCGACATCCGCCGCAACAAAACGAGTGGCAGCCGGAGGGTTGAGCAGTATGTGATCGATGCGCAACCCCGCGTCGCGTTCGAAGGACCGGCGCCAATATTTCCAGAAGGTGTAGATCTGCTCGCCAGGATGGAGATGGCGCAAGTCGTCGGTCCATCCCTGCGCGACCAGGTGAGCATAAGCCTGCCGGACCTCGGGCGCGAACAGCGCATCATTGCGCCAGCGCTCGGGCGCATAGACGTCGAGATCGGTCGGCATGACGTTGAAGTCTCCGGCGATGACGACGGGGGCATCGAGCGCGAAGAGACCTGCGAGATGGTTGTGCAAGCGCTCGAACCAGCGCAACTTATAGTCGAACTTGGGCCCCGGTCGGGGATTACCATTGGGAAGGTAGAGGCCCGCGACGAGCACACCGTTGACCGCCGCCTCAATTTAGCGGCTCTGGTCGTCGTCAGGATCGCCTGGAAGGCCGCGGCGGGTTTCGTGGATGTCGCCGACCCGGCTGAGGATCGCGACGCCATTCCAGCGAGGCTGCCCTTGCCAAATTACGTCATAGCCAAGATCGCGGATGGCAACCTCTGGGAACGCGGCGTCGGGGGCCTTCAATTCCTGGAGGCAGACCACATCCGGCTCGGCCAGTTCAAGCCAGCGCAGCAGCACGGCGAGCCGCCCATTGATCCCGTTCACATTGTAGGTTGCGATCTTCACGCACACAGAAGTGCATTGAGCGCGTTGTCGTTCCGGCAGCATCAGTTCAGGAGATGGTTGGTCCCGCTCGCCCGCGACCGAATTGCCAATTGATTCCGTCGGTGCGCATGATGCCCGAAGCGGCCTTGCCGATGTTGCGTTCAAGCACGTCGCGCCACGGTACCAGCGTGAAGTCCCGCGATCGCTCGACGACAGCGAAACTCCCGCTTTCGAGATCCACCCGCCGGGCGATCTTGCCCTCGATCCGCTCGCCGATCCGGGCAGGCTCAAACCGTTTCCCGATCTCGTCGCCGATCCGCTCGCCGGCGTGTTGCAATTCACGCTGGCGCAGCGTGTCCAACGCGCCGTCGCGATATCGAAATGCAGACCGCTCGCCATCCGCCAACTGCTGCTCGATCAGCCACTGCCGCCGCGCCGCCAGCGCGGTCCGAACCTCCTGCCCATAACCGACATCGCGCATGGCAGCCTGAATGCCCTCGGCGAGTTCCCGATCGAGCCAGGTCGGTGCGTCCTTCCCGGCCAGGTCGTCGATCGGTGACCGCGAAAGGACGGAGAGCGTTACTGGCCGGTCGCGCTGCTGGGCTTTCGCAAAGGCATCGGCGCGAGCGAGATGATCGTCGGGGATCGTCCAGCTTCCATCCGCCTGATGCTCAGGTCCGCTGCCCATGCGCCGCATCGCCTCGAGCCGCCGGACATGGCTGGTCGCGAACGCCTCGCTGGCTTTCGGATCGTGCGCCAAGTGCAGGTCGATCGAATATCGCCCGCCATTGGCGCGGGCGACCGCATCGACAGTGCGATCGGCCTGGGTCGCCTCGATCCGCGACGGCGCGACCTGTACCGTCGATCCTTCGGGAACCGATGGCGTGGCATCCCCTCGGCCGATATCGATATAATGGACCCGGCCATCGACCCCGTCGACCATCAGGTAATGCCGATCGCGATGCTCGTCGGAAAAGCCTCGGCTAATCACCCGTCCGACCAGCGTCTCGCGCAAGTCATTGGACACGACCTGCGCGACGCCTGCGCGGTCCAGCCTGCGGGCCGTCAACTCGCGCTGCATGAGGCGGATGATGTCGCCGCGCTCGCCCATGCGGCGCAGCGTGTCCTCCAGTCCGGGCGCGAGCCGATAGCGACCGCCGCCAATATCCTCGGCTAGCTCCATAGCCTTGAGTTTCCGCAAGCGCCCCGCCGCGACCGACTGCTGGAGAGGGTCGTTGTCGGCCGGGGACACCTCGCGCTCGCCGTCCATTCGGCGCAGCAATCGTCGGTCGATCGTGGTGAGCCGTTCCTGGTCGACATCATGCCGCAGCCGCGCCTCGATCTCTTGGTCGGTGCGAGGTCCAAGGTCGAGCGTCACCAGCTCGGACGCGCGCTCGCGCAGACCATGCGAAATATACTCCCGCGCGATGATGAGATTGTCGCCACGATCATCCAAGCCGCGCAGGACGATGTGGGTGTGCGGACGCTCGGTGTTGAAGTGGTCGACCGCGACCCAGTCAAGCTTCGTCCCGAGGTCCTGCTCGACCTGCGTCATCAGCCGCCGGACATACGGCTTGAGGTCGGGATATTCAGCGCCATCCTCGGCCGAAACGATGAAGCGAAACTGATGCCGGTCGCCGCCGGTGACCTTCCTGTCGCTCGCCCGGACGACTGGGCCGGACAGATCCGCAGAGCGGACAGTCGAACACCGCCCGCGCCGGAGACCGGATCACACAACGCAACCTCGACATCCAGCCGACCGTCACGATCCGGCCCGGGTCACCCGTTCGCGTTCTCGTGACCCGCGATCTCATCCTGGCACCCTATCCGAGCAGGACAAGCTGACATGATCGAACTCAAACTAGGGAAGCTGCCCGACCGCACGCCGGTCAAGTTGACCATCACCATCACCCCCGACTTGCAGGCCAGGCTTCAAGCCTATGCTGCTGTCTATGCCTCGACCTATGGCGTTGAAGAACCGGTCGTGGATCTTGTCCCAGCCATGCTGGCCGCGTTCCTCGATAGCGATCGCAACTTTGTGCGATCGCGCGAAGCTGCGGCACGGAGGCAGACATGATCGAACGCGCTTGGGAGAAGAAGATCGAGCCGCTCACCGTGCGTATATCGACCGCTGTTCGGATCACTGGCCTCAGTCGGTCCCGGATCTATGAACTCATCCAGTCCGGAGACCTTGAAACAACAAAAGTCGGGCGAGCCACCTTGATCCAGTATCGAAGCCTGAAGCTGCTGACGGACAATGCCGGTCCCGTCACTGATGGACCGCCCTAGAGCCGCCTGGGCAGTTGCATCCCTGGCTGTTGGACGGCCACAATCCCGAACAGGGGCGCACAGGCCAGGACGGCGCGCATGGCGCAGGTTAGCGCACCCCAGTTCCATCAATCGGTGAGAATGACCGTTATAAAGCGGGGATTTTCATGCCTGCCATGTCGATCATTTCCATCTCCTTGAAGCTTTGATCGACCTGTCGCAAAATCGCTTGTCTATGATGGCATCCCGAATGCCGCACTGCGAACCTGTCATGCAAGCCAGCGGCATTTTTGGACATACGCGCTTTGGTCCGCTCTGGACGGACCTATGGCCTATTCCCGAAAATGCCTTCTTGAGCGGAACTTGCCGGCGCGACCGGCGACGGGACCAGGGGAGCCGGCCGCGTGACGCATCAGCGCAATTGACTATCCTTGCTGCCCCTGCGGTTGATCGCGCCGAAGGCTACATGCGCGCGGTCGCGCTCGCTCTGACAAGCAACGCAGGTGCGCGCGCCCGGCAGCGCCTCGCGACGCTTCTTGGGGATTTCTTCACCGCACACCTCGCACTCCTCAAGGCTTTCGCCGCTCGGCAGGCGATTGCGCGCCGCATCGAGAGCATCCTTGATGCTGTCGTCTATCTGCTCCTGAACGGCGCCATCGGGCGCCCAGCCATTGGCCATGCGTGATCTCGTTTGTCGCTGTGGAATTGCTTCCCCGATATGGGGACCGGCGCGCAACCTTCCAAGTGCGGGAGAGCGGTGCCGGACAGTGCAATGCCAGCAAAGGCCAAGGAATAGGCCGGACTATCAACACGTCCGGACCATCTCGCCGACGCTGACCGACGCCAGCCCAAGCCAGGTGGCCATCCGGTCCAGTTCGATCGTCAGCCGTTCCTCCGTTTCGGGCGGAGCGTGGGGTTCGAGCGCGATGCGGTGTGCGCGCAGCACGCCAGCCTGGCAGCAGTCGCACGAACAGGACGTTGATGTCGCAATCATAGCCATAGCTGGTGACGGTCGTGGTGTCGGGATAAAGCCCGAGCAGGTCGAGCGCGATTCGCCGTTCGCTATCGAACGCTGATTCCGATGCGCAGGTCTCGACGCTCTCGCTGATCGCGTCGGTCGCGCCACGCTGGGATACCACATACACCCGCCACAGGCTGCTGCCGTTGACCGTATGGGCGAACATCAATCGCAGGGCGATGATCGGCGCAGTCGCCACTTTCGCCCACACGGCGGCATGCCGATGCAAATCGACATAGCTGGCTACGGGGGCGCAGAGTTCGGGACGGATCGGCTTTTTCAGCATGTCGCCCTGGTCCAGACGCCGTGCTTCCTTCTGGCTGATATAGCCCTCATGGACCTAGACGTCGCCGCCAAGGCCGACCGCGATATAAACGCGGCCGCCTTTCTTCTTCGGGCAATGGACATGCTCCCAATGATGGAAGGTCTCGCCCCGATGCACGATAAGGGCATCGGTCCATCCGGCTTTGCGACAGTCCTCTGCCAATGTGGCGATTGCGTCCTCCTGCGCCTGCCAGAACCGGCCTGCATCGGCAAAATAGCTGTCTTCGCCGAGCAGGTCGGTTAGGATCTCGCCAGTATAGAGGGACAGTTCGAACAGCGCCTTGCTAGTGGCGATGGCGTGACCGCTTAACAGCCAACTTTTGAGCGCGTGCCCGGTCGGGGCGTAGCTCTTGCCATCGTTCAGCAGGGGCAACCATTTGCACTGCCCTAGCCGGGACAAGGCATGACCATGGCCAGCGAGTCTGATAACAGGGCTGGATGAATTATAACACGGGCCCATATCCGTTCATCGCCAAGGGTGCAAGCGCGGAACTGTTCGACATTGGCGACGGGCGGGCGCTCAAGCTGTTCCGCGACAGCGTGTCGGATGAGATGATCGCGCGCGAGGCCGATGCGTCCATCCATGCCGGGGCATGCGGCGTGCCGACGGCAGCGGCGATCGGGCGGCAGGCATGGGACGGACGGCGCGGTATCGTCTATCCCCGGCTTGAAGGCGCGACGCTGATGGACTGGATTCGTCGCAATCCGATGCGGGCGGGATGGGCGCTGGACCGTATGGGCGACATCCATGCCGCCATTCACAGGGCCGGTGAAGGACGAGCAGGGGGCGGGACGCTGCGGTCGCTCAAGCAAGTGCTGGCGACGGACATCGCCTATGGTCCTGCGCCCGATATGCTGCAACGGGCGGCCATCGCCTATCTGGAGACGTTGCCGGAAGGCGATGTGCTGACCCATGGCGATTTTCACCTGGGCAATGTCATGATGACGCCGCAGGGGATGATGGTGATCGACTGGTCGAAAGCGGCGGTGGGGCATCCGGCGGCCGATGCGGTGCGATCGGAAATGCTGATGCGCTTTGGCATCGGGCCGACCGACTGGGTGACGAACCTGTGGCGGGACTGGGCCGCAGGACGGCTGCGCAAAAGCCATGCGGCAGCGTCGGGCGTCAGCGCCAGCGACATCGAAGCCTGGCGGCCCGTGGTAGCGATGGCCTGGCTGCGTGCGCGGGATGCCGGACGGACGCCGGCGTTCATGCGCTATCTGGACGTGGCGCTGAAAAAGGCCGGGTTGCCCTTCATTCGTTGATCAAGATCAGGCCGGCTTTTCCAGCACCGCCAGGCTTTGCCAGAAGGCAGGATGATGGGTGTCATCCAGCCCGTTGGTAAAGCGCGGTTCTGCAAAACCGGCGTTGCGGGCGAAGCGGCAGATCCAGTCGCGGTGCAGGAAGGCGTCCAGATGTTCGGCGGCGTGCCCTGTCCGTAGATGATCGAGATTGGCGTTCCATACCCGGTCATGGGCGGGCTCCTCCATTTCCAGGAAGGAGAAGATCATCTTGCCGCCGGGCTTGAGCGCTCGAAAAGCGTCGGCGGTGTAGAGATAGGATTCGCCCGGATAAAGATGGGTGAAGACCGACCAGTGAAAGACCATGTCCAGCGACGCGTCGGGTGCGACGATCGTGGGCGTGACGTTAAGCAGCACGTCATAGCCCGGACATTGACGGGCCAGTTCGTCAATCAGTTCCTGCACGACATCGGCGCCGGTATAGTTGCCCCGCCACCCATGGCGCATCAGCGCCTGCGCCGTCCGGCCACACCCACAGCCCAGATCATAGACGGTCATGCCGTCGGTCAGGCCATGGTGGCACAGCACCTCGACATGGCCGTCGCCGATCGACATGAAATCAGCCATGGTCGGCGCACCGATCGCCTGCGCCAGGGCAAGCGACGAGTCATCCGGCAGGGATTTCAGCTTGGCACGAACGAGCGCCCGATAATCACGGACGGAATGGCTTTGACGGACCTGCGCCGCCGAACGCTTCCGGCGGAGGAAGCGGGGAAGCCAGATCATCAAAGTCTCCGTTCCATATTACTTTGTAATTTCATCATGATGGCAAGACATCGCAGTCGCAACAAGGATCGTTGTCAATCGGATCCGAAAAGATCCCGTGTGAAGACCTTTTCGGCCACATCCCCGATATCCGGCGTCATGCGGTTGGCGATGATGATGTCGCATTCCTGCTTGAAGGCGCCAAGGTCGCGCACCACGCGCGACCCGAAAAACGCCTCTTCCTGCATCGCCGGTTCGTAGATCACCACTTCGATGCCCTTGGCCTTGATCCGTTTCATGATGCCCTGGATCGAGGACTGACGGAAATTGTCGGACCCCGCCTTCATCACCAGACGGAAGACGCCGACCTTTTTCGGAGCCTTGGCGATGATCTGGTCGGCCAGGAAATCCTTGCGCGTATGGTTGGCGTCGACGATCGCGCGGATCAGGTTCTGCGGCACTTCGGAATAGTTGGCGAGTAGCTGTTTGGTATCCTTGGGTAGGCAATAGCCGCCATAGCCGAAGCTGGGATTATTATAATACGATCCGATGCGCGGATCGAGGCCGACGCCGGTGATGATCTGCCGCGAATCCATGCCATGGGCGATGGCATAGCTGTCCAGTTCGTTGAAGAAGGCAACGCGCATCGCAAGATAGGTGTTTGCGAACAGCTTGATCGCCTCCGCCTCGCTAGGGTCGGTAAACAGGATTTCGACGTCTTTCTTCACCGCGCCCTGCAACAGCAGGTCGGCAAAGATACGCGCCCGGTCCGACCGTTCGCCCACGATGATGCGCGAGGGGTGGAGGTTATCCTTTAACGCCTGACCTTCGCGCAGGAACTCCGGGCTGAAGATGACCTGATCGGTGCCGAGGCGGCGGCGGACATCCTCCACGAAGCCGACCGGGATGGTTGACTTGATTACGATCGTCGCTTGGGGATTGGCCGCCTTGGCGGTCTGGATCACGGTTTCGACCGAGGAGGTGTCAAACTTGTTGGTGCCGACATCATAATTGGTTGGCGTTGCGACGATCACATAATCGGCGCTGGCGAGGGCCTGAAGCGGGTCGAGCGTGGCGGTAAGGTCCAGGTGACACGTGGCGAGGAAGTCTTCCAGTTCGGTATCGACAATCGGCGACTGGCGCGCGTTGAGCATGTCAACCCGCGCCGCCGTGATATCGACCGCGACCACTTCATTATGCTGGGCCAGCAATACGGCATTGGACAGGCCGACATAGCCAAGTCCGAAAACGGCGATCTTCATTCTTACTTGTCCCTCGCACGGCGTCAAAGCGATGCTGCACTGTCCCTGACGAGACATCCATAATGGCAATTCATCCGCTCTGCGTCGGACGCGATCGACTTACAACCGTTCATAAGGTGAGACACAAGCGCAATTTCTCCGTCTTTCGGCAAGATATGCGATAAAGGACATTATCATATATTTACTACCGTTTGGTCTGTTTCGCATGTTTCGAACGATCAATCTGCAGTCGCTTACTCTGCGGCCTATCGTCGCGGAGGCGCCAGCGCATGTGCACATGCGCTTTCTGGAATTTTTCGCTGCCAAGAATCGACATGCTCTGCGAGCCGGGCATGGGCGAGCCGTTCGATTTCGTCGCGCTGGTGGATGAGGCCGCGACCTTGCGCGATGACCATGCGAAACATGGTGATCGCGACCGAGTCCTCGGGCACCGGCAACGCCGCAGAACTACAAGCGGTCTGGTATACATCGTTGATCAGCCGGGCTTTGGAGACCTTACGCCCGATCAGTGGCCATGCCTCCGCGGAGAAGGCTTCCCGATCAAGCGCGGTAATGCTGGCCGGGGTCGGAAATCGCTTGATCTCCGACCGGCTGTTGCCCGCAAAGCGGGCGATCTCGGGAAAATAGAGCGGCAGGTAATGGGTCAGGATCCGATGCCAGGTCTGGGACTTGATCTTGGAGACAACATCGTGGGTCTTCGATAGCTCCTGAAGATCATTGATGCCGGCGGCGAGCGGATCGACATAGCGTTGCGTCGCGCCGATGCGGAGCATGTGCAGAATGACCTGCGCGTCCTTCCAATCGTTCTTGTCCCAGCCGTTATACAGCGCCTCGCGTGTTCGTGCCAAGGCAACCGATGAGATAAGGCGCCGCTCAAACCCTGCGGTTAGCAGGCGGTGCGCGAGGGTCCGGTGATACTTGCCGGTCGCCTCGAACCCGACGACGATGGGGCGACCGATGGCAGCGAGCTGTTCGGCAAAGCCGTCATAGTCTTCCTTGGTCGCCATGACGGTCATACGTCGGCGCCGACCGCCTTCAGGTCGCTCGATGAGGACCTCCTGCCGATTCTTGGACATATCGATCGCTACCAGCACAGCGCCGGCGGGTGTAGAACAGAGCTTGGTCATGGTCGGTCGGCCTCCAAAGTGTTGTCTCGACAACTTCACTTTAGACATCTGCTGGTCGGCCATGGCTTTGCCTGATGAAGCCTGCGGCCGCTACGCGACCTTGTCTTCATCAGGGCCTAGAGGCTTCCGAAACGGCGCTTCCCAATGTGCTATGGCACCGAATTTACCAGTCGGGCGATCCTGGAATGGGCGGGCAAGAATAAGGTCGAATGGCACTACATCGACCCGGGCAAGCCTCAGCAGAACGGGTTCATCGAGTCCTTCAACGGCTCACTGCGCGATGAGCTTCTCAACGAAGAACTGTTCGACAGCCTGGCCGATGCCCGCCGAAAACTGGCCATCTGGCGCTATGATTACAACAATGTCCGCCACACTCATCGTCCGGGCCATCGTATTTAACCGCTGGACTCTCGTTATGATCGAGGGACTGTCGGGGGGCAGGTCAACACCAGCGGGGGCTGCGTGACCGGGCGCTGATCAGCCTGATGATCTACAGCTTCGCCCGGGTGGGCGCGGCGCTGGCCATGCGGCGGAAGGATGTGTTCGTGCAGGGGCGGCGGCTGTGGCTGCGCCTGCATGAAAAAGGCGGCAAGCGGCATGAGATGCCCTGTCACCATAATCTGGAAGGCTATCTGCTCGCCTATATAGGAGAGTGTGGGTTGGACGAGGGCATGGGACCGTTGTTCCGCATCGTTGATCGGGGCCGTCGGACGCTGAGCCACCGGGCGCTGTGCCAGGCCGAAGCCCATGCCATGGTCCGCCGCCGCGCTCGCACCGCCGGCATCGAGACATAGGTCGGTAAACACAGTTTTCGCGCGACCGGGATCACTACTTATCTAAAAAATGGCGGAATGCTGGAAAACGCCGCCGCTATGGCCAATCACAGTTCGACCCGGACAACGCAGCTTTACGACCAACGGCGCGACGATATCAGTGTAGCGGAGGTGGAGCGGGTGCGGATTTAAATGGCATATTATACAAAAGACGCCAGCATCCCTATCCTGCCATCAAGCCTTTTCCCCCTATGAAAGAACAAAGAGTGCAGAAATATAAGCCTTAACAGAACTTGTATAAACCTCATGTGAAGCATATATTAACTCAACTGAGGCGGGATGATTGTGGCGACGCAATTTCAATCTGTGGAGGCGCTGCTGGGCGTAAAAGCCGGTCTGCCTGCGTCGCTTTTGGCTTTGCCCGCCTCCATAGAAAGTGGCCTGCCTGTCGCGGCGCTCGACCATCTGGCCGACAGCGTGGCGCCGGGCGATGCGCGGTTCAAATTCCGCTTAATCGCTAAGGTGACGCTGGAACGGCGGCGCAAGTCAGCGTCCAAGCGGCTGACGAGTGAGGAGAGCGATCGTCTGGCGCGCCTGGCCAAGGTGTTCAGCTTCGCGCTCGACATCTACAGGGAACCGGAGCGCGCCCGCGAATTTCTGGGCCGCCCGCATCCGATGCTGGACGGGAAAGCGCCGCTGGACGTCGCGCTGGCGACCAGTCCGGGCGCGGATCTGGTGATCAACCTGCTCGGCCGCGCCGCCTATGGCGGGGGCGTGTGACGGGCGGACGGACCGACCGGATATTGACGGCCTATCGCATAAGCGATCCCGATGGCATCCATCCTATTTATGACAGCAAGGACGCGCGGCTGTATCCGGGGCGGTGGAACATGCTGGCCAGTCCGATCATCTATACGTCGGAACATTATTCTACGGCGATGCTGGAAAAGCTGGTTCATGCCAGCAGCGTATTGCCGCCCAACCAGCATCATATTCGCATTACCATTCCCAATGGTACCAGCTAAGAAATCTTCCAGACCGCTGCCCATCCGGGTTGGGACGGGAAGGATGAGGGGCTGTGCAAGGCGTTCGGGCAGGCATGGTATGAGGAACGGCGCAGCGCGATATTATTGGTGCCGTCGATGGTGGCACGGGTGGAGCGGAATATCCTGATCAACCCGCTCCACCCGGATGCTGCGGGGATAACCCACGAATTGCCGGAGCCGGTTTGGTGGGACGAGCGGCTTTATGGGTGAATAGCCCAAGGTCATGAATTATCGATCAAGAACAAATATTTACAGTATTTGTATATAGACAATTATTTTAGACGCCCATAGCATAACCGATATTAATGTGGGGGTGTCATGATTATCAGGGGAACTGTGCCGCGTGGACGGCATGTACGTGTGCTTGCATTGCAGACGAGTGCCATGCTGAGCGCGCTGTTGGTGGCGGACCCCGCTTTTGCTGCATGCACCCCTGATCCTACCGTCGCCAATGCGACCAACAATTGCACGGACACCGATAGCGACGGGCTGATCGTAGACGCCGCCAATAGCCGTATCGTCGTTGCGCAGGGCGCAACGGTCCGCCCCGGCAATGCAGCGGCGGCGATCCTGTCGCGATCGACCAGCGCCAATTTCGAGATCAGAGGTCTCGTCGATGGCGGCGTGGGCAAGCCCGGATTATTTGTTACCACAGGCCCGGTAACGACCAGGATTTGTGGTAACGATCCCTATGCAGGGGCTTCGCCGGACTATTGCTTCCCTGGCAGCACTGTCACCGTCTATCCCTCGGCCAACGCCAGCATATCCGTCATGGCGGGCGGGACGATCACCGGTGCGCAAGGCATAGTGCTCCGCCGTGATCCAAACAACGACAGAGGCTTCATATCGGCGACGATCGACAATGCCGGGACGATCACCGGAACCGCTGGTCCCGCGATTGTTGCGGATCAGGGCAATTTCGGTACATTTTCGATCAACAACCGCGCGACCGGCGGGATCGGTGGCATCACCGGCAATCTATCCTATCTCACCAATGCCGGCACTATCGACGGCGGGAGCAGCAGCGCTGTCGCCTCCACCTATCAGGGGCTCTATATCGCCAATACAGGGCGTATTGTCTCAAACGGCCAAGCACCGACGGTGAGCGCCCCCGGCTATTTGGTGGTGAGCAATGCCGCAAATAGCGTGATCGGCGGAGGGACGACCGCAATTCGCACCACCGGTGGTCTATCGCTGACCAATAGCGGCACGATCAGCGGATCAGTCATCTCGACTGCCGCTGGTGGGCAGGGGAGCATGATCGACACGCGCAGCGGCACGATCAACGGCAATCTGGCCCTGGGCGCAGGCGACGACACGCTGCGTGCACGTTATCATGCCGCGTCGGGACGGATCAGCTCCATTACCGGCCTAATAGACGGCGGCGGCGGCACCGATACGATAGAATTGGGGGTGGATGCCGATGCAACCTTCCGCACAGTCGCATTGCCGGTCAATTTCGAACGGCTTGGCTTCGATCTAGCAAATAACGCGACCGTGACGCTGGAAGCCGGTTTCACATCCGGCACCGCCATTCAGATCGGCGGCACAGGGACAGTGGTGAACCAAGCGGCCCTGGCCACCAACGGTCCGGCCATCACGATCGCATCGCTCGTCGGCAACCCGCAATTCGAAAATAGAGGTTCCATCGTTTCTACGATGTCGTCGAGCAGCCTTTATGCGGTGCGCGCCCAGACGATCACGAACAGCGGTACGATCACTGCAAATGGCGGCGCTGGCGCCTCGGTCGACCGCAGACTTACCAATAGCGGCACCATTACCGCCAGCGGCACGGCAGCCATGATCGGCTATGGCGTCCTGACCAATAGCGGTACGATCCGCTCGACCGGTGCGAACGGGGTATCCATATATGCATCGGATGTTTCGACCAACAGCGGCACCATCGCAGGCGCGACCTCCGGCCTCACCCTGACAAGTGGTTCCTTCACCAACAGTGGCACAATCACCAGCGGCAATAGCGGTGTCATGCTGTGGAGCGGGCGCCTGACCAACAGCGGCGCGATTTCCGGCGGCACCACTGGCGTGTCCATCGACGGCGGCACGTTGCTAAACGGCGCAATGGGCCGGATAACGGGCGGTATCCTGAGCGGCGGCAGCCGTGCCACCATCGCCAATTCTGGGCAAATCACAGGCACAGTCAATCTGGCGTCGCCCTACAGCCTGGATTCGAACAACGACATTTTCATCGACAATGGCGGCAGCGTCACTGGCGCGATCCGGTTGGGCGGCGGCGACGACCAGTTGGTCGTGGACCTAGACAGTGCGGCTTCGCGGCCGTTGGCAGGTGCCGCTGGCGGTGTGGATGCGGGTGCTGGCTGGGATTTACTGCGATACCGGGTCAAAGGTGACGCTGGTGCGGCGTTGGCGTTGATAAACGGATTCGAAGCCCTGGCTTATGAATTGTGGAACGACGCAAAACTGACGCTCTCCACGGCTGCCCCGATTGTCGCGACCATCGGCTTGGCCGGGAACGGGACAGTGACGCTGAACGGAAGCGTATCGATCGCCGATCGCAATCTGATTGACGCGACGATCCCTACAACTGACCAGTTGACCGGTGTAAGCAACGGACTGGCTCGGGCGCTGACGATCGTCAATGACGGCACGCTGACGCTGACCGCGAACAGCCCGAATAATGCTTTTTCGATACTTGCCGCCATTTCCGGGGGATCGGCCGACATCAGCAATAACGGGACGATCAGCGTCACAAGCGCGGCAGGACGCTTTTATCCCGCCATGGCCATCAGCGGCGGAACGAGCGTCACCAATACAGGCGCGATTAGCCTGACCGGCAACGCCACCGCCATCAGCAATGTGCGTACCGTCGTCAACGGCGGCACCATCACCGACAGTGCGGGGGCGAACGCCACCGGGGTAACCGGCTTTACGACGTTGACCAACAGCGGCACGATACGGGTGGACGGTGTTGCGGCCCAGTCGGGCTATAATCCTAGAACCAGCCTGACCAACAGCGGCACGATCGAAAGCCGCAGGGCGACAGCAGTTATGCTGAGTTATGGCAGCCGACTGACAAACGAAGCCACAGGCACGATCCGCGGTGCGACTGCGATTGACCTGTCCAGCGGGGGCACGGTCGTCAATCGTGGCGCCATTGTCGGCAACATCACGACAGCCCCCTACAGCTATAGCCCAAGCGTTTATATTGCCGATGGCGGCACTCTGACCGGCAACCTGACCTTCGGCCAGGGGTCCGACCTGTTCATTCAGACCGGCGACAGCCATGGTGTGACCGGGACGATCGACGGCGGCGCGGGCTTCGACGTTTTCGGCTATTCGCGCAAGGCCAGTGGCACGATCGCGCTGGGCAACCGGCCGGGCATCAATTTCGAGGCAGACTATGTCGAGGCGCTGGGCGCCGACACCAGCGTCACCCTGACGGCGGCAAACCGCATCGCCAACGACCTTTATCTTCAGGGAGACGGCACCATCGTTAATGATGCGACGATAGATGGCGCGGTGCTGACCTACCTGCCCATCTTCGCTCCCGGCGTGGGAAGCGGCATGCCATTGGCGGCGCTGAACAACCGAGGAACGATCCTGCGCGGGGTGAATGGCGACATCCGGTCGTTCATGAACAGCGGAACAGTCGGCAGCAGGACGCTGGCGACCAGCGCCGTATCGCAATGGCTCTCGTCAGGCGCATTGCTATTCGACAATAGCGGAACGATCGCATCCTCCGGTGTCGTCAGCGCCGTCAGCCTGGGCGGCCAGGACCTGTCCGGCGCTTCCGCGGTCAACAGCGGGACGATCGACGGCGGGACGCTGATCAGTGCAGCCTTCGCGCAGCAGGCGGAACCGGCCAGGCTGGCCATCGACAATCGCGGCACAATCAGCAACGCGAACGGTACGGCCCTGGTCGTCAGCAGCGGCAGCGCCTATTATCCGGCTATTACGAATGGCGCGGCGGCGGTCGCCCTTGCCAACAGCGGCACGATCACCGCGTCCGGCAATGCGGGCGTCGGCGTTTCGCTCCAGGTGCTCGGCAGTGCAGCGTCGACCTATGTCGTCGACAATCGCGGCACCATCCGTGCGAGCGGCGACGGCGTCACAGGAACCTACAGGTATTATAGCTTTCCGGGCTATGTTTATACCACGGCACCCGTGACCGACCTGACCACGGCGCTCAGCATTCAGACCGCCAATGGCGTGACCGGGACGATTGCCAATGCCGGTACGATCGAGACGAGCAGGGCGAAATCGGTCGCGTTGCTGGTGTCTGGAACGGGCCTTGACCTGACCAACAGCGGAACGATCCGGGGCGGCGGCGACACGCTGCTGGCGGCCAATGACCTGCTGGCCCGCTCGATCGGTTTGACCACCGTGGCAGGCGCGATCCAGACAATCGGCACCGCCGATGACCGGATCGTCAATACCGGCACGATCATCGGGTCCATCGACCTAGGCCGGGGCAATGATCGCATCGAAAATTACGGTCGGATCGAAGGTCATGTGCGGCTCGGCGCGGGGGACGACATCTTCCTTCAGGCGGCCGACGCCTTACTGATCGGCACGGTCGACGGCGGCGAAGGCACTGATAGGCTGATCGTCGACGCGACGCGGGGCGGGGCGGTGGATGGCGACCAGTTCGTCAATTTCGAACGCTTCAGCCAGATCGGCAATGGCAGCGTCGCCTATTCCGGCACCTTCCGTTTCGACACGATCGGCCTGTCGGGCGGCACCGTCACGGTCGCGGCGGGCCAGACGCTGTCCAGCGCGGGCGCGACCACGATCGCGGGCGGGGACGCCGCCGAAACGGTGATCAATGCAGGCACCATCGCGGGTCATGTCGACTTGGGCGCGGGCAATGATCGCGTCGTCAACAGCGGCGCCATCGGCGGCGAGGTCCTGCTGGGCGCAGGCGACGACCAGTTTGTCGACATAGCGGGCAGCAGCGTCGCGGGGGGCATCGATGGCGGCGCGGGCAACGACCTCTATACCGTGATGCTGGCGGGCAACCGCAGCGGCATTGGTCGCCGCACCGGCTTTGAACGGCTGTCGGTGAAGGGGAATGGCACGCTGGCGCTGACGCTCGACCAGAATTTCGAGGCGGTCGCGCTGAACGGCACGGGTCTGAACCTGACGCTGAACGGCTTTGCCGCGGGCGTCGTGACCGGAACGGACGCTGCCGAGACGCTGAGCGTCGATGGCGATATCGCGGTGGCGACGATGGGCGCGGGCGACGATGTGCTGGCGCTGGGCACCAAGCTGGCGAGCGGGCTCTATGCGGGCGGCGCGGGCGCGGACATTGTGCGCTTTACCGTCAATGCGCCTGTCACGCTGGCGGGCATGGCGACCGGCTTCGAAAGCGTCGCGCTGACAGGCGGCGCCTTGACCGTCATAGGCACGCTCGGCGCCACCAATGAACGAATCGGCTTTGGCGATGGCGGGCAGTCGGTGACCGTCGCCAGAGGCGGTACGATCGCCGGGATCATCGATCTGGGCGGCGGCGACGACAGTTTCCGCCTGTCTGCGGGCGCGACGCTGGCGGGCACCGTCAGCGGCGGTTCGGGCACCGATACCGCCATATTGGAACTGGCGGGCGACCGCACGCTGGGCACCGGCCTGTTCACGGATTTCGAGATATTGGGAACCGAAGGCAGCGGCACGCTTACGCTGACCGGCACCCATGCCTATCAGCGCGTCGCTGCCAATACGGGCCTGACGGTCGCGGCGGGCGCATCGTTGAACGCTCCGGTGACATTCGGCGCGGGCGACAACCGCTTTACCATCGCCGGGGCCTTCGCTGGGTCGGTCGATGGCGGTGCGGGCAACGACGTCATCCAGCTGTCGGGTGGCAGCAGCGCGGCCACGGTCGCCTTCGCCAATGTCGCCAATGTCGAGGCGCTGGGGATGAGCGGTGGTTTCGCCACCGTGTCGGGCAGCGCCGCCTTCGGTACTATCGACCTGTCGGGCGGCCGCCTGGTCGGCCTGGCCGGATCGATCATCAACGCAGGGCAGATCGCCGTGCGGTCGGGCGCGACCTTCGGATCGGCGGGCACCGTCAACGGCAATATCGCCGTTTCGGGTACGCTTAGCCCCGGCGCGTCGCCGGGCGTGATGACGGTCAACGGCAATGTCGCGCTGGCCAGCGGATCGACATCGCTGTTCGAAATCACGCCGACCATCGCCGACCAGTTGCGGGTCAACGGCGATGTCACCATTGCCTCCGGCGCAACGCTGCGCATCGTGGCCGAAGGGCAGATCCGACCCGGCACATCCTATGACCTGATCGTTGCAAGCGGCGGGATCACAGGCAACTATACGACGATCGACAAGGCGGCATCGCTGTTCGGCTTCGTCGTCCAGCGCGCCGACCGCATCCAGCTGCTCGGCCAGTTCCTGGACAATGCGGCGTTCAGCCCGCAAGTGTCGCGCAGCATCGCTTATGCCAACACGGCCATTCAGGCGCAGCCCGCGACCAGCCCGCTGTTCGCGGCGTTGCCGACGCTGTTGCTGGCGAACGGGGCATCCGATCCGCGCGGCTTTGCCCGCCTGACGCCCGAACCCTATGCGTCCGCAACGCAGCTGGGCGTGGACCAGGCGCTGACGCTGGTCGACACCGCGCGCGGTCCCGGCTTTGCCGCCACCGATGGCGATGATGTCCATGGCTTCACCTTCGGACAGGCCATGGGGCAGTGGCACCGATTGAGTGGTAACGCGGGGGCAGGGACATCCGGCACTCAGACACACGGCTATGGCCTGATCGGCGGGATCGGGATCGGCAATCGCGACTGGTCGATCGGCGCGTTAGGGGGCTATCTCGACAGCCGCCAGCGGATCGGTGCGCTGGACGCGTCCAATCGCACCTACGGCTTCGTCGCGGGTGTGCATGGGCGTTATGCAGCGAACGGGTTGCAGGTCTCCGCATCTGCGCTCTTCGACGGTGGGGAAGCTCGCACGACGCGGGCGCTGCCCAATGGCGACACGGCCTTCGCCCGCTATGATCTGCGCAGCTTGGTCGGCGACTTGTCGGTCGGCTATGCCATGTCCACCGGCGGCGACTGGGCGCTGACGCCCAAGGTCGGCGTTACTTATGTCCGCACCATCCGCGATCGCGCGACCGAAACAGGCAGCCTATTCGGGTTGACCGTCGCGCGGGACCGACATGACGCGCTCTTTGGCGATGCGGGTTTCCGCTTCGCCCGCGCCGATAGTTCGGATGCGGCGTTCCGCCCCTATGTCGGCCTTGGCCTGCGCGCCCAGTATAAGGGGCGAGTGCCAACCGCCATCGGCGGCTATGCCCGCACGCCTACGATGCTGATCGCGACGGGCGCGCAGCGAGCGAAGATGGTAGGCGCCGTGTCGGCAGGCATGGCCTATCGCCTGGAAGGCGGGCTTGAGCTGTTTTCCGCCGTCGATGCCCAGACCGGCAGCGACAATCATCGCGAAAGCATGACGGCCGGGGTGCGGCTACGGTTTTGATAATGATCCGGCTTGGCTCTTGCGGAGGCAAAACGCGCGGCCGGGCCTGATTGTCTACCCAACCGCTCGATGGCAGGCAATCCAATCAAGATAAGCTTGGGCATAGGGGTGCACAATATCATCCTTATGCCCGGGCACCTCGAACCAGCGCCAATCGACATGCTGACCGGTCATGGAAATTTGCGCTTCTTCTTCCTGGGTCAGCGAGATCCAATAAGGCAGGTTCACATAATGTGTACTGACCTTGCTGCTGAACGCACTATCTTCGTAAAAATGGTCCCATGCCCCCATCAGCGCGGCTCGATCAAAGGTTACCTGCCCCAACGCGAGTTCTTCTTCCATCAGGCGGTGGAAAGCGGCATGCTGGCTTTCTCCCTTACGGATTCGACCGCCGGGCGTGAACCAGAAACCTTGAGCGGGAGGGTTTTTGCGCAATCCGAGCATCAATTGACCGGATGCGTTAGTGACACATAAATCCAGGGAAATCAGCGGCAGCGCATCGACGGCCATGGTGAAGATTGTCGGACTCAGATATCCGGACGCGTCAGTGTCGCAAGCCATTACATTTCCTGTTTTTGCGGATGCATCGCGCTCTAGCGATAAGTATCTAGCGCGTCTAACCAAAGCAGCTTCTGGTCTTTTGCTCGTCTTTTTGGCTGGACCGGCAACAGGATACAGGCCAGATTTGTGAGGTCCTGCGTGATTTGCCGGTCGACTGGTCGGCTGCCGAGTATTTCGGATCGCGGTAACGGTGGGTTCAGATTGACTACGTTCAGTCAGTCGTCCCGGAAATTCGAGGTGACGTTATGGATCGACGCATGTTTCTTGCCGGGGCGGGGACTGGTGGCCTGCTGCTGCTGACAACGACAGCCTGTCGGGCAGCCTCCGGTTCTGGTGGAGCATCGCAGGATGTCATAGCTCATGGGGCAAAGGGGGATGCAAAGACGCTCAATGACGCTGCTTTTCAGGCGGCAGTTGATGCTTTGCCGTCGACGGGTGGCGAAGTATATATTCCACCAGGCATCTTCTTAAGGGCGGGACCGACGCGAACCGGCGGTAAGCCTGTTATATTTCGTGGTGCCGGAAAATCGGTTTGCTCGATCGAAGTGGTTCATCAAAGCAACGATATATTTGTTCATACCGGCGTGGAAAGCGCTGAATTCCGTGACTTTACCATCTACAGTTCAGTTCAGCGGACGGGCGGCGCTTATATCCGGCTTGATCCTGGCGCAAGCAAGATCAACTATTCTTCAGCGGTCGAACGGGTACGCATGTACGGTTATTATGTCGGTGTCGATCTTGTACGCTGTTCCGATGCTCGTATTCGCGACTGTCCGTTCAATGGGAAGGCCGGAACCCACGCCGCGCTACTCATTCGCAACCTGACCAATGCCGATAGTGGCGATAACAGCGTCACAGGATGTTTTTTCGGCGGTTCCGGTGGGGCCGGCATCCGTCAGGAATCATCAGGCGGGTTACGTGTGATCGACAACAAATTCAATGGCTTGGTCGACAGCTTTATCCTTTCGCCCAACGGCGAGATCGGCACCAGCATCCTTCTGATCCAGGGCAACAGTTTTGAGAATGCAACTCGTCAAAACATCCTTCTGGATCAAGGCAATGGGAAAACCATTTTCACTTATGGCATCATTACCGGAAATCAGTTTGGTTATGCTCCTACGGCGATCAATGTAAAGGGAGGTGGCAAGTCATTTTTCGGATTCGTGATCGATCATAATATTTTCGCGGTTCCTAACAATGGTGTCGGTGTGCTGCTTGATGGCGGCAATATGTTCCAGGTGAGAGACAATCTGTTCGATGGTGTCGGCACCGGTGGCAAGTCGGTTGTCGTAACCAAGGCTGAGGTCAATCCCGATGTGGGCGCCAACCGCTTGCACAACGTCCCCTAATAGAGGATGGTTTCTGGTGGAACTGGAATCACGTCATAGCTGCGTGTTGCGCTCGCTTCGTCCCGGTCGTGTGTTTTGCAAATGACATCTCGAACAGGCCCGTATATTTAAGCCGTGACAATCTCGGCCCATTACGCCATGGGCGGATATGCCAGATCGGGCATTACACCATTGTGCGGATCTGGAATGAGTTTACGGAGAAATGAGTCGATTGCATGGTGCAAAATAAAGAGCATTTCGAAGAAACCTCGCACCAGAATCTCATGGGCAAGGTTCGTCAAATTAAACCGATTTTCGCGATTTTCGTTATAATTCCAACTATTCTGGCGGCGATTTATTTCGGCTTCATTGCATCAGACGTTTATGTGTCCCAATCTCATTTCGTCGTCAGGACGGAAAAGAAGGAACAGGCGTTCGGTATTGACTCCCTGATAACCGGCGCATCGCGCTCAGGTGCCAGCGATGAAATATATGCTGTCGAAGAATACATGAATTCGCGCGATGCATTGCAGAATCTCAACCGCGATAAGCTCGTCACGAACGCTTACAGTCGGCCTGAAATTAGCTTCTTCAACCGTTTTGGTTCATCATTTACCGGAGCAAGTAACGAAGAACTGTATAGGTACATGCAATCTCGGGTTACTGCGACCTATGATGGCAGCAAGTCAGTCACGACACTCCGCGTTCGCGCATACACGCCGCAGGATGCTCAGCGGATCAACGAACGTCTGCTTCAGCAGGGCGAGGCGCTTGTCAATAAGCTGAACAATCGTGGCCGTAACGACCTTATCCGCTATGCGGAGGGTGAAGTCGAGGAAGCCAAGGAGCGGGCGGCGCGGTCGGCAGAAGCTCTTTCTGATTTCAGGAACCGTGGCGGCGTTGTCGATCCTGAAAAGCAGGCCAGCGTCCAGATTCAGCTTGTGTCGAAGTTGCAGGATGAAATGATTGCGGCCCAGACGCAGTTGGACGAGTTGCGTCAGTTTGCTGCAGACAATCCGCAGGTGCCGGTGCTTCAGCAGCGCGTAGCGAGCATTCGTCGGCAGATGGGTCAGGAAATGGGAAAGATTGCTGGCGGTCAGCAGTCATTGGCTGGTAAGACCCCTGGTTATGAACGCCTTTCGCTCCAGAATGAATTTGCTATCAAGCAGCTGTCCGTTGCCTTGGCATCGCTGGAATCTGCCAAGAACGAGGCACGGCGGCAGCAAATCTATATTGAACGCATCGCTCAGCCCAGCTTGCCTGACAACGCGGCAGAGCCTAAACGTCTGAAGGGTATCCTGTCGACCTTCATCCTTGGACTCGTCCTCTATGGCGTTTTCACGCTGCTATTCGCAGGTATCAAAGAGCATCAACCCTAATGGCTACTGCGGTTCCCGGAGCAGTGTCCCGTTTTCTACAATCGTGGGCAGTGCAACGTCGTGTCATCTGGGCCTTGCTGATGCGCGAGGCCCTGACACGCTATGGCCGTCACAATATTGGGTTTCTGTGGCTATTCGTTGAACCTATGCTGTTCACGCTGGGTGTTACTGCGCTATGGACTGCCACGGGAGCGGGCCACGGCAGTTCGCTTCCGATTACCGCCTTTGCGCTTACTGGCTATTCCAGCGTCCTGCTGTGGCGGAACATGCCCGGACGTTGCGTCCATGCAGTCGAACCAAATGCGTCGCTGATGTTCCATCGCAATGTCCGGCTTTTTGACATATATTTTTCGCGCTGTCTTCTCGAAGGGGCGGGTGCGACCACATCTTTTGTACTGTTAACTCTGTTTTTCTGGTGGTTAGGCTGGATCGAACCGCCGGAGGACGTGCTCAAAGTGATTGTTGGTTGGACTATGCTGGGCTGGTTCGGCCTTAGTCTCGGCATGTTCATCGGGTCGTTGAGCGAGCGCAGCGACGTGATCGAGAAGCTCTGGCATCCCGCCACCTATCTGTTGTTCCCCCTATCCGGCGCCGCCTTCACCGTGAGTTCGTTGACGCCTCATTTCAGAGACTTCATTCTCTGGTTCCCGATGGTCCATGGCGTCGAATATGTTCGTGAAGGCTTTTTTGGGTCCCGGGTCCATGCGATTTACGATATGAACTATATGATAGGCGTCAATCTCACGCTCACCATCCTTGGCCTGATCCAGGTTCGCTATATTGCAAACAGAGTGACTCCGGGATGATCGAACTTCATAATATCACTAAGGTATATCCCACAACGCACGGTCCCATTTCGGTACTCAAAGGCATCAACCTGCGGGTCGAACGCGGAGAGAAAATTGGAATATTGGGGCGTAACGGTGCTGGCAAATCAACCATGATCCGCATATTAAGCGGCGCTGAGCAACCTACGTCCGGCACTCTGACCAGAGGCATGTCCTTGTCCTGGCCTTTGGCTTTCGTAGGCGGATTCCAAAGTTCGCTTACCGGGATTGATAATCTGCGTTTTGTCTGCCGCATTTATGGAGTGGACTATCAGGATAAGGTCGATTTCGTAAAAGATTTCACGGAACTAGGTCGGTTCCTGGATGAACCCATTCGCACTTACTCATCAGGTATGCGGGCACGTCTCGCCTTCGCCTTATCCATGGTGATAGAGTTTGACTGTTTTCTCATCGATGAAGTGATCGCCGTGGGCGACCAGCGGTTCTACGAAAAATGTCATGAGGAACTGTTCGTCAAACGGGCCGACCGTGCTCATATCATCGTATCGCATCATCCCGACTTCGTCCGATCCTATTGTTCCAAAATCGGGTTAATTACTGACGGAAGGCTTTTCGAATTTAACGATGTCGAGGAAGCGTATCAGCGTTATGATGAAGTCCTGCATCAGGCGTGAAGCCTAATGTCAAAGAGGCGGTCATCGATATCGGTCAGGTTGTTCGGGATACTCCATGCCCGTCTCGCGTCGCGTAGGGCCAAGTCCAGTCTGGAACAGGCGGATTGGGAAAGGGCAGTTGCTCTTTGGGCAGATGTTGCCCGTAGAATTCCCTTCAGCGCCAGGGTGGCTGTTCAGTACGGACATGCCTTGCGTCGATCGGGCGCCGTGTTCGAAGCAGCTCAAGTCTATGAGCGCGCCATCGAGCTGCGCCCTGGTATGGCAACGGCTTGGCTTGGGCTGGGGATCGCGCGCAAGGCGATGGGGATGCGATCGGCAGCCATAGCTGCCTTTGTCGAAACCCTGCGACTTGATCCGTCGATCAGGAACGCCAGAGCCGAACTCGTCACCTATGGCGCGCGGGGGGAGCAGGGACGGCTGGCAGGGCGTAGGACGAGCATGGCCGATGCTATAAAGGGCCTGACATTGTCGATACGCGAAGCGACCAGATGGCAACGTGAACTAGACGATCTTTCCGTTTTCCTGCCTAACAGCTATCATGATTATCGTACTACACTGGCTGTCAGAGCGCCTATTGACATGCGTGCGTCCCTTCGAGAGCCGCTCCATATCCTGATACGGGCACAGGGCGTACCGCCATCTGCGATCAGAGGATCGCTGCAGAGCCTGTTGGCGCAGTCATTGCTTGGCTGGACCGCGACGGTTCTGGCGGATGAAGGCGGCGTAAATCATCCTGTTGCCAGTCTTGCACATGTTGATCCCCGTGTCCGATTCCGCACTAGGGGACAGGCAGATGAAACGTTTGAGGGCTGGACGCTCTTGATCGATGCCGGAACCGTACTGCATCCGTTAGCGTTGGATTGGTTCGACTGGACTAGGTCAACGGACTGCGCGGCCGCCTATTGCGATCACGACCGGGTCGAACGGGACTGGAAACACGGCCCTCACTATAGCGATCCCGTTCTGCAGCCGGTCTATGATCGCTATTGGTTCAATGACGCGGCCATCGCTCCTGCCGCCATTCTGCTTAGGCAGATTTCGGCTGAGGATCATACGATCGCGGAATATCTTTCGGAAGCGGCAGGCAAGGGGAGCGTAGCGCATATTCCGCTACCCTTGGCCTCGCGTAGTGGACAATGGCAGGCCGGAAGCGTCGGCACGACAATATCTGTATCGGATATCGATAACGAAGCACGAATCTGCGTTATCATACCGACACGTGACAATCCTGCTCTGCTGAAACCCTGTATAGATAGCTTGCTGCGATTTGCCGACAGGCCGGATCAGATTGACATCAGGATAGTCAGTAACCGGACGGCTCTACCCGAAAGCAAGGTACTGTTGCGTGAATTGGCCCGGCGTGAGGGCACGGATGTCATCGACTTCGACGAACCCTTCAACTGGTCCCGAGCTAACAATATCGCTGCGCGCGATTGTACGGCTGATATTCTGCTTTTCCTCAACGATGACACGGAAATGCAAAGTCAGGCCTGGGACGGCATTTTGAAGCAGCTCCTGGCTCGTGATGACGAAGTTGGGGCAGTTGGCGCACGACTGCACTATCCACAAGGTGGCATTCAGCATGCGGGCATCATGTTCGGTCTCGACGAGGGTGGGCCACAGCATGAAGGCAGATGGCAGGAATCGGGATCTGAAGGGCCTGCAGGGCGCTGGTCCCGCAGTCATGCCAGTGCCGCGGTTACGGGCGCATTCATGGCTATGCCCCGCAAGATGTTCGATCAGCTAGCCGGTTTTGATGAACAGAACTTTGCCATCGCCTATAACGATGTGGATATGTGTCTGCGCGTGCGTGAAGCAGGCGCGCTAGTCATTTATTGTCCTGATATCATTATGATCCATCATGAATCGGTTTCGCGTGGGAGCAATCTGACGGCCGAGATGATTGATTGGGATCAAGCCGAACTAGAAAGCCTGCATCGCCGCTGGGGACGAGAGATTTTTCTCGACCCCGCCTACAACCCCAATTTTACACGGACAGGCTATCCGTTTGATGGTTATCGTCAGCCGTCGTCACAGGAAGTTGCCGAACATGTGAAGCGTAGCGCTAAGACTAAGCCCTGGTCAGTGAAGCGACAACATTAAGCTTACGGCTTCAAGACATGTCGCCCGCGATCCGGTTCTGGCTTTTTGCGAAGCGCCTATAATCGGCATCATACTCCAGAAGGTCGCATAACTGACGACAAGCCGCGGATTCACGCCCCAATTTCTCACCGTGCGATATAACCTCCTTTTCCACGGTTGGGATCATGATAACGTTGGAGTGGCGATGCCTGCCGCTATTACCAGTCAAGGTTACGGATGCCCAATCGCCCTGAATACCCAGGTCGCGATCCTCAAGATGCAGCGCCCCGAGAATTTTTTTCGCTGTTACAGCCGTATGCTGGCAAAAATCTTCATACTGATAGCGCGGGACGGAAGCGTTTTTCCTGATGTATATGATGTATCGTTCGCAATAATGATCGAAGTTCAAATATTCATGCGGAAAACTTTTGATAAGCGAAAGATAGCTGCTAATCGGATGGCGGACGGTGATGATGCTTTTTTCAACAGCGCCGGTTGGGATACATCTTTGAATTCCCCGGATTTTCCGTGCTGATACCATATATGTTGAATGAGCGTGCTCGCGCAATATAAGGATGCGGTCGCTCATCCGACACCAACGTTGCGACAGCGCCAGTTGGTCCGTGAACAAGGCGTCGCGCTGCTTCCGTGATTTGACGATACTCAACGAGCCGAGTTGCGAAATGGGCATGAAAGGATCGAAACGGACGAACTGATCCGGCCCGTCCGGCGAAACCTCGCTGATCAATGCTACTTTACGATAGGACGCCAGAAAGCGACTGATCAATGTCCCACCAGTACAGGCCTGATGGGAGATGATCCGGTAGATGTCGGGTGAGGATGGAATTTGCGAGGTATGGGCGCTAGATTGGCCAGTCTTTGTCATAGACATCGCCGACGCTGCCCAAGATACACGGACAGACGTTGAAGCTGCCATAATCCATTGTCTATCAAGCTATTACTCGGATTCGTCATGTCATCAAGCATTTTGATATCTCCGCTTAAACGCCGAACGGATCGACAAACCATGAATAACTTATGCCAAGTTCAGGCAGGATCGAACCAGACAGTGATAGGAGATGAATCAGCCTCCAACAGGACAAAAATCGATCTTCTCAACCAAAAGTCCTAAGGTACGGACATCATTGACCACAACCTTGTCGACCCGAACTTTGATCGAACAGCGCTGATTAATAAAATCACTCAAATCCACCGCTATTTGCTGTTGATAGCCAAGGTCGAAGCGCTCAACCTGAAATTCAGCTTTCAACACGTTATCATTGACATAGATCTGCAGCCACTGATCGCGGCAAATGTTCCGAAAAGTCAATTGTATAACTGCTGTATTTGCGCTGATCAAACAGTCTGGAATCTCAAATTCCTGACCATTCATCCAACGGAATTCCATCGTCAGCCCGCTTTCCTGATAGGGGCCTTCCACCGGACTGAGGCCCGTAATCCGATGATCGCGGATTTCGATCTGGTCGATATTCCTCATATTCGCCTGCGAAGCGTGGACGATCCGGTCCAGTGCGACCTGTCGCTGCGGCGATCGCGGCTGACTCGGCAGGAACTGATCGACGGCCGCGAGGAAATCCCTTGCGAAGTTACGTCTCGCGTCATGATAGTCGATCGTGGCGAGAAGTGGCGTCGCTTGAGAGGAGACCTCCTGCATGACATCAGCCAGTGATTTGGGGTCATGACGAAAGAAAAAGCGCCCACCGCTTGGCAACTGTTCCTTGTGAACGTTGAGGTCCGATGCGACAATGAACTTCCCCATCGCTTTCGCATCCTCGATCACTGTCGACCAGCCCTCAAACAGCGATGGTTGGACGACATAATCCGCTTCTTTCATCAGACAGAGTTGATCTTCGCGGGGAATGAAGCCAAGAAAATGAATGCGATCCTGGATGCCCCATTCAACGGCTTGCTGCTTAAGCATTTCGGAATAGCCAGGGACGCGATAATCGGACTCTTTGCCTGTAAAGACGACATCGACATATATCCCCCGCTGCTTCAACAGGTAAACCGCCCGCATGATGACGATATGGTTTTTGTGGATCCAGACCTGATTGGCGCAGATGATGTAACGAGCGGGCATGTTATACTTCGCTCTGATGTCCTTGCATTTGCTTGCGTCAAATTTGTCGAAGCTGGCAAAACGGACGACTGCAATATTTTGACATTCTCCGGGATAGAATGTTTGCACATCGTTTGCGACATCATGGCTGCTCACGATAAGTCCAGCCGTTGCGAAGCGACGACGGTGATGCCCTTGACGCTGAGCGATCTCATTGTCCGAGAAGAACTGGCGCAGGTGCAGTTCCTGGAAATCGGGAATCCAAGAAATAGTGATTGTGGATTCCTCGTCGCTGTCGGGATAGGGAAATATTGCGTCGAACGGAGGTTCGCCGGTCCGGGAATCATATTCCGACGTCTTCACCCAGCCGATATGATGATAGCCCGATTCTCTCAGGAACGACACCGACTGCATTTTTTCGCAAATGATATAGATGAAGACCTGCTCTTCTTCAGGAAGAAGCGCCAAGGCGGAAATGAGATTGCGGAAATAATAGCTGCCGCCAATCCAGTCTTCGTCCAGCTCAAAGCGAATGGCGATATTTCTCATTACAATTTCCTATCAGATGGCAATCTGGCATCCGTTCCAGGCCAGTCTTAGACGTCAATACCTCAATTCTACGGCCCAATCAGGCCGAGACTTCAGCCTTGATCGACTTTCGATCAACGGACTGAGCCTCTTCCGTATTACATGGTCGCGACAATATCTTAGCAGGATTACCACCGACAACGCAGTAGGGGGGACATCCTTCGTGACGACCGAATGAGAGGCGACAACTGCCCCTTCGCCGATGGTGACACCCTTCATGACAACCGACCCAAAGCCGATCCAGGCACCGTCACCAATGACAATCGGCGCTGATGTAACATCATACCATGTCTTGAACGTACCCATCTGCCCTCGCAGCAGACCGACACGCCAGTCATCCGCATCATTCTCGCGCATTGTACGATCCAGCGAATGGGCGTTGCTGTCCATCACGGTGACGTCCCACGATAACATGACATTTCGGCCGATACGAATGCCATCTGGCTGGGTGCAGATAAGCAGGCTGCCGCCGCCGATCGATGTATTGTCGCCGATGGTGATCTGGCCGATCCCACGTTCGAACACAAATGACCCGCCAACGTCGCACTGGTCGCCAACAATCACATAAGGGCGGCTTTCCTGCTGGACCCGCACGTCCACATACATGCTGTCGGTACGGCTATCCTTGCCAGCGACTACCGGCTGAAACTGCATGCGCGGCACGATCGTGGGCAGGTGCCCACCAATATCCTCGTCGAATACATCCAGCGATTCTATGATGAAGCCAAGTTCGCGTCCTTGCATGAATGAACGGACGAGCGCACGCATATGGACGATCGCATCGTCCCCGGATTTGTCGAGCGGGAATTTATACTCGATTCTTTTGCTGATGTCAGGGCCGATACAGGGCCAGCTTGACATGAACCGATCCGTTTCAAACAGAACCGCCTGACCCTCGATCACGTTACGGAAACGGATATGGAAAACCGGACGCGAATAACCCCGCAAGTCCAGGCGGACAAAAACATCCTGCCCGTTGCTCCAAGCAAAGGCCGATGGCGCGCCGGGGATAGACGACCCATCCTCCACGTCCCACAGGCCGACCACCTCATGCTGCCTTAATGTGCTGGAAAGCGGATGAAGTCCTTCACCGACCTGAGAGGATGGGACGAAAATCCTTTCGGAGGCTTTCATCATGGCTTGATATTTGCCGCCGTCCTGCTGTCCCCAATGGGCAATCCAGTCCGGCGAGTAGGTACGGATCATATTCAATTCGGCGCTGCCACCGTAACGGTAGATGAGCTTGCGTTCATCATCCCGCAAATCGGCCAGCACCGCAGTGACGAATTCCAATTTAAAGGCATCATCGACCATATGTTCGATGAACATGGAAGGCATAGCATATGTTAATGCCAGCCCAGGCATGCGGAACAAAAGCCCTTGGGCTGATAGGAAGTCGAGACACAGGCGACGTATATGCAGGAAATCGAACACGCGCTTTGAACGCACGGTCATGATCGACCCCGACCGCCGCAGGTAATAGTAGCTAACAACGGGATCAATATATATGTTATCGACCGCATGTACTAAACTTAGAGCAAAATGATGGTCTTCATAATAATATCCAACCGGGAACGTAAGGTGATGACGTTCCAATAATTCCTTTTTGACAATGAAACGCCATGTCTGCGCATTCCATCCTGCGATAGAGCAATATAGTTCTTCACTGCGACTTGGTCGCCACACCATACCGACCAGCGCAGGCTTCGCGATGGAATCATTACTGATAACGCCATTTTCATCTATGAATGCAAAATTGACGAGATGAGCGTCAGGCGATTCTTCGCGCAGCACGCGCGCAATGCGGCCTAGGCTGTTGGCGCGAAGATGGTCGTCGGAATCGACGAACCAAACATATTTGCCCCGGCAGATTGTCAGTCCCGACAATCGTGCCTGAGCAAGGCCGCCGTTGGGTTGCGACAGGATTTTGACACGGCCATCAAGTGCTTCAAAAGCACGAGCAACAGCCAGCGTATGATCAGGTCCACCATCATCGACGACGATCACTTCCAGATCGTCAAAACCTTGTGACAAGATGGTGTAGAGTGTCTTTCCGAGATATTGCCCGACATTATAGGAAGGAAGTACAATGGACAGTAAAGGTGTTTCTAATTTAAATCCAACGTATTTTTTATTTTGGATATTGTAAAGATCTGCGATTTCGTCCCACTTGACGCCGTCGAATATTTCAAGAATTTTTTCTAGTGGGACATTTTCTGCGCGTAATGCTTCGGCCATGCTAAGATTGAGGGCGAGGCTGTTATATTTCTGCAATACGGGGCGGACCGTTTCCGGCGGGCTCCACCCCCTCGATCCGTATAGCAGGGCAAGAGCGTCTTCATGCTCCAGCGGAACATCCGGGAAGTTTTGCCGTATAAGGCCACCTGCCTCTTGCCAGACCAAATCTGGATTGTTGTTGGACATTCCGGTCAGGGGGAACATGACGACCGGCTGCGCCACATAGCTAAAACTGGCCCCGGCATGAATGGCGCGGTGCATCCAGCGCGTGTCTTCGGCCATCGGATAAGTCCGACCGAAATAGCCGACCTTTTCATATATCGACCTGGTTGCGAACATGCCGTTATGCCCGACCGGTCCGCCGCTGACGAAGGCGTTCAACCCCCAGGGTTCATCCTTGCGCTTATGCAATGTGCCATCGTTGCGCAGTTCCAGCGTCTGTCCCCCGTAGACGTCAGCCCCTTCGCGGTAGAAGGCGTCCGCGACAGCATCCAGGCCGCCGGGCAGATACACGTCGCCTGCACCAACAATCCCAATCAATGAGCCGCGTGCGACGAGCAGCCCTTTGTTGAGGGCATCATACAAGCCGTCGTCCCTTTGGCTGAAGCATTGTGAAACGACATGCGGCCACTGAGCGGCAATTTTCAGCGTATCGTCACGCGAGCCGCCATCCAGCACGATACATTCTATATCGCCGCGGTTCTGTGCCTCGATGGACCGCAATGTAGCTGGCAGATCGGCGGCAGCGTTGAAGGTTGCAATCAGGACAGTGAAAAGCGGTGCGCGTTCCCGCAAGGATGCGGTATGAACGACCTTTGCTGGCCCACGGGTCCAATCGACTCCGCCAAATACCTCGATAGCTTCCTGCCGTCGTCCCTGCTTGGTCAGTTCCTGACAAAGCGCAATATTCAATCGAGGCGAACGAAATGAGATCAAGCGGCTCGCTACATCCCGCGCATCGTGCCCGTTGACGATTGACGCGATCATATCGGCGTCATCATTACCCAGCAGAAATTCGGGAAAATTGGCCCGCAGGCGATCATATTGATCAGCTACTATAGTAGGCTGCCCGACTTCAGGAAGAAAGACCAGTGGATGGGACAGGAAGGATGCCGGGACGCGGCTGGTCAGAATGGCGCCCAAGGCCCCTGCGAAGGCATGTTCCCCGTCACCCGGCCACCAGGGACCGAGGGCTCGATATAGCGCCGGTTCGACAAAAGCTGATTGAGACAGGGGCGGTATTATCCCCAGCAATGCGCTTTGTGCTAGTGCCTCCGTCAATTCTATGGTGGTCGGTTCAAGCGCCTGTGCGTCACCTGGAGTAATGGCCGCACCCAGTACAAAGGTTGCGGCGTCCGCGCGACGCGCCTGCGCTACTGCTCTAATCGCTTCGGGTGACAGCAGCGTTCCTGCCTGGATGACGGCCATTAGCTTTCCGGGGAGTGAAGCAGCCCGTTCACGCAAGGCTTTCCCGATGTCACCTTCAAAATACTGAACTGATCCTTCCAGCCATCCCGACGGGGATATGATCGTTCCCGCTGGTGCAAGGATAGTGATGTCAAGATTGAGAGCAGGGTCAGCTGAAAGCAACTGCATTGTTGTCTGCAAACCAAGGTTATCGCCAGTTGCCAAAACGATAATGGAAAATTCAGTCATTTCTCAATCCGTTCATAACTAGCTTAACACAACATCTTACAATTGGACCGTCAAAAGATCCGTAAATCATGTTTTTGTCTTGTTCAGCGCCAATACTTCAATATCGTCCTCGCGCGTCATTGCAACTTTCTAGAATTGTAAATTAAAGGCAAGGTCGTCAAATAATAAAGGTTTAGATGTCGCTGGCGATCCCGATATGCCGATAGGGGGTTTGTTATACCCTTTTTCCCCCGATTTAATGACGGTGGGGCTGCGACTTATATTACCAAAACGATTATCGGAAAAAGATAATGAAAAATTGAGATCATCACAAGTTGACTTGAAAATCCACCGCCATTTGGAGGCGACGATTCCAGGGCGATCCGATCTGCAGCCTGTCGCGCCTGAGAACATCATTACCTCCACCCAAGCGGATCGTAATCCGCAGCAACATGTTAACCCTGGTAAATTCATCGCCTGAATTCGCGTTATGCGTCAAGGAACTACGTCGAGTTTTTTCAGGTGCGAAGTGACCGCTTAGCTGCCTGATTGAGAATTGGTAAGGTCAAACATATGGGCACGTCGGACTGCATATTCCTATATGCGGGATCCTAGATGGGATCGCGCATATAGGGGATGGGCGTCAGCGATATCAATTTCTGTTGAAAATCGTCTCTAGGCTGAGGATCGGGAACACCGTCGCGGATATGATGCTGGTGAACCGCGATACATCGACCAGAGGCGCCGTAGAGACATAAATTATGTCCTTGTCCCGCATCGGGAACTTCTGGGCCGCGAAAAATGTCGCCGGATCTTTGAGATTGAAGCGATAGATTACAGGCACCCGGCCTTGTGGATCGATCGAGACACGTACCGGGCCTTTGGGCGTCTGGCGGACGGGGTTGGCGGGGTCAAGGCCCAATGCGCGTGCATCCTCGAACCGAAACAGGAAGCCACCGCTGGGGTTGGCGGTCTGGCCGTCCAGGCCGCCCGAGCGCCCCAGCGCTTCTGCAAGGTTCAGGCCCGTTGACTCGAACGGAACTTCCTTATTCTGCCCCGTCGCGCCCAGCGCCGTAAAGCTGAGTGGCTGATAATAAGCGGTAACGATGTCACCGGGGGCCAGGATGACATTCTGGCGGGGGTCGCGAATGATCGTTTCCAACGGAATGGATTGCACTTGAGATCCACGGCTTAGCTGGATGGTCACCTTGTTCACGGGCTGCTTTGAACCGCCGGCGATGGCAATGGCGTCAAGAATCCGCTCACCCTTGCCGGAAAGCGGCATCACGCTGCTGCGATCGACTTCGCCAACTATGGTTGCTGTTGCCGTCGCACTACGCGCAAAGCTCACCATGACCTGCGGCATATGTGCTTTGCCGCGAAGGCGCTGCACAATGTCGCGTTCCACCTGCTTGGTGGTGCGGCCTACAACTGCGATCTGTCCTGCGAACGGCACCGTGATCATACCATCTGCATTGATGATCTGATCTGGAAGCGTGGCAACACGCGCCGTGTCGCCCGACGAGGTGCGCGACAGTGCCGATACACTGTCGGAAACTGCGCGGGCGGCAGATGAGGGCGAGCCAAACAAGACGGCAGGCGGCGCTTCCCAAATGGCAATGCTCAGGATGTCGCCGTTGCCGATTATTGTGCCGACCGGCGTTGCGCCTCCCATGACGTCAGCAAAGGATATGTCGTCGATGGTCTTGCGAACCGAATGGGCTACGTCCATGTCCAGATTGACCAGATAAACAGATGAACCGCCTGCCTGAGCGCCAGCGCGTGTCACCGCCGAAACGGACGGACCTGTTCCGCTGACGGCATTGCAACCAGCCAGCGCCAAGGGAATGCCTGCCAAAGCCAGATATCGTGTCGAGGTAAATTTTGTCGCGAACCGCTTTTGACGCATATACAAGGTCATGTTCCGATCTCGTTCAAGGCTGAAGTCCGCGATTCCAATGCCGTCTTGCTAGACCGGATGGCAGGCGGGTATAACTGCGAACGGGCGTATAGAGTGTCCCGATAATTAACGCAATAATGTACCCAGTCGCCTTTCATATTGCACCTGCGAGAAAAAATCTGCTCGTATCCGACCCTTGGCGGACAAACTCTTTCGCAGCGCACCGTCGCGATCGAGTTGCTTTAGTCCATCTCCAATTGATGTCACGGACAAGGGATCGACAAGCAATGCCGCATCATCGACGACTTCTCGCAACGCGCCGGCATCTGCGGTCAGTACAGGCGTACCGAGCGCCATGGCTTCCAATGCGGGAAGTCCAAACCCCTCATACAGGCTCGGAAACAAGACAGCGCGAGCTGATCGTACGAGATTTATCAGGTCGGTTCGCGGAAGATAGTTGAGCCAGATCACATGTTTTTCAGGATGATCCGTTAGCATTTTCAGCATTGCGATATCCTGTTCGCACTGCCACGCAGGCCGACCGACAACAACCAGCGGCGTGGAAATGTCGGCATCGTGGTACGCTTGCAGCAACCGAAATAGGTTCTTCTTTGGTTCGATCGCTCCAAAGAACAGGAAATATTTTCCATGCGTCAGTCGATGCTCATCCAATGTCCGTTGATTATCGGAATCGTCTTCGTCGTCATGGGGCACAATCTGATAAGTATTCGTCACAATGTCAGAAGAAAATCGAAGATAATGAATTATGTCAGATCGGGACGTTTCCGAAACGGTCAGTATGTGATCGGCTCGCTTGCCTATGTCCCTGCATAATCTGTGAAATTCGGATGCGTTTCTGACGAGTTCGGGATGCTTGATCGGCACTATATCGTGAATAGTGTATATGTTTTTGGCGCCCTTGACATAGATCGGCAAGGGATAGGTCCAATGTGCGATATCTATATGAGGGGCTTCGACGGCGGTGAACAATCCTGTCCTGCGATAGGCCCCCTTTGCTGCGCGAAACAGTCTTGCACGGTTCCAGAGCATATCGACCGATGGCACTGACAGGTTCGGATCGACATGCTCTGGTTCGATCTGCGTGATGGAAAGTCCCAAAGGCGCCTGAACGAAATCAATCAGCTTGCGTGCGGAGCGGCGAATGCCTGCCCCAGTGGGATGGGCACGATTATCGCCCGCGGTCAGATTATCCAGGCCATAGAGCAATTCGACGCGATGACCCATGGCACGAGCGGACTGGATGAAGCCTCGACCATATGTCGCCACACCTGTCCCTGAAGAAAGGCCAATATTATAGCCGTCTACCAGAATATTCATGCATGAAACTGCAAATTATCGTCATTTATCAAGCGGCTTCCAAAATATATCGCAGCCCCTGATGCCCGATTTTCCACCGCATTTCCCTTGCGCAGCATTTGCAAATTCCCGTATACAATACTTGCTTATGAACCTGGCCGACCGATCTTTGCAAGGGATGTTCGATGTTTTTGGAACGCCTCGCTATCCCGGAAATCATTCATATCGAGCCTCGAAAGTTTATCGATCATCGCGGTTATTTTACGGAAAGTTTTCGAGATGACTGGTCCGAATTAGGTATCGGCATAGGCGGGTTTATACAGGACAATCAATCGCTTAGCGTGAATCCCGGCACCATTCGCGGACTTCACTTCCAGACGGGGCGATTTGCTCAGGGGAAATTGGTGCGCTGTGTCGCTGGAGCGTTGTTCGATGTGGCTGTCGATATTCGCCATGGCTCGCCAAGCTATGGGGCCTGGGTCGGCGTTGAGTTGACCGCCGACCGCGGCAACCAACTGTGGATACCAGCTGGTTTCGCACATGGTTTCTGTACACTGCGCCCAGATACTATTCTATGTTACAAGGTTAGCGCCTATTATAGTGCGGAGCATGACAAGGGCATCGCCTGGCATGATCCTGCTATTGCTATCGCTTGGCCAGAGGTAGCGAATCCCACATTGCTGTCGGAGAAGGACAGGCAACTTCCACTCCTAGCTGACACGCCTGCTTATTTCAGTTGGAGTGCCATGTGATGCGCATCATCGTAACCGGCGGGGCTGGTTTCATCGGATCGGCGCTGGTGCGGCATCTCGTGCACGATGGCGGTCATGACGTACTCACTATCGACAAACTGACCTATGCCGGGTGCCTAGCTTCGTTGCGAGACGTGGCGGACGATCCACGGCATCAGTTTCTTCAGGCTGACATTTGCGATGCTAGAACAGTGCGGACGGCGATCGAGACATTTCGTCCCGATCGCATCATGCATCTTGCGGCAGAAAGTCATGTTGATCGGTCCATCATCACCGCAGCGGATTTCATTCAGACGAATATCGTGGGCACGTTTACGTTGCTGGAAGCCGCGCGCGCTTACTGGAAAATGCTGAGTGCGCCACAACAGTCACGTTTCCGCTTCCTACATGTTTCCACAGACGAGGTGTATGGTTCGCTTGGAGACGACGGTCTTTTTGTCGAAACGACGCCCTATGCACCTACATCGCCCTATTCTGCCTCGAAGGCATCGTCTGACCATCTGGCGAAGGCATGGTATCACACCTATGGCCTGCCCGTGGTCGTTTCCAACTGTTCCAACAATTATGGTCCATATCATTTTCCCGAAAAGCTCATTCCTCTGACCATCCTGAACGCGCTCGCCGGCCGCCCTTTGCCTGTCTATGGCACGGGACGGAATGTACGCGACTGGCTGTTTGTCGACGATCATGCGCGCGCGCTTGATCTGATTGCGGGTGCCGGCCGGCCGGGCGAAACATATAATGTCGGGGGACGAAACGAACTTCAGAATATCGACGTCGTACGCACCATTTGCAAGATCCTGGACGAACTCGTCCCGGTCGACACGCCGCGCGAAGAACTGATCCGTTTCGTGACCGACCGTCCCGGCCATGACGTGCGCTATGCCATAGATGCCACCCGTCTGGAGACTGAAGTGGGCTGGCAGGCGCACGAGGATTTCGGCAGTGGCATCCGCAAGACCGTGCAATGGTATCTCGACAATGGATGGTGGTGGCGTCCGTTGCGCGATCGCTATGATGGCCAGAGGCTGGGAATCTTGCCTGAACAGGTTGGCAGTTGATGCGCATGGTCGTGACTGGCCGTCACGGCCAAGTCGTTACCGCTCTGACGGAACTGGCGCGAGATTGTGATTCAATCACGGTCGTTCCTCTTGGGCGGCCGGCACTGGATTTGGCAAATCTGGGCGCTATAGATCAGGCTCTGATCGGGGAGAAGCCTGATATAATTATATCCGCCGGTGCCTATACGGCTGTAGACAAGGCAGAAAGCGACGATCAGCTTGCTATGACCGTCAATGGCCGGGCGCCAGCCGTTATCGCGGATACCGCCGCGAGGCTGGATATCCCTCTCATCCATCTGTCCACCGATTATGTGTTCGATGGGACCGGGGTGACTGCCTACGGGGAAGATGATCCGGTCAATCCGGTCAGTGTATATGGCCGGACCAAAAGGGCCGGGGAAGAAGCAGTCATGGCGGCAGGGTGTGACCATGCCATTGTGCGCACATCTTGGGTCTACAGTCCGTTCGGCAGCAATTTCGTCAAAACGATGCTGCGCCTGGCAACTGAGCGCGACATGGTGGCGGTCGTAGCCGACCAGAAGGGCGCGCCGACCAGTGCACTCGATATTGCCCATGGTCTCTTCACCATGGCGGACCAAATGTTAACATACCGAACCGATCCCGGACGTCGGGGGATTTTCCATCTTACCGGCGCAACATCGACTGACTGGGCGACCTTTGCCGAGGGTATTTTTGCCGCATCGGCGGCATGGGGTGGGCCCAGTGCGGCGGTCCGGCGCATCACGGCTGCCGATTACCCGACCGCTGCTCGACGGCCTGCCAACTCACGACTGGACAATGGCAAATTGCTGACGCATTTCGGCATATCTCCACCATCATGGACCCAGTCGATCATTCCGGTCGTAGAAAGACTGCTAAAGGCAGATATTGGCTGATAGGTAACGAAGGCCTCCAGTTGGCAAGCAGCTGTAGACATGCTTTCCTCCCGGCCAGAGGGGTACAGAAGATGGGATTCGGCAAATGAAGGGCATCATTCTCGCAGGCGGCACGGGGTCGCGCCTTTATCCCGCAACGCAGGCGGTTTCGAAGCAATTAATCCCGGTATATGACAAGCCGATGATCTATTATCCTCTGAGTACCCTTATGCTCGCGGGAATAAGGGATATCCTGATCATAACGACACCCCATGATCTGCCGCAATTTGAACGCCTGCTGGGGGACGGCGCGCAATGGGGCATCGCCATCCAATATGCTGTCCAACCGTGTCCCAACGGGTTGGCGGAAGCCTTCATCATCGGCGCAGATTTTCTTGAAGGCGGGCCCTCGTGCCTGATCTTGGGGGATAATATCTTTTTCGGCCACGGCCTGCCTGACCTGCTCCATTCCGCCCGACAACGCGACAATGGTGCATCGATATTTGCTTATCATGTGAACGACCCGCAACGCTATGGCGTCGTGGATTGTGACGAGACAATGAAGCCGCTGAGAATTGTTGAGAAGCCCGACAATCCTACATCCAACTGGGCGGTCACAGGGCTTTATTTCTACGATGCGCAGGTGACAGATATCGCGGCAAGTCTGCAACCCTCGCTGAGGGGAGAACTGGAAATTACGGACATCAACCGCATCTATCTGGAACTGCAGCAATTGCATGTCGAACCGATGGGGCGGGGGTATGCCTGGCTAGATACCGGAACCCCAGACAGCCTGCTGGAGGCATCCGAATTTGTCGGAACTTTGGAAAAGCGGCAGGGATATAAAATCTGCTGCCCGGAAGAGATCGCATTTGCCAAGGGCTTTATAGGACCAACGGAACTGGACCAGATCATCGGGTGCTTGGGCCAGAGTAATTATGGAGCCTACCTTCGCCGTCTGCTCAGGGATTGAATGGGGCGAAGGATCAGGCCGGTGTTATTGGATTGCCCCTTATTCTCGATAGAGAATAAGGGGGGCGTTATCGCTGCGTTGAAAACCAACGGACCAATTCGCTGACGCCGTCTTCAAAAGCATAGGAAGGCTGGTAGCCCATGGCGGTCAAGCGGCTGATATCGGCCCGCCAACGCAGGGGATCGCCTACGCGGTTGACGCCATTGAATGTCAGTTGTCCCGGCCATTTCAACTGCTGCAACAATGTACTGATGGCAAGCTTGACCGGAACGGCCTGGCCATTGGCGACGTTGATGGCGTCCCCGCGAAAATCGGCATGATCGATACAGGCGCTGACGGCACGACACACATCCTTGACGAAGATATAGTCGCGGGTTTCGTCCCCTGTGCCGGGACATTCAATGTGTGATAATGTCAAGGTTTTCTGAAAGATATCCCAGTAAAGCTGCTTGCGCAGCCCAGGACCGAAGACCGAAAACAATCTAAGTGAGATAGTTTGCAATCCGAAGCATTCTGCATATTCACGACAAAGATTTTCCGCCGTCAACTTGTGCCAGCCATAGGGGGAAATGGGTGTCAACGTTGCGCTTTCACACACCGGATCACACTGGGGATTACCATAGACAGCCGCACTCGACATGTTAATGAATTGGGCAGTCGGCGCTTGTGTTCTCAACCCCTCGAGTATGTTCTGGACGAGGCCGACATTGAGCGCATAATCATTGTCAGGCCGCTTGAAGGACAAACCTACATCTGCGGCCCCCGCGCAGTTGATGACCACATCAGGTTGAATAGCCGCGATCACTGTGGTGAGATCAGGGTTTCCCAGCGGCAAACGGGTATAGAGCGGCGAATCGGACTCGACGATGTCAGCGGTGTAAAGCGTCGCCGTTTCAGATAAATGTCGAACAAGGTGACTGCCGACGAAGCCATGCGAACCGATTATAAAAATTTTCATATGCTGATCGGGCTTCATCGAACCCTAACCTCCGTCCAGAGAATGCCACCTCGGCAATCGAGCATGTATCCAGATCTGCAGCCGCATTGGAATTCGTTCCGAAATCCCTCGCTACCCAAATGGTGTGCCAGCGGTCGCCCAATTATTATCCCATCTGCCGGTAGGTGTAGGTGCAACATTCAAGTCGCCGCCGCAGCGTCGATGCCAATGTTCTGCCATTCCAGCATGAACTTTTGTTGTAGCCGCTTTCCGGCGTCAGGAATAGCAGCTTTCCTGAAACCTTGCGCGGCCGCCGTCGTGCCATAATGACGGCTCATGCCTCCCTAATTACCTGTTGGTTCTCCAGAAACCACTTATAGGTCGCTGCAATACCGTCCTTAAGGTCAATCTGCGCGCGCCAACCCATCCGGCTCAGTCGAGTGACGTCCATCAACTTTTTCATCGTGCCGTCAGGCTTGGACGGGTCAAAGGTAATCCGGCCCTTGAACCCGGTCACGTCTGCGATCAGGTGGGCCAGTTCTTCGATGGAAATATCTTCGCCTGTACCGACATTGATATGGCTGAGCATTGGCTCGGTTTCGGCAAGATAGCTTTCCTGCGGTAAATCCATGACGAACAAAGATGCATCGGCCATGTCATCGACGTGCAGGAATTCTCGACGTGGCGTGCCCGTTCCCCAGATCAGTATTTCTTCTGCGCCACTTTGTACGGCTTCATGAAAGCGTCTAACCAATGCAGGTAGGACGTGGGAATTTTCCAGATGGAAATTATCGCCCTGACCATATAGGTTGGATGGCATCACGCTGCGATAGTCTGTGCCATATTGCCGATTGTAGCTTTCACACAATTTTATCCCTGCAATCTTTGCGATGGCATAGGGTTCATTGGTTAGTTCAAGCTTCCCAGTCAGCAACGACTGTTCCCGCATCGGTTGGGGAACATCGCGCGGATATATGCAGGATGACCCCAGGAACAACAGCTTGTTCACGCCAGCTTCGAACGCCTGATGGATCAGATTGCTTTCGATCATCAGATTTTCGTATATGAACTGCGCCGGATAACTGTTGTTGGCATGGATGCCACCAACTTTGGCAGCAGCCACAACTACAGCATCAGGCCGCTCGTCCTGCATGAATGCGCGGACGGCAGCCTGATTCGTCAGATTCAGTTCCGCTCTGCTTCTGGTGATCGTTGCCACCCCGCGCTCGTTCAATTTGCGCAAAATGGCACCGCCAACCATACCGCGATGGCCAGCCACAAACACCCGCATACCCGTCACCATTAATTCTCGATCGAAACTGGAACTTCAAGTCCGTGCGCCTTGAGCAGCGCATGACGCTTAGCCGTCTTGAGGTCTTCTGCAACCATTTCCGCACACATCTCTTGAGCGGTGATTTCCGGCACCCAACCCAAACGATCACGCGCGCGGCTTGGATCGCCCAAGAGAGTTTCTACTTCGGCGGGACGGAAATAACGCGGATCGATCCGCATGATTACGTCACCGGCCTTGACTGCGCATTCAGCCGTATCGCTCACGCTGTCGACGATAGCGATTTCATCGATACCTTCGCCTTCAAAACGCAATGTGATGCCCAATTCCGCGGCGGACCAGCGGATAAATTCACGCACCGCATATTGCTGACCGGTGGCGATTACAAAATCTTCGGGTTTATCTTGCTGCAACATCATCCATTGCATGCGGACATAGTCCTTGGCATGGCCCCAATCACGCAGCGCATCAATATTGCCCATATACAGGCATGTTTCGAGGCCCTGGCTGATATTGGCAAGGCCACGGGTGATCTTACGCGTCACAAAGGTTTCACCGCGACGCGGGCTTTCATGATTGAACAATATGCCGTTGCATCCATAGATGCCGTAGGATTCACGATAATTTACAGTGATCCAGTATGCATAGAGCTTGGCGACGGCATAAGGCGACCGCGGATAAAATGGGGTAGTTTCTTTCTGAGGAATTTCCTGGACCAGGCCATAAAGCTCGGACGTGGATGCCTGATAGAAACGGGTCTTCTTCTCAAGGCCAAGGAAACGGATGGCTTCAAGCAGGCGCAGCGCACCGATGGCGTCAACGTCGGCAGTATATTCAGGTGCTTCGAAGCTGACGGCGACGTGACTCTGCGCACCCAGATTATAGACTTCGTCCGGCTGGATGTCCTGAAGCAGGCGCGTCAGGTTCGACGAGTCCGTCAGATCACCATAATGCAGCTTCAAACGGGGCGATTTCTCATGCGGGTCCGCATAGATATGGTCGACGCGCTGCGTGTTGAACGAAGAAGCGCGACGCTTGATACCATGAACCTCATACCCTTTTTCCAAAAGGAATTCGGCAAGATAGGAGCCGTCTTGACCAGTGATACCCGTAATGAGGGCAACCTTGTTACGATCGGAAGTGGCAACCATATATGCATCATACCTCTTGGATTAGGTGTTTCTGGCGTTCCGGGCCGCCGCAGGTAAGAATTAAAGCCCTGTCCCTGACAACATTTCGATCGTGTGCCCGTTAATTTCTATGCAACGTCCTTTTATGCGCTTCCTGGCGAAGACGATTTCCGAACGATGCGGCGTAGTCGCTATAGCTCCAACGTTTACCATCGTCCACAAGGATTGACTTCAATCTGCCTTGATCACGCTGCCAACGCTCGTGCCCGAGCCGGATGCGGCTTCGGGCGCTTGCGCTGATCTGGTCCATGTCATCTTTCGACAATCGGGATATCGCAAGCAAATTTTCTGCCGGATAGAGAATGCCCGATGACAGGTGGCCCACATAGTCATTTATCACGCCATTGTCCGGTGCCACGACAATCTGGCCCCGTGCCATGGCACGCGGGATAAACGGATCGAAACCGTTGGCATCTGGAGGAAGGATGACAAAACCGCACGAAGCGACGGCTTGCTCCATCAAATCCTGCTGAATTGCCGCTATCTGGATGACAGGGAAATTGATTGCTTCAGGATATTCTCCGGCACCGGGCACATACAGTTGGGTAGCGCCGATCATCCGGCATTGCTCGGCCACTTTGTGCATATCTGGATCGCTACCGGCCTGTCCTCGCCAGTAAAAAGCTGCGGTCCTATCTCTCATGCTGGCAATAGGGGGGGGGCTGGAAAATAATGGAAATAGCTGCTACGCAGCCCGGCTCGTAACAATATTTCGTGTGGCCCGCGTGAGAAGCAGACGAACTGGTGGAGCTGGAATTGCTGCCACCAATCTGGTTGGCGCTCTCGAACCGCATCGTCCCCTGGCACCACTATGATGCGACGATCTCCGATCGCGGGCAGGAGGCGGGATGCCATCTCATCGTTATGCCAAAACAGATAGAGATCGAAATTCGATTGTTGGGCAGCGGCAGCGATGGTGTCGGGGGCCAAGTGCGGCCGATCGGGATAAAATGCGGTGACATCACCGATCTGTTGCAAGACATGCAACAGACTGTCGTGGATCGGGGCATGAGAAATGGCCCGAAGGCCGACGAAGCAGATTTTCACGTCTGTCATCCGATCAGGAAAAATGGATGCCGGCAAGGGAGAAACCAAGGGTGCGGGCGTCTCCGGGCGGAGGTGCAAGTGCGTCGACCGACAACCTAATGATATTGCTGCCTGTTCTGCGCAGCCCTACCGTATCGATCCGTATCGGCGTCGAGAAATGAGGGGAAAGACGGTAAGCGCCCTTGTCCAAATCATTCAACGCGATTTTTAACCATTGTTCGCCTGATATATTTGGATTGCCGGAACAATGTAGGCTGATCGCAGCGGGGGCATGCGTGAAGCGAACAGCGATATAAGCATCTTTGTCGACCGACCATGTAAATCCATGATCCACCTCAATTCCTGACCAGCCAGACACCAGCATGGACTGAAATCGCAGCTTGTCACCCGCAAGGGTCACCTCTTCCAGCCCGAATGGCTCTGCTACGTCAAAATGAAATGCGCCCAGCTGAAATCCGGTCGATTGTCCATGATCCAGGGACAGGCTTGTCACATAACTAGGTGTGATCTTCAGCATCGCTCCAGGCAACAAAGGTTCGCTGAATGTCATCTTGAACCCGAACCGTCCTACACCCAACGGCTTTTGGCCAATGACCTTATCATCCGACGTGAATGTAAGGATTTGACCGGGCAGCAAATTTTCGCCGACCATGCTGATTGCGGGACAGGCAAAGTCGGATGGTGTGATCATTTCGACAATGGTTGCCCGGCGTTCCTTCAATTGCGTGTCGCCTTCAGGGTGCGGAATTTCGGGCGCCGATGCTCCCGCAACAATATAGCCTGAATAGTGGTGGTGAGGCTCGAACGGTGATCCGTTCATACCGAACAGAAAGGCATCCACCCAGGACGGGCGCAGTGACCGCGAACGATAGGCTAGTGCCCATTCTCGGTTCAACTTCATGCCCTGGGCGCTGGAAAAACCGCCTGCATAATAATGGGATACAATCTCGTCGATATATAGCATCCGGGCGCCCGCATCATAGGCGCGGAAAAGGAATTCATGATCGGCACAGATTGTATAGCGGCTATCATAAGGCATGGCGCGCAGCAATCGGGTGCGGATGAACGTGGCCTGATGACCGGGCAGTCGCGGGTGCCAACGATGATCCAATTCACCATGAAGCAAGCGTTCTCTGAGGTTAACAAAACCGCTTGCACGGAAAAGCGTCTCCACCTTCCCGTCTACATAGATGTGATCGCCATAGAAGATATCAGGATCGCCATCGATCCTCGAGAACATGTCCGAAATCGTATGCGCGCTATAGATCCGGTCACCGGCATTGAGGAACAGAATATAGTCGCCGGTTGCAACCGACGCGGCCTGGTTCATTGCCTGATAAATGCCGGCATCCTCGACCAGCAGAGTTTTTGAGAATGCACCCCGGTAACGATCCAAAAGCGATTGAGTGCCGTCATGGCTCAGACCGTCGACCAAGATGTATTCGATACCGGGGTAATCTTGCGCGACCACGCTTTCCATTGTCAGCGGCAGGGCATCGGCTGCGTTCAGCGCAACCGTCACGATGGAAAGCGTCTTATTAGTCATGATAGGACATGGTGTCACCAAAAGCCATTTGGTTACAAGCGCTGGATATCATGCTGAGATGGCTAATGCGCGCCAAGCCTGATAGCATTCCCAATGCGGGTCGGCCAAGCACTAGATCAGATCGCATGATCACAACAGCATCTTCGCTCGGCACCTGCTTGCCTAGCCGGATTGATCAGCGCTGGCGTGATTCGGACATGCCATGCTTCAGATAATGTTCCAAAGGGTCCATGCCGGATTCCGCCACATCGGGATAGCGCTGCAAATAGGCGTCCGCATCGAACAGTCCTTTGCGCACCAGCCTTTTGCGTTCACGCTCCATCTGCCATTCCAACGACATAAACTTCCACCACCATTTGCGACGCGGCGGGTTGAGCGCCGCCACCGTCAGGTCGCGAAGCCATGCCGTCTGATCTTGGGCCTCTCGCAGCTGCTGTTCGGTTTCTGGATCGGCCTGCGCGACGATCGGCATGGTCGACAAGTTGAAAAAGGCTTCTGGTATCGCTGCCGACGGCGGCGGCTCGGCAAAGTTGGATACGATCGTTGGGGTCTGTGGCTGACCAGTCAGTTGGCGCAGCAACTCATCCTTGTTGCGCGCTGCAACCGGTTGCATCAAGGTTTTAATCTGAACCGGCTCAACGACGAAGGGGGCGGGCACTGGCGTCGTCAGCACTGGTGCGTCGGCCGGCGCCGTTACAACGGTCGGTGCAACGATCGGGCGGCTTGCAAGGGCGCTATTTTCCTTAATCAGCCCATCGACCTGTTCGCGCAGATGCTGCATATGGGCCTGTGCATTTTCCAGTTCCTTGTGCTTGGCGTCACGATCCAGCGTAATCAGGGAAACTTGGCGTTCGCTCTCTGCGCGTTGGCCGGACAGCCGCAAAACCCAGCCATTGGCGTCCGCCAGTTTCTGGTTCAATGCTTCTCCGCGGATGCGGGCATCCTGCAGGTCGGATTCCAACTGGATGACCTTGCGCCGATGCTCTGCGAGTGACGACCAGCTCTGCTCTATCTCTTCCTGGCGCTGCCGCAGGCGATTTTCAAGCTTGGCGATTTCGTCTTCCATCCGCTTCACCTGCTGTTGCGATGCGTCGGCCTGAATTTCGCGCTTGGTAACCTGCTGCTGCAATGCGTCCTTTTCCGTACGAAGCTGAGCACTCTTGGTCTGCTCGACGGTCAGGTCGGACTTGATGCGCTCAAGCGAAGCAAGCTGTGCTGCGAGTTCGCCGTCCAGGTTTTTCAACTCGTCTTTTACGGTGGTGCTCTGAGGCGCTGACTGACCGCCTTTTGATACAAGTGGTTGCGCCGCCGGAACGCTTGCCCGGTCACTCGTGGTTGAAGAGACATTGCTATTCTGCCTCGCACCATCCTCAGAGGACGACAGATCGGCCTTGTCCGCCTTCAGCAGGTCACGCCAAACTTCTCCGGTATGGTCGATGAAATCCTGTTGCTGCCGAATGAGATTTTCCAGCGCCTTCACGCGCTCGGAAAGCGACTTCGACGGTTCAAACTTAGCCTTGCTCACCATTCAGCCCCTTTTGCGAGTCACCGTCTAACCCGTGCCAATTTCCATATGCCAGCGCCCGTTCGTCAACCATGGCACGACCGTAAATCTCTTCTAAGGCGCGCTTCCATTCTGCGCCAACTTGTGCTGCGGAATATCGATTTTCAATCACGTCCTTACCGGCGCTGGCCAATGCGTGGCGCCATAAATCATCCTGTACCATCTTTCGCATCAGTTCTGCCGCTCTGTCGATATCGGGTTCCGCCCAATATTGACCAGCGCCGTACGGATATTCGCCCTGTTTTACCTCCCGAAGACCAACCGGGACCAGAGCTGCCGTGCGATAATCGGTGAAGTCCATGTTGCCTGAATGAGCTGTCACGACAACGGGTTTTTTCAACAACATGGCTTCTGCAATGTTACGCCCAAACCCCTCGCTGCGATGCAAAGATATAAAACAGTCGAGTGCGTGCCAAAGATCGATCAGATCGCCTCTGGGAAGCGACTGGGTCATGATATGAATCCGCGGGTCATCGCGGACCTGCCCCAGCATCTCCTGCCATCGTGGATCCTGCTCTGTACGTAGCCCCTTAATGACAAGACCAACTGACATATCGCTGCGTGGGAAAGCGCGCAAGAATGCCTTGATGCAATGCAATGGCGCCTTCCGCGCAAAGGATGACAGGCCATCAAAGGCAAATCCGAAAAGGAATGTGTTTTCAGGCAGCTTGAAAGACGCGCGGCGCCGTCCCGTCCGTCCTGCAACTGATACGGCCATAGGCATATGGCGCACCGGCCGGGAGGATGATCGGCAATAGGCACCATAGGTGTAGCGGCTAGACGCCCATATTTCATCGACCAGATCATAGGCATAATGCCATGCTCTGGGCATTTCCGGCAATTCCCAAGGCCACATCCCGATATTATAATGGTCAGCCAGAACGGATTTGCCGATCTGCATTACCGTGGCGGCGGTGGTTTGTGCAGGCATGCAGAACAGGTTGAAGGCATAGAGCCGCTGAGCGGACGCATCTGCCCCCGGGCCTTCCTCATCCGGCATTGCCGCACCAGGTTCGACATTGTGGATGGTGTAGGGAATGTCCACCGCATTCAGAGCCTGCGCCGCCATGCGGATGTCTTCGCTCACGCCGCTGCGAGAGCGGACATGGCCGAACAGGTTGACGCCGAAAGGCAGATTGCTGATTGGGGCCCGTGTCTGCGGTCGCGCCAGGGCAATCAGGGGATGGCTCAATATGGGGTGCGCGCGCGCGCCCTCCGACAGGCACCACGCGTGAAACGCGGGATTACCAGGCGCAGGAAAGCGGTACTTGAGCTTCGGGTCGCTTGTCCATATGCAGGTTAGAATTCGCGGGACTTCAGGAAAATCTGGATCAGGTTCCATCAGCCGCCCGGCTTGGTCTCAACTCAGCAAGGCGTCGAGATTGGCCTGCGACAAGCCTTTGCCGAAAAACCAGGCCAGAAACAGCGTTTGCCTTTCTTCATCTGCAAAGGGCTGGCCTGTTTCCAGCGGAGACTGATCTTTCAATTGGTCCATCAACCATGTGATGGGCAGGAACGAGGCCTGGACTATGTCGGGGTGGGGCTGGTTCGCGGCTAAAAGTCCCTCGTCGTCGGTCGGGTCATATTGCAGGCCCATTTCCGAAAAACCATGGCGCACATACCACCAGAAGAGATTGGCCTGACCTGATGGTGTAGCAAGATCGAAAGCGGCCTGAAGATCGGGGCGTTCGCGCCAGATCGCCATTGCGCGCGATGGCAACGTTGCTCCCAAAGGCAATAGCGGGACCGATCGTCGGCAGATGCGGCGCCAAATTCTCTGAAACAGAACCTTTCGATTAATCTTCACTTGGCCCTGCTTGAGTCGGCGATCGATGGCATAAATGTCTGATCCGTGGCTCACAGACTCGCCCATATCCACGGCCAGAAGCTCCGCATTGTTATCGACTGGAGCAAATTGCGTCAATCACAGAGCCGTAAGCCTAGGTGGCATGCAGCTGATGGCGAAGCATTATTTTCTCTGGCCGGTCTCGACTAGGGCGATTTTCTGCATTATCGAACGCCATCAATACCCGGTTTTCTGTGCGTTTCGTCCTTATGACATGCGGAGGATGGGGCAGGTTGGACAACTCTAAACTGTTGAGGGCATGTGGTTGACGTGTTGCATAGTATTGATCTTTGCGTTCACTGAATTCAGGCGATCGCCCCCGGCTTCTCGACAACAGGATTTTCGGTGACCAAAATTACCCCCGTCATCCTCTGCGGCGGCAGCGGCACGCGCCTCTGGCCACGCAGTAGGGCAGTCAAGCCAAAGCCATTCCTCCGCTTGATCGGTGAGGAAACCCTGTTCGAACAAGCGGTTAACCGCTGTGGCGATTCGGTCTTGTTTGCAGCGCCCGTCGTGGTGACCGGCACCGCCCATGTCGAACATGTCGAAGCGCAAATCGGCGGCTTGTCGGATACGACGATTGTTGTCGAGCCCTCTGCAAAAAACACGGCGGCTGCGATCGCTCTGGCGGCCTGTCGGCTGGCCGACGACGACATCATGCTGATCTGTCCCAGCGATCATCATATTGGCGATCGGGATGCCTTTGTGCGCACCGCCGTCGCCGCCGCGGCTTTGGCAGCGGAAGGCTGGCTGGTATCTTTCGGTATCGAACCCACCGCCCCGGAAACCGGATTTGGTTATATCAAGCGGGGCGAACCGCTCGGCGAACATGGCTTTCGGACCGCGTCCTTCCGTGAAAAGCCCGATCTGGAAACGGCAAAGGCATTTTTGGCGGAAGGTGTCTATGCTTGGAATGGGGGCATTTTTGCGTTTCGGGTTGGCGATTACATGCGCGAGCTTGGCGCCTATCGGCCTGACATTGCCAATTCGGCACGCGCAGCGGTTGCGGCCGGTCTCGCCGACGGCGCGCGTTTCTATCCCGACGCAAATATTTTTGGCGGGATCGTCGGAGAATCCATCGATTATGCGGTGATGGAACGGACCGACAGCGCGGCCATGGTGCTGGCCGACATGGCTTGGTCCGATATCGGCAATTGGCATGCGCTTCATTCCGTCCGTCCCCAGGATGAAAAGGGCAACGCCGTCGCTGGGACGGTCGAACTGGTGGATTGCCGCAATGTCCTGGTCGATAGCGACGGCCCGCGAGTTTCTGTTATCGGCCTGTCCGACATCATGGTGGTCGTCGATGGTAATGACGTGCTGATCACCAGTGCAGCGGGTACGCAGAAAGTGGGTAAGCTGTTGGGTGCAGTCAACCAATGACGATCGGCCTGCCAGTTCGTCAGGTCGAAAAGCCGTGGGGGAAAAAAAACCTGCCCCGGTGTTTGGGGACACCGGCAACCGACAGATTGGTGAAATCTGGTTCGAACCCCCGCCGGAAATTCCGGATCTTCTGGTCAAATATATCTTTACCAGCGAAAAATTGTCGGTTCAGGTGCATCCCTCCGATACGCAGACGATAGCTGCCGGCCTTGGTAAACAGGGCAAGGAAGAATGTTGGCTGGTTATCGATGCAGAACCTGGTGCCACGCTCGGTATCGGTTTTGATCTGGATACAGACACGGAACAGCTTCATGCTGCGGCCTTGGATGGCTCCATCGAAACAATGATGACATGGCATCCGGTGGCTGTCGGCGATTTCTTTTATATTCCGGCCAATACGGTCCATGCCATTGGCGCCGGGATCAGCCTGATCGAAGTTCAGCAGAACAGCGACATCACTTACAGGCTGTTCGATTATGGCCGGCCGCGCGAACTGCATCTGGAAGAAGGGCTGGCAGTATCGCGCGGAGAAATCTATGATCTTTCGCTTTCAAGGCGCGTCGCAGGCGAAACCACAATTCTTGTAGATGGACCGTATTTCCGTATGGATCAACTCTGCGGCGCAGTTGATACCGACGTGCGCCATCGTTATGGCGGGGCGCCATTGCTCGTCATTCCACGGCAAGGCGACATCACGGTCGGCGGTGAATGGGTGAAGCCGGGCCAATGCGCTCTCGTTATGTCGATCGATGATCTCGACATCGACGCCAACGGCATATCCATTCTTGCCCAATCAATGGGGTAATGCATTTATCTTCGCTTGCCTGATGCTATGGCGCCCAGAGAAACGATAGACCTTCGGGTAGCTAGGGATTCCGTGTGAAGATCGCATTTGTCATCCAGAATCTTGCACAGGCCAGCGATTCAGTCGGTTTTGACTGCACTTACCAGTATCGCATCGCACGCGATCTTCATCCCGAGCCCGGCGCTGTTCGTATCTTCGCTAATGTGTTTGCAGATGATCTTTACCCTAACGTCACGATCGAGCCGGTACAGAATTTCTGGGATGCCGCTGGAACCTTTCCGGATGCGACGATCATCTATCATTTCTGCGATGGCTGGTCTGTCATGGATGCGTTCCTTCGGGACAAGGCACCAAACGCTGTCATCCGCTGGCACAATAATACCCCCCCCTGGTTCTATGCTGTTGACCATGTCGACTTCGCTGCGGACTGCAACCGGGGCTTTGACATCATCTCCCGGCTTGTTCTGGCTCCCCGTGTCCGTTTCATGGTGAATTCCGAATTCACACGGCGCCAAATGCGCATACTCGGTGCGAATGAAGCACGTGTCGATACGGTTTTCCCCGCAAGCGCTTTTTTGTCAAAGCCCCGCGATTTCGTACCTCCCCCAAGGCAACGCGCTTCGGATGGAGAGGTCATTCAACTCCTGTTCGTCGGACGAGTCGTGCCTCACAAGGGACATCGCCACATCCTATCGATTGCTGCGGTGGTGCAAGCATTTTCTGGTCGCAAGGTGCGAGTAGTTTTCGCAGGTGCGATGGAAGAACGGCTTCGCATCTACTGGACTGATCTGACGGCGATTGCCGTGGGCACGGGTGTTGAACTCATACTTGCCGGGCTGGTATCCGATGCCCAGCTTACCATGCTTTATGCCTCGTCTGACGCCTTCATTTGCATGTCCGAACATGAAGGTTTCGGCCTTCCGGTATTTGAGGCGATGCGCTGTCATCTGCCAGTGGTGGCATGGTCGACCAGCGCTATGGCGGACCTGCTAGTTGGTCATCCCTTCGCATCCGGCGATTTCGACATCTACCACTTTGCTGCCTGTATCCTGGCGGCGCTTGAACCGAGGATTCGCCAGAAAGTGGTAACGGCGCAAAATGTTGCGCTTCAATTTTACTCGGATGAAACGGTCCGTGGACAATTTTCTGCGGCGCTGGGCAGACCGTTGGAGGAGTCGGCTGGACCAGCCAGTTTCGACAGTATGGCCAACATTCCCGGGATAGACGATATCGCCGATTTCATTGCCGATCTTGCCTGTTGGATCAGGCAGGAAATCGGCCCTGTCCCCAATCGGTTTGCGACGGATGCGCCCACAAACTATGTGACGTCCTATGACATCGCGGTTCATGACCTGCTGGCCCGCTATATTCAGGCGGACAAAAAGGTCGGGACACTGAAGCCCGTGTCGGGGATTGCGAATGTCCGCAGGAACACTGATGGTCTGCTACGATTGGCGGAGAAGGCTTTGCGGGAAAGCGCCGCTGGTTCTCCTGAGATACTGTACGCATTGACGCTTGAAAATGACGCGGAAAATGCTGCTATTACAGGACGAGCGGACGGATCTGTGCTGCCGGAAGCTGAAGGCGCGGCAACGGAAGTCGACTTCAAATATATCCATCAGATACTAATCTCGGACAATGATCTGCTGCAGCCCTTTCCAAAAACGGTAAGGCTCAATATCGAATCCATCCGGCGCTTTCATCCGGAAGCCAGCTATCATCTCTGGGGGCGTTGCGAACTGCACGCGTTCCTCTCCACCCATTTCGAACCGGAAGTTGTGGTGGCGTTCGATCGGCTTCAGGCTTTCGCGCTGAAGGCAGACTTGGCACGCTATTGCCTGCTTTACGTTTATGGCGGGCTATATAGCGATCTTTCCAACCGGTTTCTGTCCCGTTGGCGTATCCCAACCGGCAAGCAACTTGCCTGTTTCCGTGAGCATAAGCCGCTCCACGGGGCGCTGTGGATGAATCAGAACAGCATCATCTACGCCTCGCCTGGGCAACCGGAAATCCGACTAGCCATCGACTTGGTTCTCGAAAATGTCCGCAATCAAAACTATGGCATCAGTTCGCTCGCGCCCACCGGCCCGGTCCTGTTTGGCCGGGTCTTTGCGGCCTTTGGTCGGATTGAAGCGTATCAGATCAGCGAAGCGATCAATGTGCAGGTCGAAGGCATGCTCAATCGCGCTAGCTATGTTAACCGTGACGGCACCCTGATTGCGGCGCGATTGCAGGGACGAGGGGGGCAACCGGCGGATGTGGGGCTTAGCGGTACCAACGTCTATGGCATAATGTGGGAGCGCCGCGAAATTTACGGCGAGAAACTGGGGCAGGAAGATGTACAGGATATGCGTTCATCATCAACGGTCGATGCGGCCAATCGGGCCGGGCCGACCGTCGTCATCTCCCATCTCCACCATATTGTTTATGACGACGCTGAAATCACGGCGGTCGAAAGCGCGGCGATTGCGGAAAATCTTCGGATCGCCGCAGTTCTCCATGGCCAGGCGCGGCAAATGGTTTGGACAAATGACAGTTTGCGCGAATTTATCGCGTCACGTTTTTCGGCTGAGATTATCTGGACCTATGATGCGTTGGCGAATTCCGTGAACCGTGCGGAATTCGGCCGCTATTGTCTTCTTTATGCACTTGGGGGACTTTACGTCGAACCCTGGCTTCGCATGGTAAATCCAATCGATGTTCCGTCCGGCAAGGCGATCGCCTGTTTCCGAACGGCCGACCTGGAAGATGGAGCGTCCTGGGCCGTCGATACAACCCTGCTCTATGCGGAGGCAGGGCAACCAGAATTTCAGCAATTGATCGGCCAGATCGTGCAGAGCGCCATGAAAAATGATCATGGTGCAGCGCCTTCCAGCGCGACCGGGGCAGAATGTCTGGGGCGGATTTTAGCGATCAGCTACGACGCGCATCGCTATTTCGGGGGCGAAATCGTTCCGCTGACAAGGGGGATGCCGGTCGTCAACGACTCCTACATCAGCCAGGATGGACGCTTGCTGGCCGTGCGCCTGGGGACAGACAATCCAATGGCCCGGCGTCAACAGGCGCGGCAGGCTATGTGGTTGCAGCGTCTTACCTATGCAGGGCGATCGCTACAGGCCTAGAAGTCTCTTCGTACGCCGCAGCCAGCGCTTGCTGCGCGGTGTCGGGGCGGGCTTCGGCTGCACATCTTCTCCCAGAAAATGGCCCGGTCTTGGCGATCCGCCTCCAATGTCTAGTATTGTTCGTATATCTAGTTTGCCGACCGCTTCGTCTGAAAAGGCGGGCGTGTAGTAGATGCAGTCATCGAAGAAATAATGCGTCACCTGCGACCAGCGCGTCAGGGTTGGATCGGTCTGGACGCTTCCTCCATGCAGAAGATTCGCGCACCAGATCAGAGCCTGCCCCTTGCGTGCGAGGAACGTTTCGGTTTGTGCGCCGCTCGCTTCGGCCATGATGCGCCAGGCGTCCTCGAACGGGCGCTGCGCGGATTCCAGTGTCGATCCAAATCCACGCCGTCCAATGGTCAGGTTCGTCATGATAGGCCAGCGGTGCGATCCGGGTACGTAGGCCAACGGCCCCGCTGCGTCGGAAATATCTTCCATGGCCAACCACACGCCGCACATGAAACGTTCGGGCAGGCTGGAAAAATGCACGGCGTCGGTATGCAACGGCTGTTGCGTGCCAACCGGGAAATTCAACGTTTGGAACGGAAATGCCGGACGGCCATATAGCCGCCCAAGCAAAGCCAGCATCTCGGGATTGGCGGCGATGGCCCTTACATCCTCATCGAATGTCCAGGCGTCCTGAATACGCTTGTCCCCGACTTTGATGCTGTTTCGGTCGTCGAGACCTATATCCATCATCGGCGCCAGGCCAACTTTCACCCGGTCAATGCGTTCCATAATGTCGGGATCTGGGAAGTCGATGACTGCAAATCCATTTTTATGCAGCGCCATGGCGACAGGCCGGTCATCTTCGTGCAATCCCGAAGCATTCTCCACCATATTGGCAAAAGGCGCTTCGATAAGCGGAATACCGGGCAACATAAGATGTCTATCGATCATGTGCCTTGGCTAGGGCGCACAGGATGAAAAGGCAATTGCCGATCAAGCCCGTGAATGACCGGCCGGTTCGCATCTGGTCCTAACGGCTGGTTCCGTTTGCTCGCATTGTGCGACACGTCCATAAAATTACACAGAATATATTTAGCGATTGCCATCCGCGGATCGGCCTTATAGCGGCGGCAACTGCTGAACTATCGTTTCGGCCGGGTCGCTAAGACGTATCGGAGTAATGACATGAAGCAATTGGTGGCCTTTGACCTCGACGGAACATTGGCAGAGAGCAAGCAGCCGCTTGATGCATCCATGGGTGAGGCGCTGGCCGACCTGCTTGGCGTCGCCCATGTTGCGGTGATTTCCGGCGGAGATTGGCCGCAGTTCGAAAAGCAGGTTGCAAGTCGATTGCCGGATCGTGCAGATCGATCCAAGCTATGGTTGATGCCGACCACCGGGACCAAGCTTTATACCTATCAGCAGGGCGCATGGACGACGGTCTATGCGGAACTGTTCGACGACGTGAAGAAGGCTGAAATTCTCGCCGCGTTCGATGCTTCGCTGGAAGCGACGGGGTTCGTCCCCGAACAGACCTGGGGGGAACGGATCGAGGATCGCGGCAGCCAGATCACTTTTTCTGCGCTTGGTCAGCAGGCGCCAATTCATGCCAAGGAAATCTGGGATCCCGATTTCGCCAAGCGCAAGATCATTCAGACGGATTTGCGTCAGCGTCTTCCCGGCCTGTCGATCAACATGGGTGGCGCCACGTCGATCGATATCACGCGGGAAGGTGTGGACAAGGCCTATGGCCTCAAGAAGCTTCGCGATGCTAGTAATATCGCGCTGGATTCTATGATGTTCATTGGCGACGCCATATTCCCTGGCGGAAATGATTATCCGGCGAAGGAATTAGGGCTGGACACGGTGCGTGTGCGAGATCCTCAAGAAACATTGTCTGTGATCGCAGCTATTGTATCCTGTCAGAAATAAGCATCGAAACGTGTATGCAAACGGGCGGGCAAATACTTTTTGCCTGCCCGTTTCTGACAAGTCTAACCTGCCGACGCATAATGACGATTGATTCGATCCAACGATCGAATGAGCCGCCTTGGCGATCGATTACCTAGCTTTCACGGGGCATTTCCCACGGTTATCCCGTGGATTGCGGCGCAATACAGCCCAAGAAAATGGTGGAAGCGGAATGACTGGGGAGCATATTCGCATCATCTATGCGCAATGGGCAGCCTCACTTTTATGAAAACCAATATCTTTGAAAAGGATATGCATGATGATCGATTTCCCTACCGTACTAGTCACGGGCGGTGCGGGCTATATCGGGAGCCATGCAGTGCTAGCGCTGAAAGACGCGGGCTATGGCGTGGTGGTGATAGACAATCTGGTCACCGGCTTCCACTGGGCCGTGCCGTCCGGCGTGCCACTGGTGCGCGGCGACATCGCCGACCGGCCGCTAGTCGAGGCAACGCTGCACGACCATGATATTAAGGCAATCATGCATTTCGCCGGGTCCGTCGTGGTGCCGGAATTGGTCGAAGACCCACTGAAATATTATCACAATAACAGCGCCAAGACCCGCGACCTGATCGAAAGCGCGGTGCGGATCGGCGTGCCGCACTTCATCTTTTCTTCCACCGCTGCCACCTATGGTACGCCGGAGGAAAGCCCGGTCAGAGAAACGGCGCTGCAGCGACCGATCAACCCCTATGGCATGTCGAAGCTGATGACCGAATATATGCTGCGCGACGTTGCGGCGGCGCACCCGATGAACTTCTGCGCACTGCGTTATTTTAATGTTGCGGGCGCTGACCCGCAGGGGCGCGCCGGCCAATCGACGGCAGGCGCAACTCATCTGATCAAGGTTGCGGTAGAAGCTGCTCTGGGCAAGCGCAGCCATGTCGGCGTGTTCGGCACCGATTTTGACACGCCAGACGGCACTGGTGTCCGCGACTACATACATGTCAGCGATCTGGCCGCCGCCCATGTGCTGGCGCTGGAGGCTTTGATGGCGAAACCTAACGAGAATTATTTGCTGAACTGCGGCTATGGAAGGGGCTTTTCAGTGCTCGAAGTGCTGGATGCTGTCGATCGCGTCACCAACATGACGATCAAGCGCAAACTGGAAGGGCGCCGGGCGGGCGATCCACCATCGCTGATTTCCGACAACAGCGCGATCATGGCGCAGTTTTCGTGGGAACCGCGCCATGCTGACCTGACGCAGATCGTCAGCCATGCGCTGGCGTGGGAGCGCAAGCTGAACTAACCTATCCAAGGCTGACGCGCATCTCAGGTTGTCGGGGTGCTTCCAGCAGTATTCTGGTGGCGCTGGTGTACTTAACGCAAATCCGGGATAGTCGAGCATTTTGCCGATACTCCATAATGTTTCCTATTATTCCTGTAAAACTGATACCCCTGCGGCCTCGAAGAGGGTCTCATTATTTTTGGTTTGAAGGGATATCAAAAAGGAAAAAGTGGGCCAAACGCAGACAGATTTAGGCGCAGAGCAAATGTCGATGATGATGAAGTAGGCCAAGCGAACCGTTCGTCTGTCATCGGCGTTATCCATCTACGCGTTGATCGTGGCTACGTAACGTTTCTACGCTATGCTACCTGCATGGGTTGCTGGCTGTCCCCATCATTCGCGGTTTCCGCAGTAGGTGGCCCAGTCGATCATGAGCCTGCGGCGCTTCTCTAGCAGATTGCCACGGCGATAGGCTGCTTCGGTCTTATCCTTGACTGCATGAGCCAGCGCAGCCTCTGCAACATCTCCTGGATGATCGGTTTCCTCGCTGACCCAATCCCTGAATGCTGAACGGAAACCATGCGCCGTATAAGGTTGCTTCATTTCTTTGAGCAACTTGGTCAATGTCATATCTGACATTGGCTTGTTGCCGCGCATACCGGGAAAGATGATCACATCATTTCGTACCCTTAATTCGGCGCAGCGCTGTAGAATATGGATGGCGCGCGGACAGAGTGGAACGACATGCTCGCGACTAGCCTTCATACGATCTTTGGCAATCGTCCAAAGTTTGAGCTCGAAGTCGATCTCCTCCCAGAGCGCCCCTCTGACTTCGCCGGACCGTGCGGCTGTCAGGATCGTAAACTCCAACGCCAGACGGCTGTATGATTCGCGGTCCCGAAGCCTCATCATGAAGGCTGGTACCTGTGTGTAGGGCATGGCGGCGAAATGGCCGTCCTTCTTGGGCTGGCGTGGTAGCCCCCTACTAAGGGCTCGCATCGGGGCCTCATTCTCGCGATAGCCGCAGGCATAGGCCCAATCCAGCACAGTACCAATCCTCTGCCGTACCCGCCGGGCTGTCTCAGGTTTCGATAGCCAGATTTCTGATAGCACGTTGCGGATCATAGGCCCGGTGATCTCGCTTACCTTCACATCGCCAATCTGGGGGAAGGCGTAGCTGGTTAGGGTCTGAAGCCATTGGCTCTCATGCTTTTCGTTTCGCCAGCTTTTGCGATGAGCAGCAAGAACCTTAGCTGTCGCTTCCTTGAAAGTGGGTATGCCCTGCGCCTTCTTGCGCTCGAACAGAGGATCGAGGCCGAGCTCCATCCAAGTTCGAATTTCACGCGCCCTCTCGCGGGCCTGCGAAAGAGTTACCTTCGATGCGCTTCCAAGGCCGAAGTCGCGCCTGTTGCCGTTTTTCTGCACCCTGCAGACCCAACTTTTCGTTCCGCCAGGCTGCACGATCAAAAAGAGACCATCGCCATCGCCTATTCGGCCGGGTCGTGATGCCGCTTTGACGCCAGTTGTTGAAAGCTTTCCCATGCCCAAATTCTCCCACATTTTTTCCCACAAAGCCAATCGGATGCCGGTGGAAAGCTAAGGAAGAATGTGGACGCGAATCATCCCGAAAAGCGGCAGAAAGCCCAGGCTTTCTGACCAAATTTAGGATGGTCCAGAATGGGGAATTGGCGGAGACGGAGGGATTCGAACCCTCGGTGGCCCCTTAAGGCCACGACGGTTTAGCAAACCGCTGGTTTCAGCCACTCACCCACGTCTCCGCACGAAATTTGCTCACCCATACAGGTCAGCAATGGCTGGCAGGGGCTATAGCGAGGGCTTTACGGCATGGCAACGGGCTGGATCGTGAATTTTCGCAGTTGCTTCGCTTTTCGTTCCGGCGCGGAATCGACTCGGGTCGCCGTTCGTTCATTGTTGTTTCAGCTTGCTGGTCGCACATCGGCATTTTGGGTATAGAGCAGGTTTGCGGGGAGTATCGGGCATGATCGGCATCAACGGGGGCATGGGTGCTCGCATCGCGCGCGCCACGGCGCTGGTCGCCGCTTTGGCGGGCATGTCGCTGACGCCACTTGCCGCCTCGGCGCAGGTCAGGACGATCGATCCCAATACGGCGATCGATTCCGATTTGGCGCCGCCGCCGCCCGCCAACCGGACGCCTACCGATCCCGGCGTGGACGCCAGCGCGAGCCAGCCGACCAGCTCCGGCGTCACCCCCTATGAACCGCAACTGGATGGCGGAACGGCGTCCGGCAGCACCGCGACCGGTGCGCCTGTCACCCCCACGTCGCCGCCCGCCGCCATCGCGCCTGGCGATTCCTATCAGCAGGACGACCTGATCGGCGCGGCCGAGGGCGTGTTCGGCAAGGGCGCGGAGGGCCTGGCCGGCCTCATCGAGAAGGTCTTGAAGGACCAGGGGCGCCCCAACGCCTATATTGCCGGGCGCGAAGCGTCGGGCGCCTTCGTCGTCGGCCTGCGCTACGGCTCCGGCACGCTCAATCACAAGGTGGAGGGCAAGCGCGAAGTCTATTGGACCGGCCCGTCGATCGGCTTCGACGTCGGCGGCAATGCGGCCAACACCTTCGTTCTCGTCTATAATCTCTACGACACGCAGGATCTCTATCACCGCTTCCCGGCTGCGGAGGGCACTGCCTATCTGGTGGGCGGCTTCACCGCCAGCTATCTGCGCTGGGGCAATGTCGTACTGATCCCGATCCGCCTGGGCGTGGGCTACCGCCTGGGCGTCAACGCGGGCTATATGAAATTCTCCGAAAAGCGGAACTGGCTGCCTTTCTGATCCGAATTACCCCTTCCCGCATGGGAGAGGCGTAGGGAAGCCTCGCGAGTCGTCGGCGCGCTTAGCCACAGCGGGGGGACATCCACTCGGGAAGCCTCACAACCCCAGCGCCAGTTGCTGCTCCTCCCGATCCACCTCTTCCTCGCCCTCCAGATTATGCACGCCCAGCCCCAACAGCCGCGCGCCCATGCGTAGCGGCAGTTGCGCGATCAATAACTCCCGCCCGGCCTGCGCCAGCATATCGGGCGATCGCACCGGCGTTGAAAAGCTGCGCGACCTGGTGATGATGCGGAAATCGGCGAACTTCACCTTCAACACCACGGTCCGGCCCCAGGCCTGCGCCTTTTCGATTCGCGTCCATAGCGACGCTGCGATCCGCTCGATCTCCGCCACCAGCGCGGCTTCTTCGATCAGGTCGTCGAAGAACGTATCCTCGACGCTTACCGACTTGCGGCCTTCGCGTTCGCGCACCGGCCGGTCGTCCTCGCCCCGCGCCGCGCGATAATAATAGTCGGCCGAACTGCCGAAATGCGCCTGGAGGAATTGCATGTCGCGCGCGCGCAGGTCCGCGCCCGTCTCGATCCCCAGGGCCTGCATCCGCCGCGCCGTCACCGGACCTACGCCATGGATGCGCCGGACCGGCATGGCGGCGATGAAGCCTGGCCCCTCGCTTGGTCGCACCACGCACACGCCATCGGGCTTGTTCTGGTCCGACGCTAGCTTGGCGATCAGCTTGTTATACGACACGCCGGCCGATGCGGTGAGGCCGGTTTCCTCGCGGATCATCCGCCGTATCTCTTCCGCCACATGCGTTGCCGACGCGATGCCCGGCTTGTTCTCCGTCACGTCGAGATAGGCTTCGTCCAGCGACAGCGGCTGGACGATGTCGGTGAAGCGACTGAAAATCTCTCGCACCTGTCCGGACACGGCGCGATAGACGTCGAATCGGGGCGGTACGAAGATCAGGCCAGGGCAGAGCCGCCGCGCCCGCGCGCCCGGCATGGCGGACCGCACGCCAAACTTGCGCGCTTCGTAACTGCATGTGGCCACGACTCCGCGCGGACCGCCACCGCCCACGGCGATCGGCTGGCCCCGCAGTGCGGGATCGTCGCGCTGTTCCACTGACGCGTAAAAGGCGTCCATGTCGACATGGATGATCTTGCGCAGCGGCGGCGGCGAGGCGTCCATGCGCCGCCTATGCCATAATCGGGAACGAAAAGGAAACAAACTCCCGTACGTCAGTCCTGCATGAGCAGATGGTCGAGCAATGTTTCCAGATGCGCCCGGCTGATCCGGCTCCACACATTATAGGTGCAACGCTGCCCGCCGATTTGCAGATAGGCCAGCGATTGCAGGCCTTTGCCTTGGGGGTTGGCCGCTGGATAGGGTTCGGCCCCGACCAGCCCGTAACCGGCAAAGGCGGGCCGGGGCAGGGCGTTGAGGGTGCGCTGATGCGGCCATTGCTTCGCCAGCCGCGCCCGCTGCGCCCCGTCCGGTTCGCTATCCATCGCGATGATCCCCGGTCCGGCAAAGCCATAGGCGCTGCGCACGCCCGGCAGGTCGAAGGCGACCGCCCAGCCACCACTAAATTGTGCAGGCCGCGCTTTGCCCCGCATGCCGCCGTCCGACAGCAGCGCCAGCGGCGCGCATTGCGCGCGATTCTCCGCCATGTCCCATTGAGCGCGGGCGACATCCTCGCCGATCATCGGCCGCGCCTGCGCACTGCCGGTCGCTGACACCATCAGCGCCACCGCAAAGACAGACACGCGCATGCCCAAAGTTCCTATTCCTTGTCCTTCAGGCCCAGCAGCACGGCAAAGGGACTGGCCTGTTCCTCGCTCAATACGCCGGCTTCCTTCAGATAGGCGTCGGCGTCCGGCGCTCGGGGAAGGGGGTCATCGCCAGCGCCATCGTCTCGGCCACGGCCTCGCCCATGTCGATGACATGGCCGTCATAGCCGATCGTATCGCAATCCTCCGCGTCCAGTTCCAGTTCCTCGGCCTCGGGCGCAGCTTCGCTTTCGACCACGAAACGCAGCACGAAGTCGCTGTCGATCGTCTCTGGCACAGGCGTCCCGGTCGCGACGCAGGGCTGCGCCAGCGCGGCGCGCACCCGTCCGCGCGCAATGATCGCGCCATCCTCCAAGGTCACGCCATATTCCGCCTCCAGCCGGTCGAGCGCCAGCAGCCCGAACCGCTGCGCCAGCGCGACGCGCTCCGGCTGTTTCGCCGCGATATGCAGGCTTCCGGCCAGACGCGCGATCTGATCCACCTTGTGGGTGCGCGAAAATTCGGGGGCGGGGTTGATGCTCATCCTAAATCTCCTGTCAGCAACGCATCGCGCGATACGCAGCCCAGCCGCGTCCAGCGCGCCCGCAGCGCGCCTTCAACATGAGCGATGGCGGCGTCATCGACCGCCGCTCCGCGATACAGGTTTCGGCGCAGGGCGTCCGCCAGATCCGCCTCGCCGTCCAGCGCCGCGCGATAGGCGCTGATCCGCCCGCCCAGCGCGCTCATCATCCGGCCGACATGCTTGCCGACGACGACATCGCCAATGCCTTCCTGCCGCAACTGCCCGTCCATGTCGTCGACGAACAATTCGGTCAGCCACACGCTCTCCTGCGCGCCACCCTGCTGCTCCAGCCGGATCAGCAGCTGCGCCAATATCGCCACGATCATGTCGAACCGCCCGTCCAGCGTGTCGGGCACCGCACCTTCGACATACCAGTGCGGCTGACGCCCTTCGCCGATCACGGCATTATAGAGCGGTCGCAGCCCCTCTTTGGGATCGCTCCGCCCGAACAGGCGCTGGAGAAAGGAAGGGGAGGCAGGCATGGGATTACAGCTTTTCGTGACGGATCAGGCGGCGACGCGCCGTCCGATGTTTTGCGCCCCTTGCCGGGGCTTGCGCATTTCCATATTGATCGCTGCGTCGCGCAATGCAATGGCGACATCGGTTTCTTGGGTTCGCGGGTCCGCCCCCCGCAGGAGAAGTTCATGCGTCAGTTCAGCCGTCATTCGCCAAGCGGGCGCATCCTGCTCGCGGTCGGCCTCAGCGCGCTGGTGCTGGGGGCGTCGGGCTGCACCCGCATCCGCACGCATCAGGGCTATTCGATCGACAAGCTGCTGGTCGATTCCGTTCAGCCGGGCATCGACAATCGCGCATCGGTGGAAGGGACGCTGGGCCGCCCCAGCTTCGTGTCGCAGTTCGGGCAGCAGGACTGGTATTATGTGTCGCGCGACATGCGCGCGCTGGCCTTTTCCAATCCCAAGCCTGCGGACCAGACGGTGTTGCACATCCGCTTCGACGGCGCGGGCAATGTCTCGGCCGTCGATCGCATGGGTCTGGAACAGGTCGCCCGCATCTCACCGTCGGGGGACAAGACCCCGACGCTGGGCCGCAACCGCAGCCTGTTCGACGAAATCTTCGGCAATATCGGCGCGGTCGGCGCCGGTGGCATGGGCGGCGGCGGCGCCGGTCCGACCGGCGGCGGCCCCAACGGCAGCTAAGCTGCGCGTCCGCTTGCTCTTGGGGTAACGAACAAGCGGCTGGGCCTAGTTCCAGCCGCCCCCCAAGGCCAGAAACAGCGCGATCTGATCCTGCACCAGCTGCGTCCGCGCCGTGGCCGCTATGACCTCCGCACTCGCCAGACTGCGTTGCGCGTCCAGCAGCGACAGGAAGTCGCCGCGGCCGAACCGGAACAGCTTGCCCGCCTGGGTAGCCGACACTTTCGCACTGTCCCGCGCCCGGTCCAGCGCGGCCGCCCGTTCGGCATCGCGGCGATAGCTTTCCAGCGCCGTCTCGGTCTGGCGCAGCGCTTCCAGTACGCTGCCGTCGAATCCAGCCAGGTCGCCCTGCACCCGGGCCTCCGCCTGCGCGATCCGCGCGCGCACCACTGGGCGGTTGGGGAAGCTCCAGCTGATGAGCGGTCCCAGGCTGAAGCCGAAGGCCGATCCCGACCCGAAATCCTTGAGCGACCCCGACAGGCCGACCGACCCACCGATGCTGACCTGGGGATAGAGGTCCGCCATCGCTACGCCCAGCCGCGCGGTGTCGCCCGCGATGGCGCGTTCGGCCTGGCGGATGTCGGGCCGCCGCCGGATCAACGCCGCGCCGTCGCCCACCGGCAGCGGCTGGCGCAACGTCGGTAGCGCCGCGCAACTTTCCACCTCGCGCGGATAATCGGCGGGCGGTCGCCCCAGCAATGTCGCCAGCAGATAGAGGCCGTTCTGTCGCTGCGCTTCGAACGCGGGCAGGGCCGCCGCGCTGCTGTCGACCGCCGCCTGCGCCCGGCTGACGTCGAAGGCAGTGCCGCGCCCGCCCTTCGCCAGCCGCCGCGTGGCGTTCAGCGTATCGCGCTGCAACGCCACCACCTGACGGTTGACGCCCAGGCTGTAATTGGCCGCGCACACCTGCGCATAGGCCCGCGCCGTCGCCGCCGCCACGCTCACCCGCACATAGTCGCGCGCCGCCGCGCTGGCCTCCACATCGGCATTGCTCGCCTCGATCGCGCGCCGGATCCGGCCGTTCAGGTCCAGCGGATAGGCCGCCGACAGGCCCAGATCATAGCTGACCGTACCGGGCAGATGCTGGGTCACGCCCGATGGCCGGGCCAGCGTCTCACCGCCGCTGACGGTAGTGCTGATCGTGCGTCCCGCCTCCGCCTCGCGCAGCACCGCCTGCGCCTGGGCCAGATTGGCGTCGGCCTGCCGCAAATCGACATTGGCTGCCAGCGCCTGCTGGATCAGGCTGTCCAGAAGCGGATCGGCATAAAGCTGCCACCAGTGATCGGGCAGGTCGGCTTGGCTATACTGGCCCCCCTGCGCCGAATGGAAGGCGCCGGTCGCGCCAGGAGCGGTCGCGACGGACGCTTCGGGCGGGCGATAGTCCGGTCCCGCTGTCGCGCATGCCGTCAAAGCCAGCGCCAGCAGCGGCGTCAGGGGCAGCTTACGCATGGCGGCATGCCCCCGGCTTGCCATCCTTGTCCCTCGCGGCCGGTTGCACCGTCACCGTCGCCGTCCGCCCGGATATCAACCGCATCCCGGCCGGCACCTTTTCCAGCTTCACCCGCACGGGAATCCGCTGGGCCAGCCTGACCCAGCTGAACGTCGGCTCGACCGCGGGCAGCAAATTGCCGCTATTGGTCCGGCTGTCGTCGTTAATGCCGAAGGCGATGCTCTCGACCCGCCCGTGCAGATCCTGCGCCTCGCCCATCAGCCGCACCGTCACCGGCGCGCCGATGCAGATCAGCCCCAGCTTGGTTTCCTCGAAATAGCCTTCCACCCGAGTCGAATCGCTGTCGATCAGGGCCAGCGCCTGGCTCCCCGCGCCGACATAGTCGCCCGGATGCAGGTCCAGGTTGGTGACTACGCCGTTGACCGACGCCACCACCCGCGTGCGCTTCAGGTTCAATTCGGCGCCCTCGCGTGCGCTCATCGCCTCGGTCAGCGCAGCCTGTGCGGTTTCCACCCGGGCGACATTCTGCTCATGCGTCTCCGCCGCCACCAGATCGCCCAGCGCCAGGTCGCGTCGCGCCTCCCGCCGCGCCTGCGCCAATGTCGCCTGCGCGCTGGCGATCTGCGACCGGGCCTGGTCGAGCGCCAGGGCGTAGCGTGGAGTATCGATCACGAACAGCAGGTCGCCAGCCTTCACCTGCTGGTTGTCGCGCACCGCCACCGACGTCACCAGCCCGCTGATGTCGGGCGTCACCCGCACCACGTCGGCGCGCACCCGCCCGTCGCGGGTCCAGGGACTGCGCTCATAATGATTCCACATCCATATTGCGACCAGCGCCGCAGCGATGACCAGGATGATGGTGGCAGCGCTGCGGATCAGCGGCCGCCAAAATGGCGAGTCGGACAGGCGGTTCATAGTCGGATTCCAAAGGAGGGGACGATCAGGGCGAGGGCGCCCAGCAAAAGGATGAAGATGCTCAAATCTACCGCGGCGCGATAGGCCAGGAAACGATAGAGGCCGAACGCCCCGATCAGCCGGGTCACGGCCCAGCTCAGCACCAGGGCGACCAGCGCCAGCAGCAGCAATGTGGGGACATAGACGCCGCCCAGAGCGATTTCACCGGTCATGCCGCGATCCTCCGATAGGCGACCGCGTCGGGAAACAGGTTGCGGCGCAGGCTGACCAGGCCCAGCACGCCCTCCCGCCGCACCGGCGGGCGCGGATGGGCGGTCAGTTCCCCGATCGCGCTGTCGATATCGTGCAGCAACGCCGGGTCGGCCGGGGCCGGGCCATCGGGGTCCATCCCGCGATAATGGCGGCTCACCCCGCCGAGCACGGCGGTCAGCGGCGCGCCCTCCTGCGGCGGCAGGTCCAGCCGCAACTGGCGCAGCTCGCCGATGGCGACGCCGGTGCGCAGATCGCGCAGCGCATCGTAAAGCGGCTTGCCGCTGTCCGTGCCGGTCGCGGCCAGCCGGGGGGCGAGCAGGGCGATACGGTCGAGCATCCGGTTGACCCAGCCGCGCAGGTCGGGCGGGCTTCTGAGTGTCGCGCGATTGGCGATGTCGGTCCATCCGGCGCGGATGGTGCGGCGGATCGCGCGCTCGACGCCCGCCGATTGCAGCAGCCCGGCCATCAGGATCGCGAAACATATGCCTACGATCTGCGCCACCGCGCCGTTTGCATAACTGCCAAAGGCATTGACATAACGGTCCGACAGCAGCACCGGGCTGCCCAGCCCCAACAAGGTCGGCAGCGCAATCCCCATCCAGCGCGGCGACGCCATCATCGCGCCCAGCAGCAGCAGCGCGGGCGAATAGGCCAGCATCAGCATCGCAAAGCCGTCTAGCCGGGGCATGATCGCATAGCCATAGAGCGCGCCCAGCGCCGACGCCGCCACGGTGCCGATCATGAAGCCCCGGAGCGGCGCAAGCGGATTGTCGACCGCCGCGAACAATGCCAGGAACACGCCCGCCAGCATCACCGCCGTCCCGCCATCCTTCCAGCCGCTCCATATCCAGATCGCGCAGCCCAGCGCCACGGTTGCGAACGCGCTGAACGCCCCGCGCGCCGCGCTGGCATAGTCGCGGTGCAACTCGCGGTTGCGGCGGCCCTCCAGCAGTTGCGCGACCCGCTGCGTCACCGGCGCGCGGCTATGCGTCGCCATCTGGTCGTACAGGTCGCGGCAATCGCGATGCACCGCGATCAGCGTGGCGAGCCGGGCATAGAGGCTGAGGCGCATCATATCGGCCCATCCCATGTCGGGCGTCGCCACGGGCTCCAGCGCGGCGCAGCGATCGATCAACCGCTGCGCATTGTCCGCCCGCGCCATATTGTCGCTGACGGGCGTATCCAGCCACAGCCGCACGTCGGCGATCAGCGCCTCGACCGGGGCGGGCACCGCGCCGTCATGGGCCGCCTTCAGCATCGCCAGCCTGTCCTCCACCGCCGCGCCCAGCGGCAACAGCATCGACAACTGGTCCTGCAACGCCCGCACGGTGCGTACGCGCGGAGCCAGACGGCTGATGTCGAAGGGCAGATGAACCGACATCTGGTGCAGTTCGGTCACGTCCTGCGCCAGGCGGCGGCGCTCCGCGTCCAGCCCCGCCACGGGATCGGTCGCGATCGCGTCGCGCGACCAGCGTTCGGCGTCGCGCAGCATCGTTTCCACGCGCGCCAGCAGCGTGGCCGTGATCGATCCGGGCAGGATGACGCCATGGACCAGGCTGCCGCAGGCGATGCCGATCAAAATCTCCTGCACCCGCAGCGCCGCGACGGTGAAGATCGTCTGGGGCGTGTCGACATCGGGAAACACGATCAGACAGGCGGTATAGCCCGCCAGCACGAACATATAGGATCGCGGCGTCCGGTCGAGCAGCGACACGAACACGCACAGGGCCAGCCAGGACGCCATCGCCAACACCAGCAATTCGGGCGCGTTGACCAGTGGCGGCACGATTGCGACGGCGAATGTCGCGCCGACCAGCGTGCCGATCGCGCGGAACACGGCCTTGGAAATCACCGCGCCCGCCATCGGCTGCGCGACGATATAGCTGGTCAGGAACGCCCAATAGGGCCGCTCCAGCCCGATGCTGTAGGCCACATAGAGCGCCAATATCGCCGCCGCGAGGCATTTGACGGAAAACAGCGCGGCCGGCACGCCGAAGCGTTCCCCCATGATCTTTGCGCTCATGCCGGGCCGTTCCATTCGGCGATCCGCTGGCTCAGCAAGTCCATCAGCCATACCGTGGAGGCGATCGCGTCGTCGGGCACGTCTTTCAACAGGTCGGCCCGCAATGCGTCCAGCTTCGCCTCGATCCGGCCGACCAGTTCCTGCCCTGCGGGGGTCAGGCGGATGATATTGGATCGTTTGTCGTCGGGATGCTGCGCGCGCTGGACCAGACCCGCCGCCTGCACCTGGTCCAGCGTGCGGACCAGCGAGGGTTGGCTGATGTCCAGCGATTCGGCCAGTGCGCTCTGCCCCACTTCACCGCCCAGCCGGTCGATATGGATCAGGCACCAGGCCGCACTGTTGGACACGCCGAACTCGGCCAGAACGCTGTCCGCCAGCTGTCGCCAGGCACGGGCGACCGGCGCCATCTTGTGCGCCAGCGCGCGCTTGGGTTCCGAAAGAGGCATTTCCATTAGGTAGCTAACTAATGGAAATTGTCAAGTGCGTACTACTGTCTCACTCGTTGTCTCATTCGTGCCGGGCATCCCCCCCAACGCCGTTCGTTTCGAGCGTGTCGAGAAGCGGCTGCACGACGCTTAGCATTTCTCGACAGCTCGAAACGAACGGTGGGAGGGCTATCGCTTACGCCCGACGCGTCCCGTTGAACGCCGACGCGCCGAAGGCGCCCAGTTGCATCGTCCCGGTGATGGCGTCGCCCGCCACCTCGGCATCGCATTCCAGCGTCATCGGCATCGGCATGGTCATTTCCATCTTCCAGGTCAGCTTGGTCCCGTCGACCTTGCCATCCACGACGTCCAGCGATCCCATCATCCCGGCGAAGGTGCCGTTGAAGCGATCGCCGCTGCTGACGACGGTGAACACGCCCTTCTGGTCGCCCATCGGCGTCTTGGCCACGCAATCATAAGCGCCATCCACTGCCATCTCTATTCTCCCATGCTTTACGTTAGCGTTAGTCAGCCAATGTGCCCATTTCCACCGGCAGCCCCACCGCGTCAAGCTGCGGCCGCACCAGCTTCGCGTCACCCACGACGACCCAGATCAGCCGGTCGGGATTGATCGCCTCGCGCGCCGCCTTGTCCAGGTCGGCGGCGGTCATCGCCCGATAGACTTTGGGCAGCGTCTCATAATAATCGTCCGGCCGCCCGATCAGGTCGTTGCGCATCATTGCGCCCAGCAGGTCCGACGATGTTTCGAAACTGCCCGGCAGCGACAGGATCTGGCTGTTGATCGTCTGGTTGCGCTCCGTCTCGGTCGTCCCCTTGGCAGTCAGAAACTCGGTCATATCCTTGCGGACCGCCTGGATGGATTCGCCGGTCTTGTCGGTCTGCACCGGGGCATAGACCAGCAGGGGAATGGTCTCCTTCACGCCCGAAAGCGCCGTGCCCACGCCATAGGCCCAACCCTTCGTTTCGCGCAGGTCCATCCACAGCCGCGAGGATGTCGCGCCGCCCAGCACTTCGTTGGCCGTCTGCAACGTTACCGGATTGTCGGTCCCGGATTTGTTGGTCAACAGCCCCGCCAGGATCATCGACTGCGGGCTTTGCGGCTTGTCGATCAGCACGATCCTGGCCGGGCGCATCATCCGGTCCATGCGGAACGTCTTGACGCCCTTGGCGCTGGCGGGCGCCTTCCAGTCGCCAAATTGCTTGTTCAGCAGCGGCAGCAGTTCCGCCATCGTCGTGTCGCCCGCGACGAATATCGTCGCATTGTCCGGCCGCATCCATGTGTCGTGGAAAGCGGTCAGGTCCGCCCGCGTGACCGCCTTGACCCCGCTTTCTGTGCCCGATCCGGTGAAGGGGATGCCGTAAGGATGGGCCTGCCCGTAAATCAGCGGCGGCAACATGCGCTGGGCGATCGACATGGGCGACGTCTTTTCGGCCTGAATACCGGTCAGCACCTGCCCGCGCAGCCGCTCCACCTCGGTCGGTGCAAAGGCCGGATTGCGGATCACGTCGGCCAGCAGACCCAGCGACGCGTCCAGATTGGGCTTGAGTGCGAACAGCCCGACCGTGGTCCGGTCCATGCTGTTGGCCGCGCTGATCGACGCGCCCAGCCGCTCCTGCTCCTCGGCGATCTGGATCGACGACCGCGTCCTGGTCCCTTCGTCCAGCAGCGCGGTGGTCAGGCCCGCCGTGCCCAGCTTCGCCTTGTCATCGGCCGCATTGCCGGCATCGAACGCCATGGACACCCGCACCGTCGGCACCGTGGTGCGCCGCGCCAGCGCGACCTTGATGCCATTCTTCAACGTCGCATGTTCGATATCGGGGAAGTCCAGATCCTTGACCGGCTCGATCGCGGGTTCCGCGATCTTGGTCGGCGCTGGCGGCGTCGACGCCGTGGGCGCAGCCGCATCGGGATTGCGGAAATAGGCGGGCTTATGCGTCGCATTCCCCGCCAATGCATTGTCGGCCGCACTGCGCTCGCCCGGCGCGACCGTCAGGCGCAGCACCGGCCGACCCAGCCATTTGCGCGCGGCGGCGCTCACCGTTTCGGGCGTCGCGGCGGCATAGACGGCCAGGTCTTTCTTATATTTCGCCGGATCGTTGGAATAGACCGCGCCCTCGGCCAGCGTCACCGCCTTGCCGCTAAAGCCGCCGACCTTTTCCAGCCCCGAAATCGTCCCCGCCGCCTGGCCGGTGGCCGCGCGCAGCACCTCGTCCGCGCTCGGCCCCTTGGCCAGATAGTCGGCCAGCAGTTGGTCCAGCCGCTTGCCCACGGCCACCGGGTCCGCGCCCGGCTTCACGTCCACCGTGATCTCGGCGATCGACAGCTTTTCGAACGGCTGGATGCTGGCCTTGACCGCCACGGCCACCTTCTCGTCGCGCACCAGCGCATTGTCGAGGCGAGAGGATTTGAGGCCGCCGAACACCGTCATGGCCAGATCCAGCTGCTGCAACTCGTCCGAATTGACGCCCGGCACGATCCAGTTGCGATACAGACGCGTCGCCGCGACATTGTCGTGCATGACCTTCTCGACATCCTTGTCGAGCGTCGGCACGGTCGCATCCACATCCTTGGGGGCCGGGCCGGGCGCGATATTGCCGAACCACTTCTCGACCTTCGTCTTGGCGGTCGCGACGTCGATGTCGCCCGCCAGCACCAGCACGGCATTGTTCGGCCCATAATGGGTCCTGAACCAGCTTTGCACATCGGCCAGGCTCGCCGCGTTCAGGTCCGCCATCGACCCGATGGTGGAGTGGCGATAGGGGTGCCCCGCGGGCAACATCGCATCCAGCTGCGCATATTCGACCAGGCCATAAGGCTCGTTCTCGCCCATCCGCTTTTCATTCTGCACGACCCCGCGCTGCGTATCCAGCTTGGTCTGCGTCACCGCGCCCAGCAGATGGCCCATCCGGTCTGACTCCAGAAACAGCGCCCGGTCGAGCGCCCCGGTCGGCACCGTCTCGAAATAATTGGTGCGGTCGAACCAGGTCGTGCCGTTCCAGTCGGTTGCGCCGATATCCTCCAGCCGCCCGAAGAACGGCCCATCGGCATTTTCCGACCCATAGAACATCAAATGTTCGAACAGATGGGCGAAACCGGTCTTGCCCGCCGGTTCGAAACGCGATCCGACATGATACCAGACCGACACCGCCACCACCGGCGCCTTGCGGTCGGTGTGGACGATGACGCGCAGCCCGTTCTTGAGCCTGAATTCCTGATAGGGAATATCGACCTGCGACACGAGGCTGGCGACCGGCGCGGGCGCGGCGGCGGGTGCGGGTTTGGCGGCCTGCGCCATCGGGGCCAAAACGGGGGAGAGCGCGAGGACCGAAAGGCCCATTATCAGGGGCAGGCGGCGCGACATCGGGGAAAGGGCCATGAGAACCTCATGAAAAAGGAAGCTTTACAGCAGCAGAACCTGGGTCAGAACGCTGCCGAAGCGAGAATGGGCGCAGCATAGCGGGCCGTTTTAGACGCGCAATACGCTTATTGCTGGACAGGGCTGGAGGAGGACGGCAATTCTCCGCCCATACCGCAATCCAGTGGACAGATATTCCCATGAAAACCCCCATTGCCCTCGCCGCCATGACGGCGCTGCTGTTGCCCGCCGCCCTCCCGGCCCAGAGCGCCGCCGACCCGGTCTTCACCGCCGCCGCCATGCGCGCCCATGTCGAATTTCTCGCCGACGACCTGCTCAAGGGCCGCGACACCGGCAGCGAAGGGCATGAAATCGCGGCCCGCTACGTCGCCAGCCAGTTCGACGGCCTGGGCCTCAAGCCCGCTGGTGATACCGATGCAAAAGGGGTCAGCTGGCTCCAACGCATCACCTTCCAGAAGACCGAATTCGGCAAGACTCCCGCCACGCTGACCGTGACCGGCCCCGGTGGTGCGAAGAGCTTTACCCATGCGGGCGACGTGATCATCGGCATCAACGCCGATCAGCCGCATCTGGACGTCACCGCGCCGCTCGTGTTCGTCGGCTATGGCCTGGAAAACGCGCGCCTTGGCCTTAACGGCTATGCCGGCCTCGACGTGAAGGGAAAGATCGTCGTCACCCTGCGCGGCTATCCCAAGGGGTTGCCGAGCGAGGAGGGCGCACACCTCTCCGCCACCAAGGGCAAGATCGCCGAATCCCATGGCGCGATCGGCATGATCGCGCTCAACACGCTCCAGTCGGCCAAGGCCCGTCCCTGGGCGCGGATGGTGCAATTCGCCGACGAACCCGATTTCACCTGGGTGTCGCCCGACGGCGTACCCTTCAACGCCGCGCCGGGCCTGCGCGCGTCGGCGATGCTGAACGATCCGGCGGCGCAAGCCGTGTTCGCCGGTGCGCCCGCGACCATCGCTGCGATCCGCAAGATCGCCGACAAGGCGGGCGGCAAGCCGAAGGGCTTCGCGCTCAAGACCAGCGTGACGATCAAGGCCGATACCGTCAGCCAGCGCGTCACCAGCCCCAATGTCGTCGCCATCCTGCCCGGCAGCGATCCCAAGCTCCGGCAAGAATATGTCGTCCTGTCCGCCCATCTCGACCATATCGGCGTGAGCCCGGCCAAACCGGGCGATGCGCCGGACAAGGACCGGATCAACAATGGCGCGCTGGACAATGGCGCGGGCATCGCGACCATGTTGGAAGTCGCCCGCGCCATGGCGCAATCCCCGCAAAAGCCGCGCCGCTCGATCATCTTCCTGGCTTCGACCGCGGAAGAAAAGGGGCTGCTGGGCGCCGACTATTATGCCCGCCATCCCAGCGTCCCGGTCAGGCAGATCGTCGGCAATGTCGATCTCGACATGCCCTTGCTGCTCTATCCCTTCACCGACCTCATCGCCTTTGGCGCGGATCATTCGACCCTGGGGCCGATCGTGGCGAAAGCGGTCGCGCCGATGGGCGTGAAGCTGTCCCCCGATCCGATGCCGCAGGAAACGATCTTCGTGCGCTCCGACCATTATATGTTCGTGAAGCAGGGCGTCCCCGCCGTCTTCCTCGCCACCGGCTTCGCCAATGGCGGGGAAAAGGCATGGGGCGACTTTCTGGGCGGGGCCTATCATCACCCCGGCGACGACATGCGTCAAAAGATCGACTGGACCGCAGGCGCACGCTTTGCCGAAGCCAATTACCGGATAACCCGCGCCATGGCGGATGGCGACATCCCGCCCCGCTGGTTCGCAAAGGACTTTTTCGGCGATCTGTTCGCACCACAGGCGGACAAAGCACCGAAATAAGGATAATCGTGCACCACCCCTTGTGTGCCTTTTGAGCAACACTACATCGCTGGCATCATATTGGGTGGATGCACATGAACCTCGAAAAATTCACTGACCGCGCCAAGGGCTTCCTGCAATCGGCGCAAACCGTGGCGATCCGCATGAGCCATCAGCGGATCGGCCCGGAACATCTGTTGAAGGCGCTGCTGGAAGATAATCAGGGCATGGCGTCCGGCCTTATCAAGGCGGCGGGCGGCGATGCGGCCGTGGCGTTGCGCGACACGGATGCGGCGCTTGCCAAGGTGCCGTCCGTTTCCGGCAGCGGCGCGCAGCAAACGCCCGGGCTCGACAATGACGCCGTACGCGTTCTCGACAGCGCGGAACAGGTCGCGACCAAGGCGGGCGATAGCTTCGTCACCGTCGAACGCCTGCTGCTGGCACTCACCCTCGCCACGACCACGACGGCGGGGAAGGCGCTGGCCGCTGCAGGCGTAAAGCCCGAAGCGCTCAACGCGGCGATCAACAGTCTGCGCGGCGGCCGCACCGCCGACACCGCGGGTGCGGAGGATCGCTACGACGCGCTCAAGAAATTCGCTCGCGACCTCACCGAAGCGGCACGCGCGGGCAAGCTCGACCCGGTCATCGGCCGCGACGAGGAAATCCGCCGCACGATCCAGATTCTGGCTCGCCGGACCAAGAACAACCCGGTCCTGATCGGCGACCCCGGCGTCGGCAAGACGGCGATTGCAGAAGGCTTGGCGCTGCGCATCGCCAATGGCGACGTGCCCGATACGCTCAAGGACCGCACCCTGATGGCGCTGGACATGGGATCGCTGATCGCCGGTGCCAAATATCGCGGCGAGTTCGAGGAACGGCTCAAAGGCGTGCTGGACGAGGTGAAGGGCGCGGACGGCCAGATCGTCCTTTTCATCGACGAAATGCACACGCTGATCGGCGCGGGCAAAAGCGAAGGCGCAATGGATGCGGGCAATCTGCTCAAGCCCGCGCTTGCCCGCGGCGAACTCCATTGCATTGGCGCGACGACGCTCGACGAATATCGCAAATATGTCGAAAAAGACCCTGCGCTCCAGCGCCGTTTCCAGCCCGTCTTCGTCGGCGAACCCACGGTCGAGGATACGATCTCGATCCTGCGCGGCCTGAAGGAGAAATACGAACTCCATCACGGCGTGCGAATCACCGACGGCGCGCTCGTCAGCGCGGCGACGCTCTCCAACCGCTATATCACCGACCGCTTCCTGCCCGACAAGGCGATCGACCTGATGGACGAGGCCGCATCGCGCCTGCGCATGGAGGTGGAGTCCAAGCCGGAGGAGATCGAAAATCTCGACCGTCGCATCATCCAGCTCAAGATAGAGCGGGAGGCGCTGAAAAAGGAAACCGACAAGGCGTCGGCCGACCGGCTCGACACGTTGGAAACCGACCTCGCCAATCTGGAGGAGCAATCCGCAGCGCTGACCACCCGCTGGCAGTCCGAAAAGGACAAGATCGCAGGCGAAGCCAAGGTCAAGGAACAGCTCGACGCCGCCCGCCTGGAACTGGAGCAGGCCCAGCGTGCGGGCGACCTCGCGAAGATGAGCGAACTATCCTACGGCACCATCCCCGCGCTCGAAAAGCGGCTCGCCGAAGCGGAAACCGCGTCGGAAGGCGCGATGCTGCGGGAGGAAGTGACGGCGGAGGATATCGCCGGCGTCGTCGCCCGCTGGACCGGCATCCCGGTCGAGCGGATGCTGACTGGCGAGCGCGAAAAGCTGCTGGCGATGGAAGACACGCTGGGCAAGCGGGTCATTGGGCAGGCTGATGCGGTGAAAGCGGTATCGACCGCCGTCCGTCGCAGCCGCGCGGGATTGCAAGACCCCAACCGCCCGCTCGGCTCCTTCCTGTTCCTTGGCCCGACGGGCGTCGGCAAGACCGAACTGACCAAGGCCCTCGCCGGCTTCCTGTTCGATGACGACAGCGCCATGGTGCGCATCGACATGAGCGAATTCATGGAGAAGCACTCAGTCGCCCGGCTGATCGGCGCCCCTCCGGGCTATGTCGGTTATGAGGAAGGCGGCGTCCTGACCGAAGCCGTCCGCCGCCGCCCCTATCAGGTCGTCCTCTTCGATGAGGTGGAGAAAGCGCATGGCGACGTCTTCAACATCCTGCTCCAGGTGCTGGACGATGGCCGCCTGACGGACGGGCAGGGGCGCACGGTCGACTTCACCAACACGATCATCGTCCTGACGTCGAACCTGGGCAGCCAGTTCCTCACCGGCCTGGCGGACGATGAACCGGTGGAAAAGGTCGAACCGCAGGTCATGGAGATCGTCCGCGCCCATTTCCGCCCGGAATTCCTGAACCGGCTGGACGAGGTGATCCTCTTCCACCGTCTGGGCGCGGCCCATATGGCCCCGATCGTGGACATCCAGGTCGCGCGCATCGGCAAGCTGTTGAAAGATCGCAAGATCGTGCTCGACCTGACCGACGAGGCCCGCGCCTGGCTCGGCCGCGTCGGCTACGACCCGGTCTACGGGGCGCGTCCCCTGAAACGGGCGGTCCAGCGCTACCTGCAAGACCCGCTGGCCGACCTCATCCTGCGCGGCGAAGTACCTGACGGATCGACGGTCCGGGTGGAAGATGGCGACGGGGCGTTGAAATTGGGCGTTGGCTGAGCCGTTAGGGAATGTGGTTCCGTAACCAGCCGGTTATTGCGTAGCGGCGATAACCGGCAGCAGCGCTGATCGGCGAGACGCTGTGCATCTGCGGCACCGCAAAAAGATTGAGGCGGTTGAAGGCTGGAATCATCCCCTCGACCATTCCGTTGCCTTCATCGTGAAACAGCAATAGCCCGCCCCACTCGGTGCGCCAGACCGGCGTCAGGCCAAAGACATAGGCTGCGCGCCTGCCTTTGCCTGGGACAGCGTCATCATGGCCGGTCAAAAAATCGCCCGGTGAATAGGCTGTAGCCTGCGCATCGGCGAACAGTATATCCTGTTCGCCGGTAATCGCCTTCACCAACGCCAGGGGCGTATCGCTCGAAAACCAGCGGGCAAACTTAGCCAGAACATCGCTGCTACGGATGCGATCATCAATGCCGTCGGGAATACGAATGGATTCGTAGCGATACTGAAAGCCATAACGGGCGTCGGCATGGACGGCGTCATCAAGCGCGCCCATCTGCTCCGTACTAAGGCTGGCGCGGACCTCCCGTGAAAGTTCGATCACTTTCTCTTTGCTATTGAGGATCTGTATCCAGTCATTCCGGGCGCGCAGCGCATCGTGCAATTGTTGTGCTGCATTTCCGGCCAGAAAATCATGGATACTGACACGTCCGGTATCTGCATATGTGCGCGATAGGGCGGCAATATCCAGATTGGGGTTCAATTCAAATTTCACTATCGCTTGTTGCCTAGCCAGTCACGGGATTGCAAGGTTGGACGACGTTCAAAGAACGATAGCGTTATCGCCACCACGAAGGAACAGCGTCGATCCATGCCTGAGCCCATCGCCCTTTTTGCGATCAATCCGCTGCTTGACCGCGCAATGCTGGCCGAGCGCTTCGTTCGGGATGGCCGCGTCCAGATTCGTAACATACTCACCGACCAGTCGGCCCGAATAGTGCACGACATTCTGGCCCGGCAGACGCCATGGGGTCTGGCGTGGAAGGGTGAGGACGGACCACGGCGCCTGCGGCAGGCAGAATTGAGCCAGATGCCCACGCCGCAGCGGGCTGCCATCTTTCAACAAGTAGGCAAGGTGATGACCGGCCAGAACTACGGATTTGCCTATGCCCAATATCCGCTGCTGGACGCCTATAAGGAAGAATGGAACCCGGGAAGTCCCCAGGATCTGCTTCTGGAACATATCAACGATCAGCCTTTGATGGACCTTGTCCGTCAGGTCACGGATATTCCTGAACTGCTGAAGGCCGATGCCCAGGCCACCTTTTTCGGTCCCAATCACTTCCTGGCGATGCACGACGACAGCCAGGATGGGGAAGGATGGCGTGTTGCCTATGTGCTCAATATGTGCGCGCTCGACTGGCGGCCGGACTGGGGCGGCTATCTTCTTTTCTACGATGAGGATGGTGATGTCGTCGCGGGCTTCCGCCCCCGGTTCAACACGCTCAACCTGTTCCGGGTGCCGCAGCGGCACAATGTCAGTTTTGTGCCGCCTTTTGCGCCGACCGGACGATTTGCGCTGACGGGGTGGTTTCGCGACAAATGACAGGCTGCTGATAGACGGGCACGGTGAGAAATGGCATCGTGCACGCCATGGCTATGCTTGATGTCAACGCGCTGTTTGCGCGTGCCGAAACCGATTTCCGCAATGCACGCCTCGACGCGGCCCGTTCAAATCTCCTCCAGATATTACGCGCTGTGGGCGAACATGCGTCCGTATTGCACCTGCTTGCTCTGGTCGAAAGCAAGGCCGGCCGCACAGCGCAAGCGCGCGCGGTTTTTGCAAGGGCTCTTACGCAGACGCCGAATGACCCGCAAATCAACAATAATTACGCCAATTTGCTGGATGCCGCTGGCGATGCTGCGGGGGCGCTCGTCCACTATGATCGCGCGCTGGCTGCTGCACCAGCTTTCATGGATGCTCGGCTCAACAAGGCGATCACGTTGCAGGCACTGGGGCGTCTTGATGATAGTCTGAGCGAACTGAACCTCCTAATTGCTGCGGACCCTCGCAATATCTCCGCACGCACGACGCGTGGAGCGGCGTTGCGGCTGCTCGGCCGACGGCGGGAGGCCGATGTTGAATTTGCGACGGCGCTGACACTCAACCCTAGCTGCACGGCTGCGCTGCACGGGCGCGCCCGGATTGCCGCAGAAAGCGGTCGCGAGGAGGATGCGATTGCCTGGTATCGCCAAGCCATATCGACGGCGCCGGACGATCCCGAACTGGCGATGGGGATGGCGGAAGAGCTGGAAGCCGCAGGGATGAACGGGGGAATTGCGATGCTGGCGGATGCCGTGGACCGTAATCCGTTATGGTTGAAGGGACAGGATAGTCTGGCACGTATGCTATCGGAGGCGGGCGACACGGATTTTGCAGCCGGATATGCCCGAGCCATCATCCGCCATCCGCGCGATCCGGTGCTGCATATGGCCCATTGGCAATGTCTTGCGCGTGGAAACCGACATTCTGACGCGTTAGCTGCGATCGATCGGGCGCGTTCTATGATCGCGTGGACGGCCGATATGGCGCTGACCGAAGCGGTGCTGGCAGGTGAAACGGGCGATCTGAAACGTGCCGACAAGGCCTTTGCCACGGTACCCGATACGCCGCAGGCGCGGCTCGCGCGCGGGCGCCATGCTTTGCGAAGCGGCGATCCCGAAAAAGCGGTGGCGTTGCTCAAACCCATGGCGATGGGCGATTTGCGGTCGGTCAACGCGTGGGCGCATCTGTCGCTGGCCTGGCGCTTGCTGGATGATCCCCGCCATGAATGGCTATGTATGCAGCCAGGCCTCTTCGCGACGCAGGATTTGCCGATGGATGACGCTGCGCTAACGCATCTTGCCGATACGTTACGTGGGTTGCATCGGGCCAAGGCTCATCCGATCGGTCAGTCGCTGCGGGGCGGAACCCAGACGCGTGGTCGGCTGCTTGACCGTCATGAACCAGCCATAGGCACTTTGAAACAGCTTTTGATCGATGCCATCGGCCTATATCGCGCCGCGCTTCCAGCGGCCGATGCGCGGCACCCACTGCTCGCTTTTCGCAACAGCCCTTTCAGCTTCTACGGCAGCTGGTCGGTCCGACTGACCGGCGGCGGCTTTCATGTGCAGCACGTCCATCCCGAAGGCGTACTGAGTTCGGCCTGCTACATCGCCTTGCCCCCTGTGTCCGGAGGGCAAGAGAAGGCCGGATGGCTCGACATCGGCGCACCACCCGCCGAACTGGCATTAGATATTCCAGCATTGGCAGTGATCGAACCAAAGCCCGGCCGCCTGGCGCTATTCCCTAGCTATCTGTTTCACGGAACGCGGCCATTTACTGTCGGAGAGCGATTGACCGTGGCATTCGACGTCGTGGCGTGACGGGGATGCGCCTGAGCAGACTTTAGAGACCTCCATCAAGAGCGATCCCTTCGACTTCAGTCGGATGCTGGGTTCAGCCCTTGACTAGGCCATCGTGGGCTATGGGCTATAGCAGCGATTGTCACACAACATTTCACCACCGCTATCATCTCGTCTGGGCACCGAAATATCGGTTCAAGTTGCTGCATGGCAAGAGGCGTCTGCGGGTCACGAGATCATCCGGTAGGTCTGTGCCGAATGGGCGTGACGATCGTCACGACGTCCTTTCGCGCGATCACGTCCACATGTTCGTCGAAATACCCCGCATGTCTGCGTCAGCGATTCCGTGCGTGGGGCCGAGTCTGTCGAAGTGGGCGGTCGTCGCGTAAAATGTAGCAGGCGTTGAGCATATTTGCAAGCGCTACTGGGGACAACGCTTCTGGCAGCGCGCCTATTTCTCGACCACATCCGGCGCCATCACCGATGACATCATTCTGCGTTACCTCGACAAACATAGCACAAAAACGGCTTCAGCTCCGCCCCATGAGCCTTACCGCTGTCAGACGGTCAATCGTTCAAATAATGTCTGCGCCAATTCCGCCTGTGACTGCGGCGACTGTGACTGAACCATAGCGAACAAAAAGGGGCGGCCCGCAAGCGGACCGCCCCCCGATGCTAACGATCCTACAGGATTAGAAGCGCATATTGGCCGACAGGAAGAAGTCGCGGCCAAGCACGTCGAACGTGCTGGGATAGGTATTGGCCTGCTCGGCGTTCGAACCAATCAGCTGCGGCTTCTTGTCGAGCAGGTTGTTGACGCCGAACGACATGGTCAGATTGTCGTTGACTGCGGCAGAGAAGGCCACGTCGTACAGGTTGTACGCTTTCAGCTTCTCGACCACATAATCGGTCGTATCATCGTCGTCACGCGTGCTGCTGATGTGCCTCCAGCGAACAGTCGAGGTCAGCGGGCCATCGACCAAGGTCAAACGGGTCGTCCACTTGTACTTGCCCTGCGGATTGCCGCAATTGGCGCCGAAGAAGCCTGCGCATTCGACAACGTCGGGTTCACCGTTGACCGGAACGAAGGTGTTCTTCTTTGTATAGGTGCCCAGGAACGCAATGTTCAGCTTGGCATCTTCACCCAGAAGGAACTTACCCAAACCGATCGAATAGTCGATGTCCAGATCGATACCGCTGGTCTTGAGCGACGACAGGTTGGCCGCACCGGCGAAGACAACAGCGACGCTGCCATCGGCGTTGGTGGTGCCGTCAATCGCGCCAGTCGCATCGTTACGCCCGACCAACTGGCAGAAGCCGTTGCTGGCATTCTGGAACGTGTTATAGCACAGGTTCAGAATGTTCGCAGCGCCGCCGCCGGCCGCGAAGATCGCATTCCCGATCTTGATGTTGAAATAATCGACCTTGATGTTCAGGCCCGGCAGGAACGTGGGCTGAACGATGGCACCGAAGGTGTAGGAGGTCGACTTTTCAGCCTGAAGATTGGGGTTGCCACCGGTCTGCGACTGGAACTGCGTGTTGGGCTGCAACTGCGACGGCACGCCTTGGCCAAGATTGGCCGCAGGTACGCCGGTGGCGATGCAGGTGTCACGCAGCGGACCAGGAGCGGCCGCTGCCGGCGCCGTGCAGGGATCGGTGCCAGTCGGGAAGCCGGTCTGCAGGCCACCGAACAGTTCGGACACGTTAGGTGCGCGAACCGCCCTGGAGTAGGAGCCACGGAACGTGATGTCACGGATAGGCGCCCACTGGATATCGCCGGCATAGGTGGAAACGCCACCGACCGCATCAAGCGAATAGTCCGAATAACGGCCTGCACCGCTGACTTCCAGCTTGTGGAAGAACGGTTGATCGGCAGCGATCGGAATACGGATTTCGCCGAACACTTCCTTCACATTGTAGCCGCCCTGGGTCGGGTTGCCGGCGTTGAAGCCGATCACGTCACCCGACGACAGCGCCGTATCGGGAATGAAGCGCGATGCCATCGAACGCCATTCGACACCGATGTCGTCACCGCCCCAGCCCAGGTTGAACAGCGAACCGTTCACGGACGCCTGCGCGACCTGGAGCGTGGAAATGTCGTTATTCTGCGCCAGAATGCTGATCTGATTGACCGATGTCCGGCTCAGAGCGCCGGGACCGAAGATGTCGATCGCGGGAGCGGTGCCGTCAAGGCCGGCCTGGAAGGCACGACGCGAGATGTTGCCGGCCTGCACGTTGGCGTTGCGGGTCCGTGCATAGCTGTAGAAGGCATCATAGCTGAAGCCGGAGTCGCCGATGGCGCCACGGACGCCAGCCAGCGCGCGGAACGCATTACGCTCGTCGAGCGTGTTGCGCGATCCGGTTTCTCTGACGCGACGGCTCACGCCCAGGTTGATGACGCCGGGTGCGTTCGACGCGGCGTTTGCACCGGTGAAGAGGGCGCCTTGCGCAGCAGCACGCGCGGCATAAACCGCATCCGACTCACCCGCAATACGCGCAACTCGAGCGGTCCTTGCCGCAATTATGGCAGTTTCGTTGGCGTCGATCTGGTTGAAGGCCGCAATGTCGGCAGCGGACAGGAACGGCGACACCGCCGCGATATTGACGTTGAAGTTGCCAGTGACCGGCGTCGCTGCCAGTTCGTTGGCGACCCGGTTGTTGACGAATGCCAATTCCATATAGGCGGTGACATTGTCGTTGATCTCATAGTCGCCATAGGCGCCCAGCAACCAACGTTCCTGTGGCACCTGCAAATAGTTGTCGGGCGCGAAATTGAACGTATCCGGACCAGTGACGAAGTTGCGCGACGAGCTGGTCGAGCTGTCGAAGGTTGCACCCAGCGCCGAGCCATAGGTCGTACCTGCGCCGCGGTTGAGGGTGACTGCGCCCAGGCCATTGCCTGCCGCAATAGCAACCGTGCCGGGGACTGCGAAGCGGCCGGCGGGCGTGGTCGCGGAGCCACCAGTGCGGGTCAGTACACCTGCGCCATCCTGCGCCGTAAAGCGCGAGAAGCTGCGAGCGCCCTGAAGGATGGACTTGCGCTTATAATATTCGCCATAGGCTGTGATATGGCCACGACCATCGGCGAAATCGGTACCGATCGCGATATTCGTGTCCCAACGGCCGCCATCACCTTCTTCGGTGATCGAATATTGGCTGCCGACTTCAATGCCGGTCAGGTTGTTGCGCAGGCGGAAGTTCACGACGCCGGCAATTGCGTCCGAACCGTAAACTGCCGATGCGCCGCCGGTCACGACGTCCACGCCTTCGATCAGGAACTGCGGAATGGTGTTCAGATCGACGACCTGCGTGGTATCGAAGAACATCCAGCGGCGGCCATTGACCAGCACCAGGTTGCGGTTCGTGCCCAGACCGCGCAGGTTGAGCGTCGCGACGCCGCCACCGGGGTTGTTGGAGAAGGACGACGTGCCGGGTAGAACCTGGGGCAGCGTATTCAGAACCTGTTCGACGTTGACCGCGCCCGACAGCTTGAATTCTTCGGCAGACACCACGGCCAGCGGCGCGCCGGTATCAAGGTCAGGGCGCGCGATGCGCGAACCGGTGACGACGATGGCTTCGCCGGCGCTGTTGTCAGCCACCTGCGCATGACCAAGAGTCGACATCAGCGATGCGCCAAGCATCGCGGACGCCGCACCGCAGCGCAGCAGCGCCATTTTTGAGATTGTCTTCAAGTTTCCAGTCCCTTGCTCTGGAGTTTGGCAGATGGCCTGCCACGTTAGTGGCCAATATGAAGGAATATGGTGCCCGACAGCGTCCCCCCATATGGATCGCAGGAAAGTGCGCGGGCTTCAGGGCGCTGTAAAGCGGGTGAGAAGGGGCAAGGCTGCTTTTGAACCCGGCTGTATCATAAATGCAACAAGCCTCACACCGGCATTTTGCTGCAATATTGCAAGATTATTACGATGATTTGCAAAGGCTTGTAGCAATCGTACATCAATTGGGATGTGGATTGACCGATTGTGGCTCCTGCGTCGCAAATGGTCGGGCCGCCGCCATGTTCACGATCACAGGCATAATCATGGGAATGTCATTCTTTGCCGGTGCATGGTAGCAAACGACAGGTTTTTAGGAAGGACAACGACTATGCGGGCCAAGCACGGCTGGATTCTGGCGATGCTCTTGTGCTTAGTTTTGGCGCCAATGGTGCAAGCCGCACCTCGGCAGCAGCCGCGGCCGGAAATCTTCACCAACCTTCTTCAATGCAGGTCGATTTCGGACAATGCGGCGCGTCTTGCCTGTTTCGATCAGCAAGTCGGCGCAATGGATGCTGCGGCCCAGCGCGACGAGGTCGTCGTTCTCGACAAGAGCGAACTTAACAAAACGCGCAAGACGCTCTTTGGTTTTTCATTTCCAAAATTGCCGTTTCTGGGGGGCGGGGACGATGATGGCGGTAGCGCCCAGCAGGATGGCGTCAGCCATGTTGATGCCCTGATCACATCTGTGCGCAGCCTGGGCTATGGCAAATGGCAGATCGGGCTGGACGACGGCGCCCAGTGGATGACGACCGAGGTCGTCACGGGACGCGATCCCAAAGTCGGTCTCAAGATCGAGATAAAACGCGCCGCGATGGGTAGTTTCCTGGGCAAGGTGGAGGGCGGTCGTGCCGTCCGGATGAAGCGGGTGAGCTAAAGCTTACAGTCCGTTCGGCATCGGCCCGGCGATCAGCATCGGGTCGATCCGCGCCTCGTTCCACTTCATGCCCCAGTGCAGATGCGGTCCGGTCGCGCGTCCCGTTGCGCCGATCGCGCCGATCCGTTGCCCCTGGGCCACATGATCGCCGAGCTTCACGTCGATCCGCGACAGATGAAGGAAGGCGCTGTTGAGGCCATGACCATGGTCGATCATCAACAAATGCCCCTCCAGCGTGAAGGGCTTGTCCGTCGCTGCCAAGATGACCACCCCGTCGGCGGGGGCCACCACCGGCAGGCCGGTCGTGCCGGCCACATCGACGCCGCCATGATAGGCGCCCGGCGTCCCCTGATAGATGCGCTGCGATCCGAACTGGCCGGAAATCCGGCCGACCCGCGGCCAGATGAAGCTCTGTCGCCAACCCTGCGCATCGGTCACCGTCGCGCGCGCGGCGGCAATCGCCGCCAGTTCAGGCTTGCGCAGCGTCAGAAAGGCCTCACTGCTTTTGGTCGGGTGCATCGGCGCGTCGATCCGCTCGATCCGCCAGTCACGGGACGCGACGGTCAGCGGGCGATCGATTGTCCGCCCATCCGGCAAGCGTGCAGTCAGGCGCGCAGTCGGCCCGGCATCGCGGTCGAACGCGATCAGGAAGCGCCCGTCGGCGTCCACCGGCACCAGCTGATCGTCCAGTTGCAACGCCACCGTCCCCGCTGGCGCGATACCGGTCAGCATCCCGCCCTGCGTCGCCGTGCCGGTCAGCTGGAAATCGGCGCGGTTCGCCATGGACGCTGCGCGGGTGACGGGCTGCGCGACGGCCGAGCCAGCACAAGCCAGCAGTAGCGCCAGGCCGATCCCCTTCATCGCGCGCCGCGCGCCTGCAACTCCGCCTGCACCGACGCATCGGCGCTGGCATAGGGTTCCTGCCGCGCGATGCTCCAGTAGCGCAGATCCTCCAGCGCGATCTTCCGCCCGGTCACGGCGCAGACGACATGGTCGCCCGCCTGCAACACGCGAAAACTGTAGGGCATATAATGGAGCCGGGCGATCCGGTCCCGATTGGACATCAACATCGGTTCAGGCCTCTTTGCCCGCGATCAGGAAAACAGATCCTGCTGCGGCGTTTCGTCGATCGCACGCACCTTTCGCGCGGGCCGGGATGGGGAAGATATAGCGACCAGCGTGGCCTTCTCAAGCGGGGGCGGCGCATCGCCGATGGCGGCGTCCACCGTGCCGTCCTTGAAATGCAGCGTCACATGCCCTGCCGCCTGCGCCGCCGCGACCGACTGCACCAGTCGCCCCTGCGCCATCACGCGCGTATAGCCCTTTTGCAGCGGCCGGTCGGGATCGAGCGAACCGAAATGGCGCGACACCCGGTCGAAAGCAACGGTGCGTTCCGACAGGGCGCGTTGCAGATAGTCGGGGCGCAGCTTCAACCGGTCGAGCCGCTCGCCTGCACGCATCACATGCTGGCGCAACAGCGCGGGCCGCAGCGCGCCGCCCGCCTGACCCAGATGCCCGCGCGCCTCGGCGAGCCGGTGGCGCAATCCGCTCACCAATCCATCGGACAGCTGGTCCAGCCGCTGCCGTTGGGGGCTGAGCAGCATATCGGGCGTGGGCATCAGCCGCGCCTGCATCTCCAGTCGTTCGCGCGCCTGCCCCGCGCCGCGCCGCACGGCCCGTCCGGCGCGCAGACCCATCTCGCTCAACCCCGCCAGCAATTCGGCCCGTACCGGCACCGCCATTTCGGCAGCGGCCGTGGGCGTCGGTGCGCGCCGGTCGGCGGCGTAATCGCACAGGGTCGTGTCCGTCTCATGCCCCACCGCCGATATGATCGGTATGGTGCAGTCGGCGACCGCGCGCACCACGATCTCCTCGTTGAAGCTCCACAGATCCTCGATCGACCCGCCCCCGCGCGCCACGATCACCAGGTCGGGCCGGGGCACGGAGCCGCTCCCGTCCATGGCGGAAAAGCCCCGCACCGCGCGCGCGACCTGTTCGGCCGCGCCCTGACCCTGCACCAGAACCGGCCAGACCAGCACGTTGGTCGGGCAGCGATCGGCCAGACGATGCAATATGTCCCGGATCACCGCGCCGGTCGGCGACGTCACGACCCCGATCGTGCGTGGCAGGAAGGGCAGGGGCTTCTTCCGCTCCACCGCGAACAGCCCTTCGCCCGCCAATTTGGCTTTCAGTTTCTCCAGCAGCGCCATCAGCGCGCCTTCGCCGGCCAGTTCCATCTTCTCGATGACGATCTGATATTTGGACCGCCCCGGATAGGTGGTCAGCTTGCCGGTCGCGATCACCTCCACCCCGTCCTGCGGGGCAAAGGCCAGCCGCTGCGCGCCGCCTTTCCACATCACCCCGTCCAGCACGGCGTTCTCGTCCTTCAGCGCCAGATAGAGATGGCCCGACGCCGCCCGCTTGAAGCCCGAAATCTCGCCGCGCAACCGGACATGGCCGAACCGGTCCTCGACCGTGCGCTTGAGCAGGCCCGACAATTCGCTGATGGACAGCGGCGGCGCGTTGTCCCCCAGGCGTTCCTCCGCTAACAGGCGGCCCGAACTGTCATAGGCATCAAATTCCGGGGACATGGGCGACATGAACATCCTTCTGCTGGGCGGCGGCGGCCGCGAACATGCGCTGGCGTGGAAGCTGGCGCAATCGCCTGCGCTCAAGGCCCTCTATGCCGCGCCGGGCAATCCGGGGATAGCCCAGCATGCGCAATTGGTCGACCTCGACGCCACGGATCATCGCACCGTGCTGGATTTCTGCACCCGCCATTCGATCGGGCTGGTGGTGATCGGGCCGGAAGCGCCGCTGGTCGATGGCCTCGCCGACAATCTGCGCACCATGGGCGTGCCGGTCTTCGGCCCCAGCAAGAAGGCCGCGCAGCTGGAAGGGTCGAAGGGTTTTACCAAGGATCTGTGCCAGCGCGCGAACATCCCCACCGCCGCCTATGTGCGCGTCACCAGCAAGGATGGCGCGCTCGCCGCGCTCGACGATTTCGCGCTGCCGGTCGTCATCAAGGCTGATGGCTTGGCCGCAGGGAAAGGCGTCATCATCGCGCAAACCCGTGAGGAAGCAATCGAGGCGCTCGACACCATGTTTTCCGGCGCGTTCGGCGCGGCGGGCGAGGAAGTGGTGCTGGAGGAATTCATGACCGGCGAGGAAGCGAGCTTCTTCGCACTGACCGACGGCGTCGCCATCCTGCCCTTCGGCTCGGCCCAAGATCATAAGCGCGTCGGCGATGGCGACACCGGTCCCAACACCGGCGGCATGGGCGCCTATAGCCCCGCCCGCGTGCTGACGCCCGAACTGGAGGCACAGGTGATCGAAACGATCATCCGGCCGACCGTCGAAACCATGGCAGCCGAAGGCATGCCCTATTCGGGCGTCCTCTATGCCGGCCTGATGCTGACCGCCGAAGGCCCCAAGCTGATCGAATATAATGCCCGCTTCGGCGATCCGGAATGCCAGGTGCTGATGACCCGTTTCGACGGCGATCTGGTCGACCTGCTGCTTGCCGTCGCGCAAGGCAGCCTTGCCGATCAGGGGCCGGTGGAACTGGCGGATCGTACGGCGCTCACCATCGTCATGGCGGCGAACGGCTATCCTGGCACACCGGACAAGGGCGGCGCGATCGGCGGCATCGCCGCGGCGGAGCAGGGCGGGGCCAAGATTTTTCATGCCGGAACCGCGGAAAAAGACGGCGTTCTGGTCGCCCATGGCGGGCGCGTCCTCAATGTCACGGCCACCGGCGATACGGTCGGCGCGGCGCAGGCGGCCGCCTATGCCGCGGTGGATGCCATCGACTTCCCGACCGGTTTCTGCCGCCGCGACATCGGCTGGCGCGAAGTTGCGCGCGAGGAGCAATAGCGCGCGGCTCTTGCAGCGCGCCGGAAACCATCCTTAAATAGCGTCAGGATAGTGAAGGGGAGACTGGGCGATGCAGGAATTTTTCATGGACTATGGCTTGTGGCTGCTGGTCGGGTTGCTGGTGGTCATCGCGCTCGTCTTCCTGTTGTCGGGCAAGCGCAAGGCCGATGAGCCGATAGAACCGTCCGTCGCGCCCACGCCCGTTCAGCCTGCGCCTATCGAGCCGGTCCCCGCGCCGACGCCCTTCGTCGATCCGATCATTGCCGCGCCCGTAACGCCAGCCCCGATCGTGGTGGAGCCGGTCGCGCCTGTAGCCCCGCCCGCGCCCATCCCTCAGCCCGCCCCCATCGCGCCGGAACCCGAGCCGATGCCTGCGCCCGCCACCGCCGCGTCTCCCGCCCCCGCCACAGACGAAAGCGACGACCTGCTGCGCCTCAAAGGGGTCGGTCCCAAGCTGAAGGCGCTTCTGACCGATCTGGGCGTCACCCGCTTCGCCCAGATCGCCGACTGGAGCGACGCAGACATCGCGGCGATCGATACCAGGCTCGGCACGTTCAAGGGCCGCCCGGTGCGCGACCAGTGGGTCGATCAGGCGAAATATCTGGCCGCTGGCGACATTGCCGGCTTCGAAGCGAAATATGGCAAGCTATAGACGCTGACGCGCGTCAGGCCGGTTGCACACCCGCGTCCGGTATCGGCGCCATGCCGTTCTCGCGCCGCGCCGGTGCGCTGCCCAGCAGGCGGCGGATCGAGGCGCGGGGCGCGAACAGGTGGCTGGCTGCCATCAGAATGGCGACTGACAGCGCCAGGGTTGCCGCCATATTGGCTCCGATCGCCAACAATATGTCCATCACCAGCGGATGCCATAGATAGAAGAACAGGCTGTCCCGCCCGATCCGATTGAGCGGCGCGAACGACAGGCGCAGCGCAGCCAATCGCGGCAGCAACGCGATCAGGCCCAAGCACATCATCAGCCGCGCCGGGACAAGGGCCGGGGTGTTGCCACTACCCCGCAATCCCGACCACCAGAGCAGGCCCAGCGCCATCACCAGCATGGCGATGCCCAGATGGCGGGTCGGCAGTCCCTTTTCCGCCATCAGCGCGCCGAAGAAGAAATAGACCGGATAGCGTAGATAGCGGCTGTCGGGGGATAACAGGGTAGCGCCGATCGGCGCATGATCCAGGCCGAACCCATACATGATCGCCAGGCTGAACGGCGTGCCGATCGCCAGCAGCAGCAACGGCGAAAAAGGGAGCAGCCGGGCAGAGACGATCAGGCAGAAAAGGACGGGAATATACCAGAGATGATAGGGCGGTTGCAGCAACAGCTGCAACGGCGTGGTCCAGGACAGCGGCCAACCAGTGATCACCACATAGACGATCAGCGCCACCAGCCAGGGCAGCAGCATCCGCTCGCCATAGTGGCCCAGCAGCACAGCCATTCGCTCGTGCCGGGTACGGGCGATATTGAGCAGATAGCCCGATATGCCGATCATCAGGGGCATGCGGAAACCCGCGCCGATCCACAGCAATGGATGCTGTTGCCCGGCAATCTCCATGGCGTGACCCACCATCACCAGCAGGATCAGAACCCCCTTGATGAGGTCGATCGACGGATTTTTACCCATATGCAAACCCCTGGACCTATGGTGACGTAAATCCATGGTGCTTGCAGACCCTTAAAAAAAATTGGTGAATGGCTGGTATATCGGGTCAGAATGGATATTTTCCGACCCTAAAGCCGCCCTCACGCCCATCCTTGAAAGGCCGCTCCCATGCGCAGCATCGATGCATCACCCCTGGCCAAGCTGCTCGTGGCGCTGCTCGTCTTCGCGGTCATCATCGTGGGCTGGCGCGTCTATGGCCGGTATCGCGAATCGCAGGCAGTGTTGCCCGAAAGCGGCATGGCCACGGGCGATTGCGCGCTTTGGTTCGTGGGCAGTTCCTCGATCCATCGCTGGATCAGCCTGCAACGGGACATGGCCCCCTGGAAGACCGAAAATCGCGGTATCAATGGCGCGGTGCTGACCGACATCCTGCCACGCTTCGCGAATATCAAGGCTAGGGAGGGGCGGCCGCGCGCACTCATCCTCTATGTCGGCGAAAATGATATCGCCGGTGGCGTTCCGGTGCGCACGGTGATGCGCCAGTTGGCCGGCCTGTTCGACCTGCGCGATCGTCTGCTGCCCGACGTGCCGGTGCTGCTGCTGTCGGCCAAGCCCAGCCCGGGCCGCGCATCCTTTATGGGCGAGCAGCGCCTGTTCAATGCCGCCGCCCGGAATTTCCTGCCCCATATGCGCGCGGCCTATTATGGCGACATCACGACGCCGCTGATGGTCGATGGCAAGCTGGGCGACAATTACCAGCCTGACGGCGTGCACATGAATGCGCGCGGCTATCGCATCTGGGCGGATGTCGTGCGCCAGCGGCTGGTCGACATATTGCCGCCCGACGTGACGCGACGCTGCGCGCCCTAAGCGGTGCTCATCCGATTGCGTCCACCAGCGCGCGCGGCACGCGCAGCAGCGATCCGTGGCGCGCGCCTGCGGGCATGGTCAATCGATCGCTGACATCCTGCCACGCCGCCATGTCGCGCGTCATCGCCGCGCCCCATCGCCCTTCCTTGTAGACGTCATAATAGCAGATGAGCGCATCCCCGATCCGCGTCGTCATCGGCCCCTCGACCCAGGCGGGCGAGAAGGACGGCGACAGTGGGCCGAAAGGCCCGGTGGGGCTGTCCGCTTTGGCGACCTGTAACCATTTACGCGGCGGCGCGACCGTCTCGTCCTTCACGATCAGATAGAGACCCCCATCGGGGCCATCGGCAAAGCTGCCGTCGATGACGCTGAAACCAGGATCGTACAGCGGCTCGGCCTTGGAGAAGTGCTTGAAATCAGCTGTCTCGCACCGCCACAGCCGGTGATTATAGCCGGATTCCGACGCGCCCGCCGTTTCGGTGAAGCGTCCCTCCACTGTGCTCGACCAGACAATGACATAGCGCCCAGTGCGCGGGTCGCGGATCGCTTCGGGCGCCCAGCAATTGCGCGTGCCGGGTACGTCCCGCATCACCGGGATCGCCTGTTGCGCCGACCAGTGAATCAGGTCGGCGCTGGTCGCATGGCCGATCGTCACCCCTTCCCAGGCAGTGGTCCACAACAGATGATAGACTTGTCCGTCATGAAAGAGGAACGGATCGCGCAGCAGCGCTTTCTCGCCCACCGACGGCACCAGCACGCTGCGCCCGCCCGCCAGCGTGCGAAATGCAAAGCCGTCCTCGCTGACCGCCAGCTTCAGGCCATCCGCTTCGCCCGCCTTGCCGGTGGTGAAATAGGCGAAGACCAGCACATCGTCCGACTGCCCCGTCTGTCCCGTCGTACAGGCCGCCAGCGTCAGCGCGCCAAGCCCCAGCACAAAATCCCGCCGTCTCATCATCGATAGGCCTTCGCCATCTCGCCATAGAGGTCGAGCAGCGGATTGGCGACATAGTCGCCGCCATGGCCCATTGGCCCTGCGGCTTGCGGCTTGGGCGCGGGTTGCTGCCCCGCCAGGCCGCCCGGTGCCTCTGCGCTGTTCAACCCCTGCGAAATCAGGTCCGGCTTGGCCCCTTCACCGGCATTATGGCCGTTCCGGTCGAAAACCGCCTCCTGATGGCGCGTCGGTTCCCAGATGAACGCGCCCCAGCCATGTTTGCCCGGCATGGCATGGACCAGATCGTTGATATAGCGTTTGCGGCTGGAATATTCGGCGACCAGCAGCCCCTTGTCGGGATAGCGCTTCACGAATTGCGCAAAGCTCGTCGCCCAGTCGCCCTGCGCACGTTGCTGGTAGCAGGAAAAGCCGATGACGTCGAAATCCACCTTCCGCGCGATCAGCGCGTCGGTCCATTCGCGCACGATCGGCCAATGGCGGCCCAGATGATTGTGCAGCTGTATCTGCACATCGGGTTCGGCCCGTCGCGCGCCTGCGATCCCGGCGCGCAGCAATTGCGCGAAACCATCGAAGCCGCCGACCGCGCCCACCCTGGCATGATTGGCGTCGGTGACGGGATTGCCGGTGGACGTGGACAGCTTCACCCGGCCATGGGGCCACAGCATGCCGAACGTGGTTTCGTTGCCGATCACCGCCATATCGACCGGCGCGCCGCCCGCCCGCATCGCGACCAGCGTATCGTGCGTATGCGCCTCGACCGCCTTGGCGAGTGCGGGAAGATCATAGCCCGTCCAAGCGGCCGGGACGCCCTGATGCTCCGGATCGGCCCAGCTGTCGCTATAATGAAAGCTCAGCACCAGATAGAGACCCGCGTCGCGAATTCGCTTGCCGAGTTTGATCGTCTGGTCGAGGCCCGCCCAGGCCTTGTCCGGCTCGCGCCTGGCATAGCCCTTGGCCGGATCGACGAAGATACGGAGCCGGATCGCGTTGAACCCGGCGTCGCGCAGCAACAGGATCGGGTCTTTCTGCACATCGCCCACGAAATAGCGCGCGCCCGCCGCCTCATCCTCGGGAATCCAGCTGATGTCCGCGCCGATCAGATAGGGTCCCGGCCGCGCGCCGCTTTTTTTCGGCGCGGCGAGCGTAGGGCAGGCCAGACCCGTCATGGCAAAGCCGACCGTGGTCAGCGCGGCGCGCCGGGTGAATGCGGTCATCGATCCTCCTCTTCCTGTGGGTTGGGGGGAGGGTTAGTCCCTCTCTGGATTGCCCGTCCGAACCGAGTCCTTGATCGCTTGGGCGTCGCCTAGCGCGCGAGCCACCCGCCATCCACCGCGAGGGTATGGCCGTGGATATAGCCTGCCGCGCTCGACGACAGGAACACCGCCGCCCCGCCGATGTCCGACGCCTCGCCCCAGCGGCCCGCCGGGATGCGCTCCTGGATCTGGCGGTTGCGCGTCTCGTCGGCCTGTAGCGCGGCGGTGTTGTTCGTCGCGATATAGCCCGGCGCGATCGCGTTGACGTTCACGCCCTTGGCCGCCCACTCGTTCGCCAGCAGCTTGGTAAGCCCCGCGACCCCGCTCTTGGACGCGGTGTAGCTGGGCACGCGAATGCCGCCCTGGAAGGACAGCAGGGACGCGATGTTGACGATCTTGCCACTGCCTTGCGCGATCATGTGCCGCCCCGCCGCCTGGCAGAGGAAGAACAGGACCTTGAGGTTGGTGTCGATCACCGCGTCCCAGTCCGCCTCGGTAAAGTCCACGCTGTCGGCGCGGCGGATGATCCCGGCATTGTTGACCAATATGTCGAGGCCGCCTAGCGCCGCGACCGTCTCGTCCACCACCTGTTGCACGGGTGCGATGCTGGACAGGTCGGCCGACACGATCACCGCCTGGCGGCCCAGCGCGCGGACCTTCTCCACCGTCTCCTGCGCCGGCGTGCGGCCCACCGCCGCGATATCCGCGCCCGCAGCGGCCAGCGACAGCGCGATCGCCTGACCGATGCCAGTATTGGCCCCGGTGACGATCGCCACCTTGCCCGTCAAATCGAAGACATTCATCCCATCGTCACCTTCTGCCGCACTTATGCCAGCTGACAGATATCCAGCACGTTCATGTCGGTATAATCCTGGTTCTCGCCCGCCATCGCCCAGATGAAGGCATAGGCCTTGGTCCCCGACCCCATATGGATCGACCAGGGCGGGGAGATCACCGCTTCCTCATTGGCCATGACGATGTGGCGCATCGCATCGCCCTCGCCCATATAGTGGAAGACGCGGTCGGCCGGGCCGTCCAGCTCGAAATAGAAATAGATCTCGCTGCGGCGTTCGTGGATGTGCGGGGGCATGGTGTTCCACACCGAACCGGGCTTGAGCACGGTCAGGCCCATGACCAGCTGCGCGCTGTCGCAGATGCCGGGAATGACCAGCTGGAAGATGGTCCGCTCGTTCGATTCCTCCAGGCTGCCACGCTCCAGCGCATTGGCGTCGGCGATGCCCAGCTTACGGGTCGTGAACGCCTTGTGCGCCGGGCAGGAGGCGAGATAGTAGCGCGCACCGGCGCCCGCGAAAGTCACGTCCGCCGCGCCCATGGTGACGTAGAGGCAATCCTTGTTGCCCAGCGTGAAGACCTCGCCATCGACGGTCACGGTGCCTTCGACACCGCTCACATTGACGATCGCCAGTTCGCGCCGCTCAAGAAAGGGATGGCCCGCCGCCGACGCGGGTTCGCTCTGCGCGGGCAGCTTCACGGGCGCATCGACCACCGCCACGCCGCCGATCACGAAGCGTTCGGCATGGGTATAGTTCAGCACGCACTCGCCATCGCGGAACAGCCCGCCGATCAGATAGCGATCCCGCAATTCCTCGTTCGATACGCACTCCATCATATCCGGATGCGTCGCGTAATAGGTCTTGTCGAACATGCAGGTCTCCTTGGAAGGCTTAGCCTGCTTATAGCGTTCGGTGTCGGGAAAGTAAGTATTTATTCCCTTAATGTGGAATGATGGTCCGACATGCGGTCATTTCTGACGCAGCAGGATTACATGCAGGAAGCGCGGACCATGCGCACCGCGGACATAGGTGCCCTCGATATCGGTCGTACCCGACACACCGGTGATCCAATAATGGGCGCGAGGCTGCGCACCGGCCAGCGGCGCCTCTTCCAGATAAGCGAAGATGTCCCTGACCGACAACAGCACGATGTGATGCAGCGCCAGGAAATTGGGCAGCATCGGCGCGGTCGGCGACGTTTCGAAGATCAGCGATCCGGTCTCGGCAATGCCCTTGCGCGCCATCGCCAGGGCCGCGCTTTCGTCCGGCGCGGCATCGTCGTGCAGGGTAAAACCGCCCCAATCACAGTCTGAAAGCCGGGGGTCGGGCGGCAGGCACAGGCTGCGCGGCGCGCCCTGTTCGTCCAGATAGCGGGCGACGGCGGCGGGTAAATCGGCGATGTCGCCGATCGCATCATGGCTGGCGTTGACGCTGGGCAGCGCCAACCGCGCCAGAAACTCGGCCTCCAGCGCGCTTTCATCCACGACCGGACGCTCGGGTGCGACCAGCATCGCGTCGGCCGCCGCCTTGTCCGGCATCGCGCCTTTCAGCTTGGCGAGGATCGTATCCCGGGCGCTCATTTGCGCTGCGCCTTGCGATACTGTGCCATGAAAGTCTGTGGCGCAGGCTTGGGCATGTCGCGATGGCGGGTCCAACCCCCGGCCAATGGCAGCGCGCCGATCCAGCCCCTTTTCCCCAGCATCTGCATCGCCCGCACGGCAAAGCCCGTCCCCAGCCGATAGAGGCGTGGACGGGTCGCGACCCACGCCCATATCCCCAGGCCCCAGCGCATCGATGTCGGCTCCAGCCCCTCACGCCAGCTTTTCTCGCGCCAGCCCTTCAGCAGCGTGGGCAGCGGAATACGCACCGGGCATACTTCCTGGCATTTGCCGTTCAACGTGCAGGCATGCGCCAGGTCACGGCTCTGTGGCAATCCGTCCAACACCGGCGTCAGTACCGCGCCCATCGGTCCCGGATAGGTGCCGCCATAGGCATGGCCGCCGATCTGGCGAAACACGACGCAATGGTTCATGCACGCGCCGCAGCGGATGCAGCGCAACATTTCCGCCAGTCCCTCTTCGCGCATCTTCGTGCGGCCATTGTCGACCAGCACGATGTGCATCTCCTCCGGTCCGTCGCGGTCGCCCGCACGCTTCGGCCCGGTATAGAAGGTCGTATATTGCGTCAGCGCCGCCCCGGTCGCCGACCGCGCCAGCATGCGCAGCATGTGGATCGCATGCGGCATGGACGGCACGATCTTCTCGATCCCCGCCGTCACGATATGGACGCGCGGCGGCACCAGCGACAATTCGGCATTGCCTTCATTGGTCACGGTACAGACCGCGCCGGTATCCGCGATCAGGAAATTCGCGCCCGATATGCCGACATCCGCGCCCAGCATCTGCGTTCGCAGCTCCCGCCGCGCGCTTTCGGCCATGGCGGCGATCGTCTCTTCCTGATGGGGTAAACGATGCTTCGCCTTGAACAGCGCCGACACCTGCTCGCGTGTCTTGTGCATGGCGGGCCAGATGATGTGCGACGGGCGCTCGTCGGCCAGCTGGATGATATGTTCGGCTAGGTCCGTTTCGACCCGCCCGATTCCCGCCTCCGCCAGCGCATGGGGCAGCCCGATCTCCTCGCCCAGCATCGATTTCGACCGCGCGACGCTCCTGGCGCCCGTCGCCTTGCAGATGTCGATGACGATCCGGCACGCTTCGTCGGCGGTGCTGGCCCAGTGGACCTTGGCCCCCGCTGCGATCGCCTGCGCCTCGAACTGCTCCAAATAGGCGCCCAGATGCGCGATCACATGATCCTTGATCGCAGCAGCGCGCGTCCGCGCGGCCTCGAAATTCGGGAAAGCGGCGACAGCGATACCGCGCTTGGCCTCCGCCGTCCCCGCCGTCCGCTCGACCGCGATCTTCAATATCGGGTCGGCCAGCGCCGCATCGGCGCGTTCCTTGAAACTGGCGGTAAAAGCGCTCATCCCTCTTCCCCGATCGCCGGGCCATCGCCCATGCCCGCGATCAGTTCGATCGCATGATAGGCGCGCACCTTGCTGCCCTTGCGATGCAGCTTGCCCGCCATGTTCATCAGGCACCCCAGATCGCCCGCCAGCAACAGATCCGCCCCGGTCGCATCGATCGCATCGGCCTTCTCACCGACGATGGCGTTGGAGATGGCGGGATATTTGACGCAGAATGTCCCGCCGAACCCGCAACATGTCTCCTCGCCTTCCATCGGTGTGAAACGCAGCCCGTCGATGCCCCTGAGCAACCGGCGCGGCTGCGCCTTGATCCCCAGTTCGCGCAGGCCCGAACAGCTGTCATGATAGGTCGCCTTGGCCTCGACGGTCACGCCCTGCGGCTTCCAGCCCCGGACCTGATCCAGATAGGCCATGATTTCCCAGGTCTTGTCCGCCACCGCCTGCGCGCGCGGCAGCCACGCCGCATCGCCCGCGAAAATCTCGGGATAATGGCAACGGATCGTTCCCGCGCACGACCCTGAAGGTACCACCACAGCGTCATAAGGCTCCAGCGCCGCGATCGTCTGCTTCGCCAGCGCCACCGCATGCGCCCGGTCGCCGCTGTTCAGCGCCGGCTGGCCGCAACAGGTCTGCCCTTCTGGCACGACCACGTCGCATCCCGCCGCCTCCAGCGCGCGGATCGCGGCGAACCCGATGCGCGGGCGCATCAGATCGACCAGGCAGGTCACGAACAGCGCCACTTCCTGGGTCACAGGCCGTGACGCCGGGCAAAGGACAGGAAGAGGTCGGGCCATGGCGCGGGCGCGGCCGGCGGCGCGGACAGGCCAAAGCCATGATTGCCGTTTTCGAACAGATGGCATTCGACGGGTATTTTTTTCGCCCGCAACGCGGCCAGCATCGCTAGGCTGTTTTCCGGCGGCACAGCGACATCGTTCAGCGCATGGGCCAGGAATATGGGCGGCGTCTGCGCGCTGACATCCTGATCCAGCGAATAGGCGCGCAACCGTTCCGCCGTGGGGTTCGCGCCCAGCAACTGCATGCGCGACCCGGCATGGACGAACGGCCCCTCCATCTGGATCACCGGATACATATAGGCGGCGATCGCGGCCTTGATCGGTTCGCGGTCGCTCGCATCCACCGGGGCATAGCTTTCCTGCGGCGTCCGGCTGGTCAGCCAGGCGGCCAGGTGCCCGCCCGCCGAAAAACCCATGACGCCGACACGCTCCGCATCGAATTTTTCGCGCTTGCCCAGCGCCTGGACGATGCGCAGCGCGCGCTGCGCATCCTGCAACGGCGCTTCGGCCCCTGCCGTCCATCCGTCGGCGGGCAGGCGATAGACCAGCGCAAAGCAGGTATAGCCAGCCTGCGCGAAGCGCCGCGCGATCGCATAGCCCTCCTTGCCGATCGCGACGCGGGTATAGCCGCCGCCGGGGATCAGCAACATCGCCGCGCCATTGGGCTTAACACCCAGCGTTTCGGGGCGCAGCAGGGTCAGCGTCGGCGTCGTTACATGGGAAAAGGCGGTGTCGTCCGATTGGCTGTCGGGCTGGCGCAGCGTTTCCTGCTCTTGCACCGTAACGCGCTCACCGCCCGGCGCCTTGCCCGGCCAGATCGGAAACCGCTCGAAGCCGGATGGCAGCGGAAATGTCTGCGTGACGGCCCGAGTGCCGGTCTTCGCCCCCGTCTGCGCCAGGGCAGGGGACGTCAGCGCCGCGCCCGCAAGAGTGCCGGCCAGCAACGTGCGGCGATCGATCGGGGTCATTGGCAATCCGTCCTTCCAAGCGGCGTCGTGCGGGTCAGCGCCGGGCGCTGCGACAGCACCTTGGCCGAAACGGGCAGGTTCAACGCCTTCAACCCGTCCGCCACCAGATCGGCCACCTGGCGTCCGCCGATTTCGCTGAAATGGGTGTCGTCCGTCACGCCTTTGGGAAAAGCGGCGACATGATCTTCGACCCGATAATGGAGATAATAGGCCTTGGCCGCTTCTGGCCCTGCCCGGTCGAGCCAGACGCGCGACCGGGCTTCCAGGTCGATGAGCGGCACATGCAGATCGGTCGCCAACGTCCGCATCACGCCGGAATAGGCAGGATAATCAGCCACCGCCTTGCCATGTACGCCAAAGTTGCGCCGCGCGACCGGCGTCACCAGCACCGGCACGCCGCCCGCCGTCCGCACGTCCCAGATGAAGCGCATCAGATTGTCGCGATAGTCGGTCGCGGCGGGTGCCCAGCGTTCCAGCTTGTTTCGCGCCTGGTCGTTATGGCCGAACTGGATCAGCACCGTGTCGCCCGGCATCACCTCCGCCATCAACCGCGCCCAACGGCCTTCCGCCAGGAAGGTGCGGGTCGATCGGCCGCCCATCGCATGGTTGCTGACCCGCACGTCGGGGGCCAGCCCGCATGACAGCATCTGTCCCCATCCGACTTGCGGGTAGCGATCGGCCTTGTAGGTCGCCGCCGTCGAATCGCTGGCGATCAGGATCGTATCGCCTGGCCGCGTGGCCTGGGCGACTTGTGTGGCGAACAGAGCGGCAAAAACTGCTACAATGGCCAATGCGGTTCTCATGGGCATATTCCCGTTTTTCACGCTGTCCTCTCTCCGTTCGCTGAGCCTGTCGAAGCTCATTTCTTCTGAAAAACATCTTGCTGACAGAAGCAGGCCGACGGGAAGAGGTCGAGCGCGTCGGTGCTTACTGCAAATTCACATACATGCCGCCATCTACCAACAGCGCCGCGCCGGTCACATAGGCGGCCATGTCCGACGCCAGAAACACGATCGGCCCGGCCAGATCTTCCGGCTGGCCCAGCCGCCCCAACGGCGTGCGCGCTTCCATATATTCGCGCTTCTCGACATCGGCCAGATCGTCCTTGTTGATCTCGGTCAGGATCGTGCCGGGCAGCACGCTGTTGCACCGAATGCCATGCTTGCCCAGCGCGATCGCGGTGGACTGCATCAGCGAATGCACGCCCGCCTTGGTCGGGGTGTAATGCGTCTGATACTCGCCGCCCACCAAGGCGGAGATGGAGGATACCGCGACGATCGATCCACCATGGCCCTGTTTCACCATCTGCTGCGCGGCGGCCTGCACCATGAAATAGGCGCCATGCAGGTTCACCTTGAACGTCCGCTCCACCACATCGACCGGCATGTCCAGAAAAGCGTGGAACGGACAGATGCCCGCATTGCTCACCATCACATCGACCTTGCCGAAGGCCTCGACCGCTTTGGCCACGAAATCCTGCGCGGTCTGCGGGTCGGCGACGTCGCCCTTCACCGCGATGGCGCGTTGGCCCAGCGCCTCGATCTCCGCCACGCAGCTGGCGGCGGGACCATCGCTGTTGGCGTAATTGATGGCGACATCGGCGCCATGCTGGGCCGCGCCGATGGCGGCGGCGCGGCCGATGCCGGTCGATGCGCCGGTGACGAGGACGATCTTGCCTTCAAGCAGCTTCATGCGAATGGGTCCTTGGATTAGCGCCGCGCGGGGCGGCGGGGTGGTTTGACGCCGGGGGTCCAGCCCAGGTCGGCGCTGACTTTCTGTGCAGCGGCGCGCACATCGTCGCTCAGCGCCGCCATCCGCTCATCGTCCATATATTGGGCGGCGCTCGAAAGGCTGATCGCAGCGACGATCGCGCCGGACGCATCGCGGATCGGGGCCGCGACGCAGCGAATCTGGTCTTCATTCTCCTCCAGGTCGAAGGCGCGCCCTGCCGCGACATAGCCGCGCATGCGCGTCAGCCAGGCGTCCGGATCGGCATCATGGGTGCCGGTCGTCCGTTCGCTTTCCAGCAAGCGGGTCCAGCTCGATTCGGCATCATCGATCAGCAACGCCTTGCCAAGGCCGGTGGATGTCAGCGGATGGCGGTCGCCGATCCGGCTGCTGATCTCCACCCGCCTGCGCCCGGGAATCTTGTCCAGATACAGCGCCTGATCCCCGTCCAATCGCCCCAGATGGACCACATCCTCGCTCGCGGCGGCCAGCGCCTCCAGATGCGGCCGGGCGATCTGCACCACGTCGGTCTGGCTTTGCGCCAGAAAGCCCAGCTGCAACAGCTTCGGCCCCAATTGATAGCCCTCGCGCGGCAGAAAGGTCAGGAAACCCCGCTCCACCATCGCATTGGCCAACCGGTGGGTGGTCGACCGGGTCAGCCCCATGCGTGTCGACAGGTCGGCCAGCTTGATCGGTCCGTCGATCACCTGGTCGAGCAGGTCCAGGCCACGCTGCAAGGTCTGCGACCCCGAAGCCTTGGACGGCTCCGTTTTCGACTTTTCCTCTCGCACGCCTGATTCTGGGTTTGACGTTTTCTGTCTCATCTAATAACACTCTATCCCACAAAATGAGAAAAACAAGGGCGAAGGAGAGGGTGGGCTGAGTGTTTCGATCACGCCACCATCTGCACTGCCCGAACTTTATCGGCATTTTGGCCATATATTGCAGGTTTCTGCCGTCCGATCCTGTGGGGCGACGGCTTGGGTTCAGGGAGTGAGTGCGTGCCGATCGTGACCTTGCCGAAGATCAAACATGTTCGGGCTTTCACCGTGCGTGGTGGCGGTGCCGACTATCATGACCAGGGCGCGGGCCACTGGATCGACGACCATATCGCGACCCCGATGTCGAAATATCCCGAATATCGCCAGTCGCGGCAGAGCTTCGGCATCAACGTGCTGGGCACGCTGGTCGTGGAAATCGAAGCGGAGGACGGCACCGTCGGCTTCGCGGTGACGACCGGCGGCGAACCGGCCGCCTATATCGTGGAAAAGCATCTCGCCCGCTTCCTCGAAGGGCGCGCGCCCACGGACTATGAAAAAATCTGGGACCAGATGTATTTCTCGACCCAATATTATGGCCGCAAGGGCCTGGTCGTGAACGCGATTTCCGGCGTCGATCTTGCGCTGTGGGACTTGCTGGGCAAGTTGCGGCAGGAACCGGTCTATCATCTGCTGGGCGGCGCGGTGCGCGACGAACTGCAATTCTACGCGACTGGCGCGCGGCCCGACAAGGCGAAGGAATTCGGCTTCATCGGCGGCAAGATGGCGCTGCATCATGGCCCGGCCGAAGGCGTCGAGGGCCTGAAGAAGAATATCGCCGAACTGGCCGACATGCGGTCCAAGGTGGGTGAGGATTTCTGGCTGATGTGGGACTGCTGGATGGCGCTTGACGTCGACTATGCGACCCGCCTCGCCATCGCCGCCCACGAACTCGGCCTCAAATGGATCGAGGAGGCAATCAGTCCCGACGATTATTGGGGCTATCAACAGCTCAAGCGCAACGTGCCCAAGGGCATGCTGGTCACCACCGGCGAGCATGAAGCGACCCGCTGGGGCTTCCGCATGCTGCTGGAAATGGATTGCTGCGACATCATCCAGCCCGATGTCGGCTGGTGCGGCGGCGTGACCGAACTGCTCAAGATCAGCGCGCTGGCCGACGCCCATGGCAAGATGGTCGTGCCGCATGGCTCGTCCGTCTACAGCTATCATTTCGTCATCACCCGCCACAATTCGCCCTTCGCCGAATTCCTGATGATGCATCCGGGGCCGACGGAGGTGGTGCCGATGTTCCATCCCCAGCTGCTGGGCGAACCGGTCCCCGAAAATGGCCGCATGAAGGTGACCGCGCTCGACAAGCCCGGCTTCGGCGTGGACCTCAACCCTGACATCGCGATGCACCGTCCCTATACCCACTGATCGTTTGAAGAGAGACTGACCCATGAAATTCGTTCGTTTCGGCCAGCGTGGCCAGGAAAAGCCCGGCGTCATCGACAGCGACGGCAACATCCGCGACCTGTCGGCCGTGGTGCCTGAACTGACCGTCGCCACCCTCGCCACCGCGCAGGCGGCCGATATCGCCTCGCTCCCGGTCGTCGAAGGCGAACCGCGCTACGGCGTGCCGGTCAAGGGCATCGGCAAGATTGTCGCGATCGGCCTCAACTATGAGGATCATGCGATCGAATCGAACCTGCCGATCCCGACCGAGCCGATGATGTTCATGAAGGCGCTGTCGTCGCTGAACGGTCCCAATGACGAAGTCGTGCTGCCGAAGAATTCGACCCATGGCGACTGGGAAGTCGAACTGGGCGTCATCATCGGGCAAACCTGCCGCTTCGTTTCCGAAGAAGAGGCGTTGTCGAAGGTCGCAGGCTACACCCTGGTCAACGACGTGTCGGAACGCTTCAACCAGAAGCAGCGCGGCACCCAGTGGTCCAAGGGCAAGGGCCACGACACATTCTGCCCGGTCGGCCCCTGGCTGGTGACGCCGGACGAAGTCGGCGACGTGCAGAATCTCGACATGTATCTCGACGTGAACGGCCAGCGGATGCAGACCGGCAACACGAAGACGATGATCTTCAACGTCGCCCAGCTCATCTCCTATGTCAGCGAATATATCACCCTCTATCCGGGCGACCTCATGATCACCGGCACGCCCCCGGGCGTGGGCGAAGGCAAGAAGCCGACTGCCGTTTATCTCAAGGCCGGTGACGTCATGGAACTGGGCATAGAAAAGCTTGGGCAGCAGAAGCAGGCCGTGTCGGAATGGCGTCACCTCGGCGACGTGGTGCTCGGATGAGCGTCTACGCGGGCCGTTTTGCGGGCCGAAACGCGATCATCACCGGCGGCGCGTCGGGCCTGGGCAAGCAGGTCGCCGCGCGCATCGTCGCCGAAGGCGGCCAGGTCGCGCTGTGGGATCTCAATCCCGATGCGCTCGCCGCCACCCGCGATGAAATCGGCGCGGCCCATGTGGTCGCGCTCGACGTCAGCGATCATGCCGCCGTCGCCGCTGCCGCCAAGGAAACCGCCGCCGCTCTGGGCAAGGTCGATATCCTGATCTGCTCGGCCGGGATCACCGGCGCGACCGCGACCGTGTGGGATTACCCCGTCGACAGCTTCCAGCGGGTGATCGACATCAACTTGAATGGCCTTTTCTACTGCAACCGCGAAGTTGTGCCTTTCCTGCTCGAAAACGGCTATGGCCGGATCGTCAACCTGGCCTCCGTCGCGGGCAAGGAGGGCAATCCCAACGCATCGGCCTATTCGGCGAGCAAGGCAGGCGTCATCGGCTTCACCAAGAGCCTTGGCAAGGAACTGGCGGGCAAGGGCGTCATCGCCAACGCGCTGACCCCCGCCACCTTCGAAAGCCCGATCCTGGCCCAGCTGCCCCAGAGCCAGGTCGATTACATGCGTTCGAAAATCCCGATGGGCCGCCTCGGCCTGATCGAGGAATCGGCCGCGATGGTCTGCTTCATGGCGAGCGAGGAGTGCAGCTTCACCACCGCGTCGACCTTCGACACGTCGGGTGGCCGCACCACCTTCTAAAAACAAAGTCGCGCGGCGCGACCGGCCACCCAAGAGTCCGGCGCGCCGCTTGTAAAGCGAGCTTCAAACAACGACCGTTCGGGCTGAGCCTGTCGAAGCCCTGTTCTTTTGTTCAACACGTGAAGCCCTTCGACAGGCTCAGGGCGAACGGGGATCAGAGTCATCCCGATTGAACGGCTGTCGTTGCGGACCAAGGAAGAGGAAGCATGATCCCCTTTGTCGATGCCCATATCCATCTGTGGGATCTCAACCATATCCGCTACGACTGGCTGAGCGCGCCCTTCTCCGAAGATGGCCCGAACGGCAGCGTCGAACCGATCGCCCATGACTATGGCGTCGCCCAATATCGCGCTGACTTGGCCCGCTGGAACGTCGTCGGTGCAGTCCATGTCGACGCAGGTGCAGCGGCGGACAGCGCCTTGCGCGAAACCCAGTGGCTAGACGGCCTCGCGCAAGTCGAAGGCCTGCCGACCGGCCTCGTCGCCTTTGCAGCCCTCAACGATCCCGATGTCGATGCCCTGCTGGCCGCGCAGGCCGCGCATCCCCGCGTCAAGGGCATCCGCCACATCGTCAACTGGCATCCCGACCCGCAGCGCACCTATGGCCCCACCGACCTGACAGCAGATCTCCAATGGCAGGCGGGCTATGCGCTGCTCGCCAACCATGGCCTGTCGTTCGACCTGCAATGCTATCCGGGCCAGATGCCGGGCCTTGTTCCCCTGATCGAACGCCATCCCGACATCCCCGTCATCATCAACCATATGGGCATGCCGGTCCTGACCGACGCGGACGGTCTTGGGGATTGGCGCGCCGGCATGAAGGCGCTTGCCGCGCTGCCCCATGTTGCGGTCAAGCTGTCGGGCATGGGGTTCATCCGCCGCGACTGGACACAGGAAACAATCGCACCGCTGGTCCGCGAAACGATCGACCTGTTCGGGGTCGGGCGCTGCGCCTTTGCCAGCGACACGCCCACCGACAAGCTGTTCGGCCCGATCGACCGTTACATGGAAGCCTATCACGCCATCGTCGCGGACTTCCCTGAAAGCGACCGCCGCGCGCTCTTCGGTGGCAACGCCAACCGCCTCTATCGTCTGGGACTCGACCTATGATCGGAAATCCACTGCTCGGCGTCCTCTTCCACTGGCTGGGCGGTCTCGCTTCGGCCAGCTTCTACGTCCCCTATCGCGGGGTGAAGCGCTGGAACTGGGAAATCTTCTGGCTGACCGGGGGCATCTTCTCCTGGGTGATCGCCCCCTGGTTCTTCGCCTCGATCCAGACCAACGACCTGATGGGCGTGATGCGCCAGGTGCCCGGTTCCGTCGTCGGCTGGTGCGTCTTCTTCGGCTTCCTCTGGGGGTTCGGCGGCCTCACCTACGGCCTCACCATGCGCTATCTCGGCCTCTCGCTCGGCATGGCCGTAGTGCTGGGCCTCTGTACCGTCTTCGGCACATTGATCCCGCCGATCGTCGACGGCAGCTTCATGACGGAGATTGCGGGCACGCTGCACGGCCAGATCGTCCTGCTGGGCCTTGCTGTCACGGTGCTGGGCATTATCGTCGTTGCCATGGCCGGCGCGCGCAAGGATGCGGCGCTGTCGGCCGATCAGAAGGCCGCCGCCGTCGCCGAATTCGATTTCAGGAAGGGCATCGCCGTTGCCATCTTCTCGGGCATCATGTCCAGCTGCTTCGCCTTCGGGCTGGCGGCGGGCCAGCCGGTCAACGCACTCAGCCGCGCCGCAGGCACCGGGCCGCTCTGGGTCGGCCTGCCGACGCTGTGCCTCGTCATGTTCGGCGGCCTCGTCCCCAACGCGCTCTGGTGCGCCTGGCTGATCGTCAAGAACAGGTCGGCCGGTCAGTGGATCGGCGCGGCGGACGCATCGGGTCGCCGCCCCGCGCTGCTCCCCAACTTCCTGCTGTGCGCTCTCGCGGGCACCGCCTGGTATTTCCAGTTCTTCTTCTACACGATGGGTGAAAGCCAGATGGGCCGCTTCGGCTTCTCCAGTTGGACGCTGCACATGGCCTCCATCATCATCTTCGGCACCTGCTGGGGCTTCGCCTTCAACGAATGGAAGGACGCCGCGCCTTCTGTCCGCCGGATGGTCTGGAGCGGCGTCGGCCTGCTCATCTTCGCAACGCTGATCATCGGCTACGGCAACCGGCTGGCGACCTGATGCTGGCGGCTGATCTGGTCTGGCCCCTGCGCGATGCAGATGCGGGGGCCTTCACCCTGGAGGATGACACGGCGGCCCCCGAACAGACGGTCGTCACCGCCGTCGACCGGCCGGTCCTGCTCGGCTATGCGCCGCAAGCGTCCAATGGTCGCGCCATGCTGATATTGGGCGGCGGGGGCTATACGGCGCTGATGGCCGGGCGGGAGGGCGTCCAGGTCGCGCGCTGGCTGACCGCGCTCGGCTATCACGCCTTCGTCCTCGTCCATCGCTTTCCCCATGCCGGGACCGGCCCGTCGGCCCCTCTGGACGATGCGCGCGACGCCATGCGGATGATCCGCGCCAGCTGCCTCGCGCCCCTGGGGCTGGGCGTGGTCGGCCTCTCCTCGGGCGGCCATCTCGCCGCCTGCCTGCTCGCCGCCTATCCCGCTGCCTGGGGTGCGACGGACACGCAACGCCCGGACGTGCTGGTGGTGGGCTATGCCCCCCTCTCCACCAATGCGAAGGGGCGCACCATCATCCCCGACAAGCCGCCTCTGCCGCCGGTGGAAAAGCAGGCGCTTTACGACGCGCTCCAGCCCGATGCGCAGATGCTGGCCGATCCACCGCCGACCTTCATCGTCTATGCTGCCAACGATCCCGTCGTGCCGGTGATCAATGCCCATCGCCTGCACGACGCCTTGATGGCGGCGGGCGGCAGCGCGGAACTCCACATCTTCGCCGACGCGCCCCATGGCTTTGCGCTCGACACGCCGGACCTGCCGGTGTCGCTCTGGCCCCGCCTGTGCGAAGCCTGGCTGCGGCAGGTCGGCTTCTTGTAAAGGATCAATGCCGCGCGGGCACCGCATCGGACTGGCGGCGGATCAACTGATAGTCCAGCTTCACCTTGCCGATGATCCCGTCCGCCCCCTCGTCCTGCGTGCGGAACCGCATCGCCAGCAGGCCGATCGCCTCCCGGCTCATGTCGCGGATCGGCTGGCGGATCGTGGTCAGCGCGGGCCAGATCGCGCTCGCCAGCGGCGTATCGTCGAACCCGCAAATGCTGATTTCGGCGGGTACGTTGATCTTGCGCTGATGCGCCACGGTGATCGCGGCGGCGGCCATATCGTCGTTGCAGGCGAAGATCGCCGTCGGCCGCGCGTCCAGCGCCATCAGCCTTTCGGCCGCATCCAGCCCGGACCGATAGCTGAAATCCCCCGGCACGATCAGCGCCTCGTCCAGGTCCAGCCCGTGCCGCAGCAAAGCGTCGCGAAACCCCTGCAACCGCCGCGCGCTTGACCGGTGGCGGGGATTGCCCTCGATGAAGCCGATGCGCTGATGCCCCAATTCGATCAGATGCCGGGTCAGGTCGTAGGCGGCATGGCGATCGTCGGTGCCCACGCTCAGCATCTCGGGATCATCCTCGTCGGTGGCGATCGCGACGATCGCGATGTCGCGCGCGCGCAACCCTTCGACCAGATCCGCCCAGTCGCACAGCGGCGGCGGCAGGATCACGCCCGCAACATGGGCATGGGCGACCTGTTCGACGATCTCGTCGGCAAAGGCGCCCGGCGCACATTGTTCGACCACCAGATGCAGATGCCGCTGCTGCGCCTCGGGCAGCGCCCCCAGCAGCAATTCGCCCAGATAGGCCGATGTTGTGGTGCTGCTGTGGAGCAGCGCCACGCGCCGGTCGGCGCTCCCGGCCAGCGCCCGCGCCGACGCGTTGGGGACATAGCCCAATGCCTTGACCGCCTGATCGACCGCCCGCTTCGCCTTGACGCTGACCAGCGCCTTCCCGTTCACCGCGCGGGACGCGGTCATGACCGATACGCCCGCATGGGCGGCAACTTCCTTGATCGTGGGCGCTTTCCTGCGCGGCGGGCTTTTGTCCATCTAACCGTCCTAGCCGCTTTTGCAGTTAAGGAAAATCGCCGCGATCACCCGCGTTTCAGCGCGTCAGGCGAACCTGCACCGGCGCGTCGCGATCGACGCTGATGATGCCATCCTTTTCCTGCAATTCGGCGATTTGCAACACGCTGCGGCGCTTCCAGTCGGGATTGGCCTTCGCCGCATCCTCGCCATCCTGATGGACGAAATAGAGGATATAGGCACGCTCGCCCGCCACGATGATATCGGGATGCTGCCCCTTCGCGCGATCGGTCGCATGCTTACCCGGCTGGCTCAGAATATGCCCCGGCTGCGTCGTCCACCGCGCGCCATCGTCGGACCGCATGACCAGCAACCCCTTCCACGCGTCGGAAATCAGCCAGTATCGCCCCTTCCACCGAAAAGCCTTCGGCCCTTCGCCCGGCGTGTCTGTCAGCCGATCGCCGACCGTCCAGTGGATCAGGTCGTCGCTATCGGCGGTGCGGATCGCCTTGTTCATCCGCTCGTCGTTGAAGAACAGCCGGTATCGGCCTTTGGGAAGCGCCAGTACGCTGGCGTCGATCACCCGGTCCGAACCCAGGTCCAACCGCTCGCCACAGGTCCAGGCCTTCAGGTCCGGGCTGGTCAGATGGACGATGAAGCGCGGCGCGTTCCAGTCGCGAAACACGCCTGGCACGACCGTCACCCACATATGCCACTGCCCCGCCAGCCATTGCACCTCGGGCGCCCACAACGTCTCACCGGTGCAAGCCTTGGGGATGGCCGCCGTCCCGCCATAGGTCCAGCGCGCGCCATCCTTGGATCGCGCGACACCGATCGCCGTGCCGTGGACCCAGCGCACATCTTTGGCGTCGTCTTGGCGCAGGTCGGCGCGACGATTGGTGTAGAACATCACCCATTCGCCGCTCTGGCGATCCCGCACCGTGGACGCGTCGGCCGCGCCGTCATGCACCGGGTCGCGAAACAGCGGCTTGGGCGCGACCGTCCCGCCCGCCGTCGCGGCCATCATCAACAGCGCGGTGATCACCGCAGCAGCGTCAGATCGACCGCGTCGGCCATGACGCGAAAGCCCGCATCATTGGGGTGCAGCGCATCCCCCACATCATAGGGCTTGGCCATGCGCGCGGGATCGGCCGGATCGGCGATCGCCTTGGCCAGATCGACAAAGCCGTCCGCTTGCTTGTTCGTACGAATCCAGTCGTTGACCGCGATCCGCACCGCCTCGCCCTGCGCGCTCCAATAGCCCGCGCCCTTATAGGGCAGGATGGTCGCCAGCACGACCTTCACCCCGCGATCATGCGCGCGGGCGATCATCTGGCGATAGGCGCCGATCAGGTCGTCGCTGGTCGGGATCGCCCTTTTCTGCGCGAAGGCGGACCCGATATCGTTCACGCCTTCCAATATCACCACATGGGTGACGCCGGGCACCGCCAGCACGTCGCGGTCGAACCGCGCCAGCGCATTATAGCCATCGCCCTCGCTCAGCAGCCGGTTGGCGCTGATCCCCGCATTGGCGACCCCCACCGATGTCCGCCCCGCCTTCTGCAACCGCTCGGCCAGCAGATCGGGCCAGCGCCGGTTGCTGTCGGGCGTGGCGCGCACGCCGTCGGTGATCGAATTGCCCAGCGTCACGATAGTCGTGCCGGGCTTCCGGTTCTCCACCTCGACGCCCGAAATGATGACCCGTGGTCCCAGCGTCGCCGCGTCAGACAGGCTGGCCGCCGCCGTCTGGTCCCCCGGCGCATTCCAGCCGGTCGCGGCCGAATAGCTGTGCACCGTCGCATCCGGCGCACCCTGCGGCAGGTGGATGCTGATCGTCAGGCGCGTCAGCGGCTTGACCGCCATGGCGATCGCATCGCTCAGCAGCGGCGCGCGCGCGGGGATCGTTGCGCCCTGCGCGCCGTTGAAGGTCACGACCCGGTCTGACCCGGGCAGGATCGCCCCATTCTCGCCCGCCAATGCGACATGCACCGCGCCCAGCAGCAGCGGCTGCGTCGACATTTCGTTGGACAGGCGCAACCGGATGCGCTGGCCGCCGCTGCTGATCCGCACCACTTGTCGCAATGTCCGGTTGTTGAGGTCCGGGCGCTTTTCGGGCGGCGCTTTCGACACAAGCGGCGCGGCCATCCAGCTGCGCGACCAGTTTTGCGCCTGCACCGGCGCCGTCGACAGCACAAACGCCAGCGCCGCGCCCAGAACCATGGTCCGCATCCTATTCTCTCCCCTACTGCGCCGCTTGTCGGGCCACCGGGTTATTGCCCCATAGCTCGTCGTAGCGCCAGCCCGACAGATCCTCCACCACCATGCCCGCCGCAGGGGAGGTCGGGGTGCGCCCACCGGCGCGCAGATGCTCGATCTCGCGCATCAATATGTCATGGGTCGCGGGGCTGAGGCGGAAGCGGGTGGACACCCATATCCCGCCCGCCAGGCAACCCACCGTACCCACGCCCAGCAGCAGCGCCATGGTCAGGATCGCGCCCGGACTTTGCGCCTGCGCACCCGACACGAAACCGCCCGCCTGCATGATGAAGCCCACGCCCGCCACGGCGGCGGCCTGCGTCGCCTTGCGCACGAAGGTCATGACGCCGGCAAAGCTGCCCTCGCGCCGCTGGCCGGTCACGATTTCATCCACATCGGCCATATAATTATATGTCGCCCAGGGGATGTAATTCAGCGCCCCGCGGCCCAGCCCGGCCAGGATGATCGGCAGCCAGATCCACGGGGACGTGGCGGGCACACCCAGCAGCCACAGCGCGATCAGCGCCAGCACGCCGACCGCGAAATCGGCGGCGGCGACCTGATAGGCTCTGGCGGGCGACGCGCGCAGCGCCAGGTTGATGGCGATGATCACCGCGACGAACTGAACGATATACATGGTGCCCAGCAATCCCGACGCGATCGCCATCGATCCCGACAGCGCGAAGATCACGAAGAAGGTGAAGGCCGCGTTGAAGATATCTTGGCTGATATAACCGCCCAGATACATGCCCAGATGCAGGCGGAACGCGCGGATGCGCATGGTCGAAAACAGGTTGCGGTACAGCGCCTTCAACGCCTGCCCAGCGCCGCCGGATGCGGGCCGCGGCGAAGGCAGTGCCACGCCGCCCGGCATATGCCGTTCCCAGCTGAACAGATAGAGCAGCCCCGCCGTCACCATGAACAGGGCGGCAAAGATCAGCCCCATATAGAAGAAGGTGTCGGCGCTGTCCCGCCCCAGCGCGTTGATCAGCCATAGCGGCAGGAAGCCCGCCAGGATCGCCGACGCCTGCCCGAACAGGATGCGCGATCCCGCGAATTTCGCCTTGGTGCGATAGTCGGTGGACATCTCCGCCGCCAGCGTCTCGAACGGGATGATCTCCATCGCATAGACCAGCTCGAACAGCACATAACTGACCAGATAATAGCAGAAGCCTTGGCCGGGCAGCCACATCAGCGCAAAGCTGGGTAGCAGCGGGATCGCCGCCAGGATGAAGAAGCGCCGCCGCCCGAACGTCCGCCCCAGCCAGGTCGACCCGAAATGGTCGGAGATATAGCCGATCATCGGCGAAGCGAAGGCGTCCAATATGCGCGCCACGGCGAAGATGGTCGCCGCCTGTCCCGCCGTCAGTCCGCAAAACTGGGTGTAGAAAATCAGCACCCATCCCGAAATGACCGCCATCGATCCCGCGCCCAGCACGTCGTTGGAGCCATAGGCGAGATAATTTTGCAAGCGGACGGGTCGGGTCGTTTCAGCCACTGTCACTGTCATCCTCACCTGCCATGCGCATCCGTCATCGCGCGTCAATCTTATGCTCTGGCGTGGGCATATAATGCCACATAGTGGAAGTCTATCACGCCATATGAAATCAATGCAAGACGCGATCATCCTCCATGGCAATGAAACGGACCGCTTCGATCATCACGCCTGCGTCGCGCGCGTCGACCGTCAGGCTATGCCTGCCCCCGGCCAGTTCGCCCTGCACCGTCAGGCTCAGCCGGTTGTCCAGCACCCCATCGGCCCAGTCGCGGCTTCCCGTCTCGCGGGCTACTTCCAACCCATGCTGCGCGCCATCGATGCCCAATGTCAGCCGCAACGGATCGCCATCCCGGTCGGCATAGGTCGGCAGCAGATCGACCAGCATGCGCCAGCGTCCGGCGGGTAGGATGACGTTGGCCGTCGCCACCCCGCCCATGCCGGTCGCGCCCAGCACAAGGCCCTGTCGTCCCAGTCCTTCGACCCGTCGCCATCCCGGTCCCGCGACAAAGGCGCGGGGCGAAAATACTGTCCAACTCGCTGTCTCTTTTGCCGCTGGTACAGGCTCCTTGTGGGGCAGGACGACGTCGGATTGCGGCAGGATCGGCGGGATCGCGCGATAGCTGCGCCACTGCCCGTCGGCTGGCTCCACTGCCATCATGCCCCGCCATTTGCCGCCTGCAATCTCGCGATTGTACCGTCGTGTCAGCGCCCCGATCGCCACATCCGCCTCCCGCGCAACGGCCCCGCGTCGCATCGCTTCCGCCAGGTCGCCGTCACGCAGCCGGTCATGCGCCTCGGCTGCGAAGAAGCGCCGATTGGCGGCGGCCGACGCCTGCACCGGATAGCCCACCAGTTCAAAAAACGCATCGCGCCGCTCCGTCGGCACCAGCGGCTCGATCCGCCCGACCGCATCCTCCATCGCGGCAAAGTCGGCCAGCCGTGCGTCCGCTTGCGCGATCGTCAGCGGGCTTTGCCGCGCCTTCTCGCCCGGCAGATAATATTGCAGATGTTCGGGCCGCCGCTCGAAATTCAGCCGGTGATAGGTGCGCAACACCGCTGCGATCCGGGGAGCCTGCGCCGCATCAATCGTCTCCGCCGCGAAGTCCGCCACGACATCGTCGATCGGCCGCCGCCGTGTCCCCTCGACATCCCAGGCCAGCTTGAGGAAATAATCTGTGCCCAGTTCGGCGGGCTTGAGGTCGCCGACATTCACCACCCACATCCTGCGCGCGCCCCGGTCCCAGGCCCGGCCCATCTCCTGCCGGATCAGCGCGGGCGGCGTGGTCGACAGCCAGAGGTAGGAGAGCGGCGCGCCGAGATAGGAGAGGTGATAATAGACGCCCGACCCGCCCTTGCGCGCGCGTTCGGCGGCATCGGGGAAATGGCGGATATAGCCGAAATTATCGTCCGGCCATATCAACGTCACATCGTCCGGCACCTTGAGGCCCGCGCGATAGACGTCCAGCACTTCCTTGTACGGCGTAAAGACTTGCGGCGCGTCCCCGATCCCGGCCTTGTCCAGCATCGCGCGCTGGTCGGCGAAGATCCGCTCCAGCGCCGCGCGCCGTTCCGCGATCGTCTTGGGTCCCACCATGCCGCTGTCATGGATGCCGCGCATCCCCAGCGTCCATATGCTCTCATAGCGCGCATGGGACGCCACCCGCGCGTCCCAGTAGCGCCTCACGCCATCCGGGTTCTTGAGATAATCGAAATCCGCCGCCGGCGCGTCCCACTCGCCCACATTGTTGCGCAGCATCGGTTCGGCATGGCTCGATCCCATGACGATGGCATAGCGGTCCGCCAGCGCCGCATTTGCGGGATCGGCATTGAACGGCCGCGTCACCTTGTGCATCGCGGGCCACAGCAGATTGGCCTTCAACCGCAGCATCAGTTCGAACAGCCTGGCGTAGGTCTTCGGTCCCAGCGGCGTCTCGCCCGGCGCATGGCTGCCCGCCGCCCAGGGGATCAGTCCCCAATCCTCGTCGTTCAGGAACAGCCCGCGATAACGCACCGATGGCGGCCCGAAGCGCTTCACCCCGCGCGCGACATAGAGCGCATCGCGATGCAGCGGCGTCGCATCCGCCCACCAGTGCCATGGCGACACGCCGATCGCGCGCGACAGTTCATAGGCGCCATAGGCGGTGCCCCGCCGGTCGCTGCCCACAATCACCAGCGCGCGCGCCACGCCCGGTACGGGCTTGTTGACGGCGACGATCAGGAAACTTTCCCAAGCGCCCTTCAGCTTTGCGACATCGATCCGCCCCGTCGCCGCCAACCGGTCGATCGCGGCGTTGCGCCCCAGCGTGCCGATCCAGACCTGCGCCCCGCCGCCTGCGCGCTCGCCCGTCACCACGCCGATGTCTCTGCGCAGATCATCGGCGGCGATCCGCACCACATCATGGTCGGCGGGATCGGTGACGATGGTCGCGGCCACGCCAGCCGCCGCCAGCGGGAAATCCCCCGGCCTTGCCGTAGCCCGCACCCAGTCCTCGGCCGATGCAGGCGCGATGCCCAAAAGAAATGCCGCCAGCCCGATCAGGCCGACGGCACCCCTGGACAAAAGGCGAGAGAGATACAGTCCTTCCACAGCCGCTCCCTCCCGTCCCGTCATGTCAGATATAGGTGCGCAGAAACTCACCCAGCGCGCAGATCGCCAGGCTCTGGCCATAGGGCATGGAGGTGAGCGCGATATCCTTGTAGAATTGCTCGCTATCGCCCATCGCCGTGCCGAAGCTGACCTGCTGCAATTCGCCAGCGTCATCGATGTTCGCCAGCACGCCGCGCACCGCCTTGATGCCGACCGCCTCATAATGGCGCGGCAGATAGCCCTTCCGCACCGCCTTCAATATGCCATAGGCAAAGCCCGCAGTGGCCGACGCTTCCAGATAGCTGGTCGGATCGACGATCAGCGTGTGCCAAAGCCCCGTTTCCGCGTCCTGCGTTTCGCTCAGCGTCTTCACTTGTGCTGCAAGGGTGTCGATCAGGAAGGTGCGGAAGAAATCGCCCTGCGGCAGGTCGAGAATCTCGATGATTTCCGGAATGGCGATCGTCACCCAGCAATTGCCCCGCGCCCACAGCGCCCGCGCGAAATTATGCCGGTCGTTGAAATCCCAGCCATGGAACCACAGGCCGGTCTTCGTATCGAACAGATATTTGATATGCACCAGGAACTGGCGCTTGGCTTCCTCGATATAGGCGGGACGGTTCAGCAGCAGGCCGATCTTGGCCAGCGGCAGCACCGACATCATCAGCGTGTCGTCCCACATCTCGCCCGGATTCACGTCATTATAGACGATGTGCTGGAACCCGCCCTCTTCGGTCTTGGGCAGGCCATCGTCCGCCATCAGCCATTCGGCCCAGGTGTCGAGATAGGGGATGTAGCGCGGATCGGGTTCGAACTCGTACAGATAGGCCAGCGTGATGAACGGGGCCATCGTGTTGATATTCTTGGTCGGCGTGCCTTCGGCGAAGCGATCCTCGAACCACTGCTTGATGATATCCAGCGCCTTATAGTCGCCGGTCTGCTCGAAATAGCGCCACATGCCGAACAGGCCGACGCCATGGGTCCATTCCCAACCGGCCCAACCCTTGGTGTCGATGATGCGGCCATCATCCAGATGGAGCAGGAACTCGCCTGTCTCATCCTTGATGTTGACCAGATTGTCCATCAACCGGTCGATGGAATCGATGACCTGACTGCGCGGGACATCATGATGGATAGCGGCCACTTATTGGGTCTCCTTAAGGTCTGAAGGTGCGTTTGGCGCGGCAACCATCTGCACTGGCAGACCGCCTTTCACGGTATGAAGGGTAACGAGGCGCACGCTTTCCAGCGCGTCGCCCGGCTGGCCATCGGATGTGACGGCCAGCGCAATATGGTTCTTGCCCCGATGGTTGAGGATGCCCTCGGGTATGGGGAAGGTGCGCTGCGGCCCGACATGGGCGATGAACTGCCCCATGTTCCAGCCATTGACGAAGATCAGCACGCGATAGCGCACCGGCGAACGCGGCGTCGTCGCGTCGCCGAAGCTGAGGCCGATGGTCGCATCCTGCCCCTTGGGCACGTTCAGCGCGAAGCTGGTGCGATACCAATTGGTCCCGGCGTCGGCCTGCGCGACAGGTACGCTTGCTTTCGCCCACGCCCCATCATTGAAGCCGGGCAGGTGCCATCCCATGCGCTCGCCATATTGGCCGCCATTGTTCGCCGGGCCGCGCGCGACGTCAGGCAGGTCTTCGCCACCCTTTTTGCCCTGGATCTTCCACGCGATCGGCACGCCGAAGCTGCGGCCACCCGGCGCTTCGAGGGAGGCCGAGATCAGGCCGCGCGCTTCCTTGTGGAAATCATCGCTGTCCAGATCCCAATTATGGCCGTTGTTGCGCACCATGACGGACAGGACATGCTCCCCGACTGGGCAGCGGCGGGCAGGGCGAAGCGCGCCGTGCCGGTGGTGATCGGCCGGGGCAGGCCGCCGGGCGTTTCCGCCTCGCCCAGAAACTGTCCGTCGACAAAGGCCTGCACCAGCCCCGAACCGCCCGCGCCATAATAAAGCGATAGCGTCTTCGCGTCCGGGGTGCCGGTGAAGCGGCCGCGATACCAGACATCGCCATCATGAAAGCCATAGGCGTCCATGCTCATATTGGGCTGGCCGTCGGGTCGCGCGGTGATGCTGGCATAGGACCGCTTGTCGATCGCCTGCCATGCGCTGTCGTCGAAGGCCGGATCGGTTTCCGGCGACCCCTTCGCCATGCGCCAGTCGGTCAAGGCGGGCAGGGCGATGGCGGCCGGACCAGCCAGCGGTTGCACGGCGGCCAGGCTCCCAACGGCAGTCGCCTTGGTCGCGACCTTCGCCCCGTTCCACGTCACCGAACGCACGGCGTTGGGCGCCCAGATTTCCAGCGGGGTCTGTTCCGCGGTGTCGCCGGTCAATGCCAGCACGCCGCCCCTGATGATCGCCGACCGTATCAGCGCAGGGCCACGGACCAGCGCATCGCCTGCGCGCCAATAGCGCGCGCCTTCCGCCTCGTCGGCCAGGATCAGCGTCAGGGACGGCCGCCCGCCGCCCTCGATCCGCACCACGGCACGACCCCGATGGGCGTAGCTCAGCTTGAGATCGCCCTTGGCTGCGTCGAACGCGCTGCTCGCCTGCCCCTCCAGCATCGTCACCTGGGGCGCGGATGCATAGCGCAGCACCGTCTCGCCGGTTTCGCCTGCGCGACCATAGAGCAGCATCACGCCATCTTGCGACGATTGCAGCTCCGACGTCGAATAGACGAGCCGCTGCCCGTTCAGCGTCACACCCGCGACCAGCCACTTCGCGTCGAAGCCATTGAGCTGCATCGGCACTGTATATCGCCCGTCCGGCAGGTCGGCGGTGAAGCTGAAAGCGTCGTTCGTCTGCCCGTTGGACGGCTTGTGCGTCACCATCAGGAAACGCGCATCCGTCTCCGGGCTTTTATTATGATAGATCTGGATATGGGGTGAGGAAATCTCCGGCTGCCCCGCCGGGACCATCCCCGCCAAATCCGGCACGGACGCGATCAGCCCGCCCAGCTGCTTCATCTCCTGCGCCTTCTCGCGCAGGGCGCGTGGCTCGGAAATGGCCGACCCATAATCATAGCTGGTGAACACGACCGGCGCTGGCAGCCAGCCCCAGCTGGTGCCGCCATAGGTCATGTAGAAGCTTTGAATGCCGATCCCGTTCGCCAGGTTCGTGCCGTAAAAGACGCGCTGGAACCGCTTGCCGCGCTGGATCGCGTTACACTCATAACCGCCGTTCGACCCCCAATAGTCGAACCAGCCGCCGCCGAACTCCGCCAGGAAGCCCGGCGTATCGGGCGATGCGGATGCGCCCCCCTTCGCCCCGCCGGGACCATAGAAACCCCAGTCCGGCGCGGCGACGTCGCGGGTCGGCTTGCCCTCCACGGTGCAGGTGCCGCCGGGATAGCCGTCGAACGCATACATGTCATTGGGGCCGGGCACGACCTTGTCGACCTTGGACGATTCGGGCGTCCAGTATCCGTTGCGGCCCTGATCGTTATGGAACAGGGGCAGGGTGATGCCGTCGGCCCGCGCCTTGGCATAAAGATGGTCCATATAGCGCCGCTGCGCAGCTGTGGTCAGCGCCAGCTCATTTTCGATCTGGTGCAGGATGACGCCATATTTGCGTTTGGGATCGGCGTTGATCTGATGCTTCGCGATGATCGAATTGATCCGGCTCAGCCATTCGTCGGCGGCCTTGAGATAATCGGGATCGTCGGTCCGGGCGCGGGCGCGCTGGTTGACCAGCCAGCCGGGAAAGCCGCCCCGCGACAGTTCCGCATTCACATAAGGACCGGCGCGAGTGATGACGTAGAGGCCTTCCTCCTCCGCCATGGTGAGCAATCGGTCGATGTCGCGGATGCCTGAGAAGTCGTACACGCCCTGCTTGGGGCTATGATAACCCCAGTCGAAATAGAGCGCGACCGTGTTGAAGCCGCTCGCTTTCATCTTCTGGAGGATGTCGCGCCACAGGTCGGGGGAGGGCAGGCGGAACGGGTGGAACTCGCCACCCCACACGACCAGTCGCTTGCCATCGACCATCAGCGACCGCGCATCATAGGACACGCGGCCGAACGTCTTGACCGGCGCGGACAAGTTGGCGGTGGGCTTGGCGACCTGCGCCACGACCGGCGTGGCGAGAGCGGAGCCGAGCAGCAGGACGGCGATCAGCGAACGCATGACGCTCAATCCAGATGGAACAGCAGGGGGAGCGGCCATTCCTTGGGCTGGTTGCTTGGGCCAACCTCCATCAACGGGGCCATATGGTCCCACCAGCGTTGCATGATCGGATGGTCGGGCAATGCGTCGCGCCTATTATCGTCCCGCAGTTTCAGCACCGCGAACAGGCTCAGCGTCTCTTCGTCCAGGAAGATCGAATAGTCGTAAATGCCCGACTGCGACAGCAAGTTGGACAGTTCCGGCCAGATTTCGTCATGCCGCTTGCGATATTCGTCCACCACGCCGGGCTTCAGCTGCATCTTGAAGGCGTGGATCGACATAGGCTCTCCCTGATGAACCATATTGTGGAACGTTATGCCGATAATTGGTAGCACTGTCCCATATTGTCGTCAACGCCACAGCAGCGTGTTCGTCACGGAAATAGCCGACACATCGTCCAGGACGAAGGGCGGGCGCTGGTCGGGCGTCATCGTCTCCGCCGTGAAGCGATCGATCGTCAGCTGTTCCACATGCCGCGCCCATAGCGCCCATCCAGGCAGCACGCCGAACATGCTGGGTTCGGGATAGGCGTCGGGCAGTTCGGCCGGGACGCGCACCGCATCGGCCGCCGTGCCGCCGCCACGATAGGCGAGATGGATGTCGCGCAGCGTCACGTCATGGATGGGATGTGCCTTCAATCCGGCGATGGCAGCGGGGAAGCGATGGTCGATGCCGCGCGCATCCACCTCGCTGATTTCCACGCCCTGGATCGCGCCGACACCGGTCCCCTCCGGCCCGCGCCGCCGGTCGCCCAACCGCAGGAAGATCGGCGCAGTCGTAACGTCGCGCATCGTCAATCGCTGCGCGACGACATGCTCCATCACGCCCCCATCCACCGTCTCCAGCGCCAGGCCCCGGCAGCGGGTGAGGCGGCAATCCTCGATCCGCACGTTGCGATATCCGCCATTGCTCTCGGTGCCCAGCTTGATGCGGCCCGTCACCCGGTCGCGATCGGGCGCGATCGCCTGAGTAGTGCGCCTCGTGCCATCGACCAGCGACCCCATGTCGTACCCCGACACGTCGCAGTCGCGGATCAGGATATTCTCCGCAGCGATCGCCCGGCCCAGCGCATGGCTGCTCTTGACCACGATGGCGTCGTCATTGGGCGAATTGACCCGGCAGCGTTCCACCACCACGTCGCGCACGCAATCCAGGTCGATGCCATCGCGCTCGGTATCGATCGTCAGCCCGTCGATCCGCAAGTCGCGCGTGCCCGTCGCCAGGATCGCGAAATGCCCGCCCTTCAGGATGGTGAAGCCCGACAGGTGAATGTCGCGGCCATTCTTGAAGGCGATCGCCTTGTTGCCCAGGCCCTGCATCGCGGCGGCGTCCGGCTCGAGATGGCCGATGTCCGCCACGCTCATACCCTGCATCGACAAGGGCCGTTCGCCCGCTTGGCGTTTCCAGCGCGCACCGGGGCCATCGCGGGTCAGGCCAATCCCGTGGATCAGCCCGGGGCCGACGATCGCCACCTGCTCCACATCGTCGCCCCAGATCAGGCTGTTGCGCCAATGGCTATGGCCGAAATCCTGATAGAGCTGATCGATACCGGCTTCGGGCAGGTCGTATCGCCCGCCATGGCGCGCCGGATCGGCCGCCTCGATCACCGCGCCATCGGACAGCAGCATCGTGATCCGACTTTGCAACCGGATCGAAAAGCATAGATAGCGACCGCGTGGCAGGACGACGGTGCCGCCGCCCGCGCGTGCCGCCGCCTCGATCGCCGCGTTGATGGCCGGGCTGTCGATCGTCCTGCCGTCGCCCCGCGCGCCATGGTCCCGCACGTCGATGCGCCGCGCCGCATGCGCCGGGAAGGTGGGCAGCAGCAGGGCGGCACCGCCCAGCGCGACATCGCGGCGGGTGACGCGCATCAACTGCCAGCCGGCCGCTGATCGCTGCGGATCAGGCTAGGGACGATGGCGACGCTGTCGGGCGCTGGCGGCCGGGCCGGGTCGAAGGCGGGCATCGTCACATGCGGCGCCAGCGCGGGGATTCGCGTCCGTATCCGTTCCGCCACCGCGCGCGCCAGCAGCCATGCGCCAGCGTTGTTGTGATGGGTCTTGTCCCGGCCGCCATCGTTGAACAGCCCTGGCGCGCCCTCCGGTCCCAGCGCTTCGTAGATAGCCCGGCTGTCGGCGTTGAGGTCGATCAGCGGCACCTGCTCCTGCGCCGCCACGGCGCGCACCGCCGCCGGATAGGCCCCCAGCGTGTCCACGATTCTACGCCGCGCATCGAAATTGCGCCGCTCAGGCGACGTCACCAGCACCGGCTGCGCCCCGCGCCGCCGCGCTTCGGCGATATAGGCGCGCAGCCAGGCCGGATAGCTCGTCTGCGCATCGGCGTATGTTTGCGGCCATTCCGCCTTCTGGTCGTTATGGCCGAACTGGATGAACAGCCAGTCGCCCTTCTTCATCCCCGACAGCAGCTTGTCAAAGCGCAGGTCGGTCAAGAAGGATTTGAGCGTGGCGCCCGACTTGGCATGATTGGCGACCACGATCTTGCCGTCCAGCATCGCAGGCAGCATCTGCCCCCAGCTGGCGGCCGGTTCGGCATATTGATCGGTCACCGTCGAATCGCCAGCCAGGAATATCGTGGGCGCACGGACGGGTTCGATGCGGACCGACCGGACCGTCGGCTTACCCAGAAACTCCAGCGTCAGCTTCTCGTCCCAGGTGAACTCCGCCGCATCGCGCGCATCGATCCGCACGGCGTCGCCGCCCGGCGCATTGGGCGGCGGCGGCGTCAGCGCCGGGGAGCGGATATTAACCAGGAAACTGCGTTCGGTCGTTTCGCCTCGACGCGTGACGACATGGTTCAGCATCAACCGCCGCGCTTCGGCCTTTACGGTGGTGTCGCCCGGTCGGCCATCATCGCCCAGGCGCAGCGTGACGCGATAGTCCCCTTGCGGCAACGCCACCGAAAAGAGGAAGCCCTGCGGATCAGCGCCCGGCTCCATGCCGGGACCGCCCGTTTCGTAAGAGCGCTGCCGTTCCGCCGATCCGGCGCGCATGTCGAACGTCTGTGCCATCGCAGGCGACGCCGCGTTCAGCATCAGGGCAAGGGCGGCGGGCAGCGTCATGCTGGGGCATCCGATCAGGACATAAGAAAAAGGGGAGCGCCACGGAGCCGCAGCGCTCCCCCCAGATCAACCGCCCGTGCAGAGGCGTGTTGGACATAAATCCCGTTAAATAGAGTTGTTGCCCATATATCGGGACGAAATAGGAGGGTCAACAGTCTTTCGGCTGGATCGTCTCCAATGGCGATCCTGCCACGCGAGGCCCTTCTTCCATTCCAATAGGGTGAACGGTCCGCCGAACCCCTGCAACAATGATCCACATTGTGGGCATAAAATTCACATAATGATTTTTCTGGCAATTGTCGGACTGTCTAGATAGAGTGACACATCAGTTCACATAGTGGGACATTCTGGACGCCCATCAGCGATGGGGCCAGTCATAATAGGGGAGGAAATAAGATGCGTATCCGTTCCGCTTTTGCCCGCCGCAGCTCGGCGCTGGCGATCGCCGCCACGCTGCTGGTCGCCTTACCCGCGGCCGCGCAGGAACAGCCCGCCGCCGATCAGCCTGCCGCCGATGCCGGCGCCGCCGACATCGTCGTCACCGGCTTCCGCGCCTCGCTCAACAGCGCGCTGGGCATGAAACGGTCCGAAGCCGCAGCGATCGATTCGATCGTCGCCGAAGATATCGGCAAGTTCCCCGACTCCAACCTCGCCGAATCGATGCAGCGCGTACCGGGCATTGCGCTCGCCCGTGGCGACGGCGGCGAAGGCCGCAACATCTCGGTCCGTGGTCTGGGCGCCGGCTTCACCCGCGTCCGCATCAACGGGATGGAAGGCACGGCGCAGACCGGTTCGTCCGACATCTATGGCGCGGGCAACAATGGCCGCAGCTTCGACTTCAACGTCTTCCCGACCGAAATCTTTTCCGCCCTGTCGGTGCGCAAGACGACCTCCGCCGATATCGAAGAAGGGTCGCTCGGCGCCACGGTCGATCTGAGCGCGCCCAAGCCGATGGAGCAGAAGGAGGATTTCGTCCTCGCGGCCACCATGCGCGGCGTTTACAACGAACTGTCGAAGAAGGTCGATCCGCGCGCGTCCCTGCTCGTGTCCAAGAAGTTCGGCGACAGCGGCTTCGGCATCCTGGGGTCGGTCGCCTATCAGAAGCGCAACCTGCGTGAAGTGGGCTATTCGGCGGTCGATATCCTGTCGGCCAACACCAATGGCGGCTTCTGTTCGCCGCTGGGCGCGCCGATCAACACGGCGGGCCAGACGGCTGAGCAGCTCGCGTCGCGCGGTGTCACTGCGGCCAATTGCAGCACCGGCAATCCGCGCACCAGCAATGCGGCCGCCTATCAGACGATCCAGAATCTGCGCCGTGCCGACCTGCCTGGCGTCGCGGGCAGCGGCGCGTTCCTGCCTCGCCTGCCGCGCTATCTGAACAGCGAACAGAAGCAGGAACGGATCGGTGGATCGCTGACCTTCCAGTTCAACCCCGACGACGACACCGACATCTCGCTCGACCTACTCTATTCACGCTTCGAAGTGACGCGCCGCGACAATTACATCGCCGCCGTGTCCTTCGCCCGTAACGCGTCGAATCTGGGCCAGCCGATGACGTCGGTGCGCGAAATCGAATTCGACGAGAATGGCTCGCTGGTCCATGGCGTGTTCGACGGCGTCGACGTGCGGTCCGAAGGGTTGGTCGATCACTTCGTCTCGACCTTCAAGCAGGCGAACCTCAACTTCAAGCGCCAGCTCAACGACAGCCTGGAAATCAGCGGCCTCGTTGGCTTCAACCAGTCGGTTTGGGACGGCAAGAGCCGTCTCCAGACCTTCATGGACGCGATCGACACCAACGGCTTCTCGATCGACTTCCGCGACGGCGGCTCCACGCCCAAGCTGGGCTTCGGCGTCGATGTCAACAATCCTGCCAGCTTCAGCTATGCCCCGACCGTCAACGGCACGGTGCGCGGCGGCTTCAGCTTCCAGGGCAAGCCGTCGAAGAACACGACCGACAATATGACCGCCGAAACCAACCTGAAATGGACGGTCAGCGACGCTTTCACCATCAAGGCGGGCGCGCAATATCGGCGTAGCGACTTTCTCTCCACCTTCCTGCGTCCCTTCAATGCCGACACGGTCGTCCGCAATCTGCCGGCCGGGACCAGCCTTGCCAGCATCACCACCAGCATCACCGGCGTGGACAAGCTGTGGGGCAATGGCGCACCGGCCAGCTGGGCCGCGATCGATCCCGAGAAATGGGCGAGCACCTTCGGTTTCGCAGACGTGCGCTATTGCGGCATCGAATGTGGCGCCGGGCGCAGCCGCGTCGTGGAGGAAGTCTCCAGCGGTTATGTGATGACCAATTTCGACCTGGAAGACGCGCTCGGCTTTGCCGTTCGCGGCGATGCGGGTGTCCGCTACGTCAAGACCGATATGGTGGGGTCGGGCTATATCAATATCGCCAGTGCCACCTCGCCTACGGGCCTTGCGGGTCAGTATAAGGCCGTCCGCAACAGCTATGATGACTGGCTGCCTTCCGCCAACATCGTGATCGAACCGGTCGATAATCTGCTGGTCCGCTTCTCCGGCGCAAAGGTGCTGTCGCGGCCTGAACTGGGTCTGTTGACGCCGACCGTCACGATCAATCCCACGACCCGCGTCGGCAGCATCAGCAATCCGCTTCTCAGCCCGATCCGCGCCAATACGTTCGACGCCGCCATCGAATGGTATTTCCGCCCCGGCTCGCTGCTGTCCGCCGCCTTCTTCTACAAGGATATCAAAAGCTATATCCAAAATGTGAACAGCCAGATCAACTTCAACGAACTGGGTCTGCCCGACGCCCTGTTGATCGGCGGCACGGCCGTTCCGACCGATCCGTTCACCATCTCGCAGCCTTTCAACACGCCGGGCGGCAAGCTCAAGGGCATCGAAATCAACGCCCAGATCCCCTTCACCTTCCTCGACGGGTTTTTCAGCAATTTCGGTCTGCTGGCCAACTACACCCATGTCACGTCGAAGATTAACTACATCCTCAACAGCGTGAACGGCGTGCCGACCGTGACCACCACGGCCGATCTGGTCGGCCTGTCACCCAATACCGCGTCGGCGACGCTCTATTATGAGGATGACAAGTTCAGCATCCGCACCACCGGCAACTTCCGCGACCAGTTCATCCGCGGCATCCCGGCTTCGCCGGGCAGCGATCTGCAGGGTAATGCCAAGACCTTCTACATGGATGCGTCGGCCAGCTATAATGTCACCGATCGCCTGAAGCTGATCGTGGAGGCCACCAACCTGACCGATGAGCAGAACCGTCTCTACATCGACAGCCAGCGCCAGGACACGCTGTTCGAAACCCGTATCGGCCGCACCTTCACCTTCGGCGTGACCTACCGGATGTAATCGACTTACCCTTTCTCCCCAAACTCAAGGGCGCGGCCACCCTGGTGACCGCGCCCTTATTGTGTCTGCCTGTCCTACGCCGGGTCGGGCGCGCTATACTTTGTGACGGACGCCATCGATCGCAACAAAATGTCCAACTTTTGATCGGAAATTTCGAAATTGGCGGGAAATGTGGGAAGTTAAGGGCGCCGTGCCATTCAACGCGGTCCGCTATAGCCGACCGCGCTGCTGATCAGTTCGGCCGATCGCATGACCTGCTCGGCCAGCCCTGGCCGCAAGTCGTCGGTCAGATAATGGGCGGCGCTGGCGATCGATATGGCGATGCAGATCTGCCCCTTGGCGTCGCGGACCGGCACCGCGATCGACCGGACGCCATCGCCCAACTCGCTATCGTGCAGCACCTCGCCGCGCGCCTTGTGGCCGCGCATTTCCGCGACGAAGGCCTCAATCTGCGCAGGCGTGACCTTGCCGTCCTTCGCCTCGACATAAAGCCGTTCCCAGCCCGCCTCATCCTCGTCCAGCAGCAGCGCCTTGCCCAGGCCCGTTTCGGCCACCGGACGACGATCGCCCGGCGCCGTCGCGACGCGCAGCCGCTGGGTGCCGGTCACCCGGTCCAGATGGCGCGACCAGTCGCCTTCGCGCTTGCCCACGAACACGCAGAACCCGGTACGGTCCGACAACAGTTCCATGAACGGGCGCGCCACCCGCACATAGTCGATCTGCTCGGTCGCCAGCACGCCCAGTTGCAGCAGCTTGGGCCCCAGCGCGAAGCCGTCCCGCGTCACCGACAGATAATTGCGCGATTTGAGCGCCTGCACCAGTCGATGGGCCGTCGTCTTGCTCATGCCCAGTTTACGCGCCAGGTCGGCGGCGCGGATCGGCCCGTCGATCACCTCGTCCATGATGTCGAGCGCGCGCATCAGCGTCTGCGTGCCCTTCACCGTTTCCTGTCCGTCCTTCTGCCTGTCGTTGCCGTCCTGCATGATGATCCCGCCGTGCCAATCTTTAAATCCGGGGCGTCCCATATATCGGGGCGTTCCATATAGAGGAAGCATATCGGCCAGATTGGGCATCTTGTCAGCAGCTTTGTTGCGGACATGGAAAAAGCCCGCCGATCGCGGGGACCGGCGGGCTTTCAAGATTACGGCAGAGGGTGCGATCAATATTGGATAGTCACCGTCACCGCGCGGCGATTCTGCGCCCAAGATGCTTCGTCCGATCCCAGCGCGGCCGGGCGCTCCTTGCCATAGCTGACGGTGGTCAGGCGGCCCGGATCGATGCCGAGCGAGGCGAGATAGTTTTTGGCCGCATTGGCGCGGCGCTCGCCCAGTGCGATATTATAGTCGCGGGTGCCACGCTCGTCGGCATGACCCTCGATCGTGACGCGCACATTCGGGTTCTGGCGCAACCATGCGGCCTGGCTCTG